>DCNF01000044.1:2738-14925 GCA_002322035.1 Geobacter sp. UBA1603
ATCTGGTGGGTGCGGCCGGTCTGTGGCTGGGCCTCGACCAGTGAATACCGATGACCACAGGCACGCATCCGGAAGTGGGTCACCGCCGGACGGCCGCTGTCAACCACACCCTGCCTCCCCTTGCCGAGCGGCCCGACCGGAGCATCGACTGTCCAGTGTTCCTGCTGCGGGACACCGCAAACTTGAGCCAGATAACACTTCTCAACCATTCCGTCCTTGAAACAGCCGGAAAGCCAGGCGGCCGCCTTTTTATGCTTCGGGAACACCATGGCGCCGGTCGTGCCCCGGTCAAGCCGATGCACGACCCGGCAGGGCTCGTTAATTCCCCTGGTGCGGAAATACTCCGATACCCAGTATTCAAGCGTCCCCTTCAGCTGGTAGGGGGTACGCTGGCTGTTGACCCCTTCCGGCTTGTTGAGGGCGACCAGGTCGTCGTCCTCATAGAGCAACGCTTCGGGCGGCAACTCCAGGTCATGGTAGCGCCCCGGCTCCATGACACCAATATAGATGACATCGCCTGCCTTGACCGGCCGGGAGGCGACCCGCACCATGACGGCATTGATGGTACAGCCCCCCCGGTCGATGATCCTCCGNNGCCTCGGACTTGCTGACCCCTGCAAACAGCTTTGATACCGCCTCGTCAAGGCGGCTGCCGTTCAGTTCACTGCCTATCGGCGATTTCAGTATCATGCCGATGGTTCTACCCGGTTATCGAAACACACGCAAATGAAAATTCCCGGTGGCGGTATCAGCCTGTTTCTGCTACCCTTCCGCTCCATGCCAGCCCCATCACGCATAACCCCGCAGCTGCGCGGCCCGGTCGCCCTGTCGCATCTGGCTGCGCAGACCTTCGTCACACCAGGAAACCGGGCCGTCGATGCCACCTGCGGCAACGGCAANNCGCTGGACGGCGGCGACGGCGACGACAGCCTGGTCGGCGGCAACGGCAACGACGTGCTGTGGGGCGAGGACGGTGCCGACACGCTGGTCGGCGGGGCCGGCAACGACACGATCAACGGCGGCAACGGCAACGACACGCTGCTCCTGGCGGAGCTGGTCGGCCAGACCGGCAGGGTATGGGCCTTCGACATCCAGCAGGAGGCCATCGAAACCACCCGTGGCAAACTTGCCGCAGCAGGCATGCTCGACCGGGTGGAACTGATCAACGGCAGCCATGAATCCATGGGCGACATACTGCGTGAACCGGTGGCGACGGTGCTCTTCAACCTGGGCTACCTGCCGGGCGGCAACCGGGGCCTGACCACGACCACCGAAACGACGCTGGTCGCCCTCGACTCTGCCCTGACGCTCATCATCCCCGGCGGCATCATCGCCGCCACCCTGTACCCGGGCCATCCTGAAGGGGCCCGGGAGCATGATGCCGTGGCAGCCTGGGCAGCCGGACTCGACCCGCGCCGCTTCCATACCTGGGAAATGGGGCAGATGAACGTCGCCCCGTCCGCCCCGCGCTTGATACTCATCCAGAAGGCCGCCACTGAATGATCCGCGAACTGCTGCCGTTCATCGCCATCACCCCGGCAACGATCTACAGCCTGCTGACCTTCTGGTGCGGCCGGCAGTTCTTCAGCGACCCGGGGCAGGGTGCCCAAGTGCAACCCACCTCTGCCCCCCGGCCCCAAATCCCGGCTGTCAGCATTCTCAAACCGGTCAAAGGCATGGATGCCGGTAGCTACGACAATTTCGCCTCCTTCTGCAGACAAAACTATCCGGGAGCTGTTCAGATCGTCTTTGCCGCTGCGTCGGCCGATGATGCGGTCATTCCGGTCATCCGGCAGCTACAGGCAGATTTCCCCGGGCATGACATCACACTGGTGGTCAACCCGGCTATCCATGGTCCGAACTACAAAGTCTCTAACCTGATCAACGCGTTCTCTTCCGTCCGTCACGACATCATCATCGTCTGCGACAGCGACATCCGGGTATCGCCTGACTACCTGCGATCAGTGACAGCCCACTTCGAAGAACCGGACGTCGGCCTTGTGACCTCTCCCTACCGAACGTCTGATGTTGACGGCATCGCTGCCGCCGTCGAAGCGACCGGATTCACCACCGAGATGATCCCCAACGTGCTGGTGGCCCTGCAGCTGGAAGGGCTCTCGTTCGCCCTGGGGGCTTCCATGGCTGTCAGACGCCGGGCGCTGGAGGACATCGGCGGGTTCCCGGCACTTGTCGAGTACCTTGCTGACGACTACCAGCTCGGCAACAAGGTTCACCGTGCCGGCTGGCGAATCGTACTTGACACGTGTTTCGTGGAGAGCAGCATCAGGGCTGAACGCCTCACCACCGTCCTGACCCGCCAACTGCGCTGGGCCCGCACCATGCGGGTCAGCCGGCCAGGCGGCTACCTGGCCTCCGGGATCACCCTCCCCTTTCCCGGGCTACTGCTGGCCGTGCTGGCAGCGCCGACGTTTTTCACCGCCCTTGCTGCCGTGATGCTGCTCTACGGCACCCGTATGACCGTCGCCACCATCTACAGCACACGCTTTGTAAGGGACCGGATTCTTCCCCGATGGCTCTGGCTGCTGCCGGTGCGCGACCTGCTCTCCTTCTGCAGCTGGGCACTCTCCTTTCTCGGCACCACGGTCGAATGGCGCGGCAGCCGGTTCAGCCTCAAACCGGGCGGAACAATTGAGGAAATCGTCTGATATCAGGCCCTCTCACATCAAGCTCTGCGCCCACCTGTTTTTCGATCTGACCAACCTTCTGTTTTTCAAATCTTTACATTCTACAGCCAGATGGTATATGTAATAAGTTTCGAGAAAGGGGTTTCCGTTGACCGCTGCCGTTCAAGCATTAGGGCGTATGACCATCGCATCCTTACAGGATCTGGGCAGAATGGGATGGTTTATCCTCTACTCGCTGTATATGGCCGTCTGCCGCCCCGGCAGCCCGCTCCAGATTCTGAAGCAGATGCGCTTCATCGGCACCAAGTCGCTCTTCGTCATCATCCTGACTGCGGCTTTCACCGGCATGGTGCTCGGTCTACAGGGTTACTACACCCTGGCCAAGTTCGGCTCGGAAGGGATGCTCGGAACAGCCGTGGCGCTGTCGCTGATCCGCGAACTGGGCCCGGTACTCTCCGCCCTGATGGTGACCGGCCGCGCCGGCAGTGCCATTACGGCTGAAATCGGCATCATGCGCATCAGCGAGCAGATCGACGCGCTTGAGACCATGGCCCTCGACCCCTTTAAATATCTGGTCACCCCGAAGCTGATCGCCGCCATGGTCGCCCTGCCGCTGCTCTGCGCCATCTTTGATGTTGTCGGCATCTACGGAGGCTGGCTGGTGGGGGTAAAACTGCTGGGCGTCAACCCGGGGGCTTATTTTTACGAAATGGAAAAAGCGGTCGAACTGCGCGACATCACCTCTGGATTTGCCAAGTCCTTTTCCTTCGGGGTAATCATCGCCTGGATCGGTTGCTACAAAGGCTACTATGCCGGCCATGGCGCCGAAGGGGTTTCAAGGGCAACGACCGAATCAGTGGTACTCACCTCTGTGCTGATTCTGATCTGGGATTACTTCCTGACCTCGGTTCTGCTATGATCAGATTAACCGGAATCCATAAATCATTCGGCAGCCAGAAGGTGCTAAACGGCCTTGACCTGACGATCCCCGAAGGGAAAATCACAGCGGTGATCGGCCCCAGCGGCGAAGGGAAAAGCGTCCTGATCAAGCACATGATCGTCCTGCTCCAGCCGGACAGCGGACAGATAATGATCGACGGTGATCCGATCGTCGGTATCCGGCGTTCACACATGAACCGCATCCGCGAAAAATTCGGCATGCTCTTCCAGAACGCGGCCCTGTTCGATTCGATGACCGTCTTCGAGAACGTGGCCTTCCCGCTTCAGGAAAAAACCTCCCGTTCCCGGAACGAGATCCGGCACACGGTTATGGAGGCACTGGAAGCGGTCGGCCTGAAAAACGTGGAAAACAAATACCCGGATGAGCTGTCCGGCGGCATGAAAAAGCGGGTCGGCCTGGCGCGGGCCGTCGTGCTTAATCCAAGGATCATCCTGTTTGACGAGCCGACCACCGGCCTCGATCCGATCATCAAGCGCGCCATCCACCAGTTGATCAGCGACACCCACACACGTTACGGCTTCACGGCGGTGATCGTCTCCCACGAGATCCCCGAGATCTTCGACGTGGCCCAGAACGTGGCAATGCTTTTTCAGGGTGAGATCATTCAGCACGGCACACCGGAAGAGATCAGGAACTCATGCCATCCGGTGGTCAGACAGTTTATCAGCGGAAGCCTGGACGGACCGATCCAGGTGGTCTGAACCGCAGCAAGGAACAGTTCATGAACATGGCAAAACTGGAAATGATGGTCGGCATATTCATGCTTGTCGGCATACTCTGCTTGGGATATCTGTCGATCAAACTCGGCAAGATGGAGTTGATCGGCGGTGACTATTACACCGTCACGGCCGGTTTTGACTCGGTCTCCGGCCTCAAGCCTGGTGCACGGGTGGAGATCGCCGGGGTAGAGGTCGGAAAAGTCGAGCGTATAGGACTCGACCCGGCTTCAGGCGACCGCGCTCTTGCCTATCTGAAGATCAGGGCAGGCATCAGTATATCTGACGATGTCATCGCTTCGGTCCGAACCAGCGGTATCATTGGTGACAAATTCATCAAGCTCAAGCCGGGCGGTTCTGACAAGCCGCTTAAGCCGAACGGCAAGATCCGTGAAACCGAGTCGGCGATCGACATCGAAGAGTTGGTCAGCAAGTTTATCCACGGAAAAGTATAGATAAAAGCAGGGAGCAGCAAAATTATGAACCTATTACGGCTCATTGTCTGTGCCGGCCTTTTCTGTGCGGCCGCCACCGGAGTCGGCAGCGCCGCCGAAACAGAAACCGGCAAAACACTGGTAGTCGGGCTTGACGATTGCATCCGTCTGGCTCTTAAATCAGCGCCAGAACTAGGCGAGGCCCAGGCCGACATCGACCAGACCGCCAGCAAGCTTCAGGAAGCATCATCCTACCGTTACCCGCAGTTCGAGCTTGTAAGCCTGTTCGGGCCGGCTCCCGGCGCCCGCCGGCAGGACATCTCGCCAACCGTCATGACTGACAGGGCCTTCAGTTTCAGCAATCTGACCTGGTTCGGTAGCGCTGATGCCACCCTGGTCCAGCCACTCTATACGTTCGGGAAAATTTCTGAAAACATGAAGGCCGCCACCCACGGCATCGAAGTCGACCGGGCCCGCAAAACCCAGCGCGGCAACGAGATCGTCCTCAAGGTCCGTGAGTATTACTACGGGCTGATGCTGGCCCGCGAGATGAAGGAACTGGTGCTTGAAATTCAGGAAACCCTTGACAAGGCCCGCGGCAAGGCAAAAAAACTGCTTAACGAAGGCTCCGAAAGCGTTGAGGAGATGGATATCTATAAACTGGACGCCTTTTCAGGAGAGGTCCGCAAATACCTCGAAGAAGCGGAAAAAGGCGAGCGGCTGGCACTTTCAGCCCTGCGGGCTCGTCTGAACCTGCCCCAGAGCGCGCCGCTTGAGATCGGCCCGGAACGGCTTATTCTGGTTGAAATCGAGACTCCCGAGTTTTCCTATTTTGTCGACCGAGCCCGGGAGCAGCGTCCCGAGTACCGGCAGATTTCTGAAGGTCTTAAGGCCCGTCAGGCTTTAGTCGAGGCGGCTAAATCGGTGTACTATCCCGACATATTCATGGCCGGAATGCTCTCATTCGCGTATGCCGAAGGGCGCGAAAAGGTCACAAACCCCTACATAACCGACCCATTTCGACACACTTACGGCGGAGTTGCGCTCGGGCTGCGCTGGAAACTTGATTTTGGGATCACCGGTGCCAAGGTTGCCGGAGAACAGGCCCAGTACAACCGCCTGCTTAGTACACGCGAGTTTGCCAGCACCAACATCCCGCTCCAGATCAGGAAGTATTATCTCGATCTGAAAGAAGCCGAGCAGACAAGCCGGGCGAGCAAAGACGCCTACACCAACGCGAAGAAGTGGGCAGTAACTGCGATTGCCAATTTTGATTTTGGCATCGGCCCGGCAAAAGAGATTTTCGAGGCGCTACAGGCCTATGCCAGAATGCGGGCGTCCTACTTCCAATCAATCTATAACTACCGGATCGCCCGGTCGAATCTCGACTACGCAACAGGAGAACTACCGCCGGTCAACTGACCCGGCCAGAGAGGACCAACGCCCATGTTAATCCGTATCATCACCCTGCTGATGCTGATCGTCGTTCCCGCTTCAAGTGCGTTCGCCGGAGCAACCGACGATGTCAGGAAAGTTGTTGACGAGGTTGTCAGGATCGTTTCCGACAAGGAGATGAAGAAAAACGAAACCAGACGCCGTCAGGCACTCAAGAAGACGATCAGCAACGTGTTCGACTACGGAGAAATGGCCAAGCGCTCCCTCGGTAAACACTGGAACCAGCGGACTGCCGCCGATAAAAAGCAGTTCACCGACCTGTTCGCCACCCTGCTCGAGAATTCCTACGCAGGCAAGATCGAATCCTACAACAACGAGAAGATCGTCTACCTCAAGGAAAACATCGATGGCGAATATGCAGAGGTAAAATCGAAAGTGGTTACCGCCAAGCGCGACGAGTTCACCCTTGACTACCGGCTGCTCAACCAGGGGGGGCGCTGGATGGCGTACGATGTAGTTATCGAGGGGGTGAGCCTGGTCTCCAATTACCGGACGCAATTTAACAAGATCATCGCCTCGGGTGGCTATGGAGAACTGGTGAAAAAATTACAGACTAAAAGCGATGAGCTGAAAGCTCCCTAGCCCCTAAAACATGAGTTAAAAAATCTTGACACGCCGTTTATGCCTGTGATAAACGACACGGGCAGCTAGTTTCGGAAGATCTTGCAGATCGTTGAGTATCATGACTGTACCTGGCTTTGCGGTTTTCCTGCACCAAGACTCCGGAAACTTAAGCGGTATCCCAACAAGGCCGGCGTAGGACCGGAGAAAGAAGAAGGAGGTAGGAACATGGCACAAGGCAAGGTTAAGTGGTTCAACGACACCAAGGGTTTTGGCTTCATTGAGCAGGAGGGTGGCGAAGACGTTTTCGTTCACTTCTCGGCAATTCAGTCCGAGGGTTTCAAATCCCTGGCAGAAGGCGACGCGGTTACCTTCGACATCACCCAGGGCCCCAAAGGTCTTCAGGCTTCCAACGTCGTCAAGACCAAGTAATCCGGGGTAACTATCGTTTACCAAAAAGCCCGCTGATCTTTCAGCGGGCTTTTCTTTTTCCCTTACCGTGCAGGCGGACAGGCCCACCCGGCGAATCCCCCCTGACAAACGGAGCGGCCCGCAAGCCGGTCAGTTCTCCGAGTAATTCCTTTTTGCCGAGCAGTTCCAGCGCTTCGCGCACATAGGGCCGTTCAGCCGGCAGATGGCAAAGCAGGAGAGACTTCTGCAAACGCTTCTCCCGGTCGCTTTTCGGCACGGATATCCTCGTTCCCCGCAGCGGATCAATCCCAGTGTGGTACATACAGCTTGAAAGGGTCCCGGGCGTTGGGGTAAAATCCTGAACCTGCTCAACCTTCAGACCAAGTTTTTTCAGGGCCAGGGCCAATTCGAGCATGTCTTCAAGTGTGCAGCCGGGGTGCCCGGACATCAGGTAGGGAATGATGTGCTGACGTTTTCCCGCCAGGGCACTCTCCTCCCGGAAACGATGCAGAAAATCCTCAAACCGCTTACGGCCCGGCTTGCGCATCAAAGCCGCCACATGATCGGCAAGATGTTCAGGGGCAACCTTTAACAATCCGCCGACATGATATCCGACCAGTTCCCTGAAATATCCCGGCTGGCGTTCGAGCAGGTCATAGCGGACACCTGACGAGACGGTGCAGTGCCTGACCCCGGAGACTCCCCGCACCGCCTTCAGCAACGATAACGCTCGACGATCGTCAACTGCCAGATGTCGGCAGGCAGATGGGTACAGGCAACTCTCGCGCCGGCACCCCCTGCCGCCGTCGGGAGCGCCACAGCCGGTTCCGTACATATTGGCGGTCGGGCCGCCCACATCACTGATACTGCCGCCAAACCAGTGTTGCCGGCCGAGCGCTGCAGCCTCGGCCACGATCGATTCTTGACTTCGGGACTGAATCTGCTTCCCCTGATGCATGGTAATGGCACAAAAGGCACACCCACCGTAACAGCCGCGGTGACTCGTGATTGATGACCGGATTTGCGACCAGGCCGGAATCGCCTCGGTGTAGCTCGGATGGGGATTCTTTTCGAACGGCAGCGCGTAGAGCGCATCCATCTCCGGGCCGGAAAGCGGCAGCGCGGGGGGATAACAAACCAGCAGGCGCCCACCATGCCGCTGCACGACAGCCCGGCCGACCCAGGGGTTCTGTTCAGCGTACGCGAGGCGGAACGCGTCGGCAAACCTCTGCCTGTCGGCAGCGGCATCTTCGAAGGAGGGGATTTCCAGAAGAGCGTCCGGTTCTCGATCAGTGGCAGATTCCGGGTGGTGATCAGGTTTCGCGATGCGGCAGGTACCCCGCACGTCCATAATCTGGGTCAATCGCTCACCGTTCCTCATCCTCACGGCAACTTCAAGCAGCGCCCGCTCGGCCATTCCGTAGATCAGCAGGTCAGCCTTGCTGTCCACCAGAATCGAGCGGCGGACCGCATCCTCCCAGAAATCATAGTGGGCAAAACGGCGCAGTGAGGCCTCAATGCCGCCGATAACGACCGGCACATCCTTGTACGCCTCCTTCAGGCGCGAGGTATAGACGATGGTGGCGCGGTTCGGACGGGCCCCATGGCGGTTTCCCGGCGTATAGGCATCATCATGGCGAAGTTTGCGGGCCGGGGTATAATGGGCAACCATCGAATCCATCGCCCCGGCGGAGACGGCAAAAAACAACTTCGGGCGCCCAAGGACCATGAACGCATCTTTCGAATGCCAGTCCGGCTGGGCGATAATACCGACCCGGAACCCGTGCGACTCGAGCCAGCGCGCCAGGAGCGGCGCGCCGAACGTGGGATGGTCGATGTAGGCATCTCCGGAAACGAAGATCACGTCCAGTTCGGCCCAGCCGCGCCGGGTCATTTCTTCACGGGATACGGGGAGAAACATCGATTACGGGAACAGCCCCAGCCCTTCCAGACCGGTTGTTTCCGGGTATCCGCAGATAATGTTCATATTCTGAACCGCCTGGCCGGACGCTCCTTTGACCAGGTTGTCAATTGCCGAGAGGATGATTACACGCCCGGTTCGTGAATCGACCAGCGGCGCAATATCACAGAAATTGGAGCCGCGGACAAACGCCGTGGAAGGGAGACAACCGTTCGCCAGGATACGCACGAACGGCTCACCTGCGTAATGCTCCTGGTAGAGCTTGACCAGCGTTGCGGTCGTAAGAGCTTTCTTCGGCGATGCGTAGATCGTCGAAAGGATTCCCCGGTCCATCGGGACAAGGTGCGGGGTAAAGGTGACTTTCAACTCTGTTCCGGCCAAAAGGGACAGTTCCTGCTCAATCTCCGGGGTATGGCGGTGAACACCGCCGGCGCCGTAAGCCTTGAACCCCTCATTGACCTCGCAGTAGAGACTCTCAACCTTGGCGGCCCGCCCGGCGCCGGTCACTCCCGACGCTGAATCGGCAATGATGCTGACGGTGTCGATCAGCCCCTTCTTGAGCAGCGGGGCCAGTCCCAGGATAATACTGGTCGGGTAGCAACCCGGATTAGCCACCAGTTTTGCCCGCCGAATCGCTGACCGCCTCACTTCCGGGAGACCATAGACCGCTTTCTTAAGGGTGGCCGGGTTGAGATGCGGCTCGTACCACTCTCCATAGACCGCCGGATCGGCAAGCCGGTAGTCGGCGGAAAGGTCAATCACCCGTTTTCCCAGCTTCAGGAAGGTCGGCACGACCTCCATGGCCGCCTTGTGGGGGAGAGCCGTAAAGATCAGGTCGGCTTTTTCAGCCACACGCACCGGTTCGAGATGTTCCAGCAGCAGATCGCACCTGCCCCGCAGAGTCGGGAAAATATCAGAGATGAGCTTTCCGGCGCTCTGTTCCGACGTAAGGCAGGTGACGGCAACGTCCGGATGACCATTGAGAATGCGGATCAACTCCAGCCCGGTATAACCGCTGGCTCCGACGATGGCGACGTTCAGCATATGCAGTGTTCCTCCCGTAACCCGTAAATGAAACAGGGGAGACCCGTAAGGCCTCCCCTGACTGTGTACACCATACCCGCCTGAACGATTAACGCTTGGAGAACTGGAAACGGGCGCGGGCTGCAGCCTTGCCGTATTTCTTGCGCTCCTTGACGCGGGAGTCGCGGGTGATGAAGCCGGCCTTCTTTAAGGTGCCGCGCAGTTCGGCGTCGGTCTCAAGCAGCGCCTTGGTGATGCCGTGCTTGATGGCACCGGCCTGGCCGGAGTCCCCTCCGCCCTGGACCGTCACGTAAATGTCGAACATGCCGACTTTTTCAACCAGTTCAAGCGGCTGACGAACGATCATTTTGGAGGTCTCGCGACCGAAATATTCATCAAGGGTTTTGTTGTTGACCGTGATCGTGCCGGAACCCGGCTTGAGCCAGACCCTGGCCACTGAACTCTTGCGCTTGCCTGTCCCGTAATAGCTGACTGCTGCCATATCGTGCGTCTCCTCAGAAGATTAAAGTGTCAGGTTTTTCGGCTGCTGGGCCTCATGGGGATGGGCTGCGCCGGCGTATACCTTCAGTTTCTTGATCATATGACGGGAGAGCTTGTTCTTGGGGAGCATCCCCTTGACGGCTTTCCTGATGACGTCTTCCGGTTTCTTCTCCAGCATCACGCCGGCCGAAACCTCTTTCAGACCGCCCGGGAAACCGGTATGGCCGTAATAAATCTTATCGGTCAGCTTGCGGCCGGTCAACGCGACCTTTTCGGCATTGACCACGATCACGAAATCGCCGGTGTCAACACTGGGAGTATAGACCGCCTTGTTCTTGCCGCGCAGAATCGTTGCGACCCTGGTTGCCAGACGACCAAGGACAATGTCTTGAGCATCAACCAGATACCAATCGCGCTTGATGTTTTCAGCTTTTGCAACTTCCGTTTTCATAATTTCCTCACAGAGCTGTACAACCAGAGACACCTCTGGCCATGGTTTTTTCGAAGAGGTGTAACTTACGCAAACATATTCGCCCTGTCAAGCAAAAAATATTTTCCCCGTAACGGCACGCGACAACGAT
Organism: Geobacter sp. UBA1603; assembly: GCA_002322035.1. Classification (GTDB taxonomy): domain Bacteria; phylum Desulfobacterota; class Desulfuromonadia; order Geobacterales; family Pseudopelobacteraceae; genus UBA1603. The sequence goes on from DCNF01000044.1 coordinate 13,948, forward strand.
GTTGTCAATCGGTCCCAATCATGCTACATAGCCTGCTGCACTGCACGCCTGCAAAAAAACTCGTCAGTCACGGAGAAAGCGGCATGAAGATTACTGTCAGCGATGTTGAGCATATTGCCAGACTGGCCCGCCTCGAACTTTCCCCTGAAGAAAACACCATGTTCACGGCCCAGATGGGCAATATCCTTGCGTATGTGGAAACGCTGAAGGGGGTCGACACCTCCGGCATCAGCGCCACATCCCATGCCGTTCCGGTTGAGAATGCCTTCCGCCGGGATGACGTCACCCCCTCCATCGGCATTGCACAAGCCCTGGCCAACGCCCCGGATACGGCCGGCTCTTTCTTCAGGGTCCCGAAGGTCATCGAATAACACACGGAGCGCCCCCTCACACCATGGAAATTTTTGATCTTACACTGCATGAAATGCATGACCGGCTTGTAAAACGGGAGTTCTCGGCCGTTGAAGCCGCAAGGGCAATGCTGTCACGCATTGAAGCCACCGACCACAAACTGAATGCCTTCATAACCGTCACAGCCGATAGAGCATTGGCTGACGCAGAAGCGGCCGACAGGCGGTTCGCCGACGGTACGGCAGACATCCTGACCGGCATTCCCCTGGCCCTCAAAGACATATTTCTGACCGAGGGCATTCGCACCACCTGCGGCTCCCGCATCCTGGAGAACTTTATCCCCCCTTATGGCGCGACGTCGTGGGAGAAGCTGAAAGAGCGCGGCGCTGTCCTGCTGGGGAAACTGAACCAGGATGAATTCGCCATGGGATCATCCAACGAAACGAGTGCCTTTGGACCCTGCCGCAACCCCTGGGATACGACAAGGATCCCCGGGGGGTCCTCCGGCGGTTCAGCGGCAGCGGTTACAGCCCGTCAGGCAACGGCAACCCTTGGCACTGACACCGGCGGATCGATCCGCCAGCCCGCTTCACACTGCGGCTGCGTCGGCCTCAAGCCGACCTACGG
>DCNF01000044.1:14958-18452 GCA_002322035.1 Geobacter sp. UBA1603
CGTACGGCAGGGTATCGCGCTACGGCGTCATCGCCTATGCCTCGTCTCTCGATCAGGTCGGCCCCATGACCCGGGACGTAACCGACTGCGCGATCATGCTGGGTGCTGTGGCCGGCCACGACCGGCGCGACTCCACCAGCATCGATATTCCGGTGCCGGACTACCGGGCCGCACTGGCTACTGATATCAGCGGGCTGAAAATCGGCCTGCCGAAGGAGTACTTCATCGCCGGGCTCGATCCTGACGTCCAGACCTCCATGGATGAGGCCATCGCAACCTACCGCCGGCTGGGGGCCGAATTTGTCGACGTATCGCTGCCCCACACCGACTGCGCTGTGGCAACCTACTACCTGATTGCCACCGCAGAAGCCAGTTCGAACCTGGCCCGCTATGACGGCGTCCGTTTCGGACACCGCAGCGCTGCCGCCGAGGGGCTGATCACTATGATGACCCAAAGCCGCAGCGAAGGGTTCGGGCCGGAGGTCAAGCGGCGGATCATGCTCGGCACCTACGCACTCTCATCCGGGTACTACGATGCTTATTACGTAAAGGCCCAGAAGGTACGCACCCTGATAATGAAGGATTTTACCGAGGCCTTCGGTAACGCCGACGTGCTGCTGACGCCGGTTGCCCCGACACCGGCCTTTGCACTCGGAGAAAAGACCGGCGATCCACTACAGATGTACCTTTCCGACATCTTCACCATTCCGGTCAACCTGGCCGGCACCTGCGCCATGTCCCTGCCGGCCGGGTTCTCGGCAGCGGGGCTTCCGATCGGCATGCAGCTGATCGGTAAACCGTTCGGCGAAGAGACGATCCTGCGCGCGGCTTACGCCTTCGAGCAGGCTACAGAATGGCACACCAGAAAGGCGGTGATCTGATGCGCTTCCAGCCGGTCATCGGCCTTGAGGTTCATGTGCAGCTCAAGACCGACACAAAAATCTTCTGCGGCTGTTCCACCCGCTTCGGTGCCGAGCCCAACTCCCAGACCTGCCCGGTGTGCCTCGGACTGCCCGGTGCCCTGCCTGTGCTCAACAGGAAGGTCGTTGAGTTCGCCATCAAGGCTGGGCTTGCCACAAACTGCTCCATTGCCGGCCGCAGCATCTTCGCCCGTAAGAATTATTTTTACCCGGACCTGCCCAAAGGGTATCAGATCAGCCAGTTCGAGGAACCGATCTGTCAGAGGGGCTGGCTGGACATACACCTTGAGGGGCATGAGCCGAAGCGTATCGGCATCACCCGCATCCACATGGAGGAAGACGCCGGCAAGCTTGTCCACAGCGACACGCCCGGCCTCGAAGACGGCTCGGGAGTTGATCTGAATCGCGCCTGCACCCCGCTGCTGGAAGTTGTGTCCGAGCCGGACCTGCGCTCGGCCGACGAGGCGGTGGCCTACCTGAAAAAGCTCTACCAGATCGTCACCTGGCTCGGGTTGTGCGACGGCAACATGGAGGAGGGGAGCTTCCGCTGCGATGCCAACGTTTCAGTCATGCCGGTCGACTCTGACACCTTCGGCACCCGCGCCGAAATCAAGAACGTCAACTCCTTCAAGTTTGTCAAGCAGGCTATCGAGCATGAAATTCAGCGCCAGATTGACCTGATCGAGGACGGCGGCACGGTCGTGCAGGAAACGCGGCTTTTCGACCCCACTACCGGCAAGACCCGCTCCATGCGCGGCAAGGAAGAGGCCCACGACTACCGCTACTTCCCCGACCCTGACCTGGTCCCGCTGGTAATCGACACCGCCTGGGTCGAGCGGGCCAGATCCGAACTACCGGAACTGCCTGAAGCCCGCCAGAAGCGCTTTATGGCTGAACTTGGCCTGCCGGGATACGATGCCGAGGTGCTGACGGCCAGCCGCGGAATCGCCGACTACTTCGAAACGGGGGTCACCGCCCACGGCAACCCCAAAGCGGTTGCCAACTGGGTTATGGGCGAGGTAACCCGCGGGCTGAACGATAACGGATGCGCCATCGACGACTGCCCGATTGCCCCCGCCCAACTGGCGGAACTGCTCGGGCTGATCGATGCCGGGACAATTTCGGGCAAAATTGCCAAGACCGTCTTTGATGAGATGTGGAAGAGCGGCAAAGCGCCCCGTGCGATTGTCGAGGAGCAGGGGCTGGTTCAGGTTTCCGACACTGCTGCCATCGAAGCGATCATCGCCGAGATTATTGCGGCAAATCCCGGGCAGGTTGAAGAATATCGGGGCGGCAAGGAAAAAGTGTTCGGTTTCTTTGTCGGCCAGGTCATGAAGGCGAGCAGAGGAAAGGCAAATCCGGCGGTGGTCAATGACCTGCTGCTGGCCACACTAAAGCAACACCCCGGAGGTACCACATGAGCCGGACGGTCATGATTGTTGACGATGCCCTCTTCATGCGCAACATTCTGCGCAACACCCTCAAAGCCCACGGATATACCGTGGCTGCCGAAGCCGCCAGCGGCATCGAAGCAATGAAGTTTCTCCATGACCACCGCCCCGACGTCATCACGCTCGACATCATCCTCCCCGATGCCAACGGCCTCGACCTGCTGGATGAAATTCTCCAGGCCCGCCCCGGCACAAAAGTCGTCATCTGCTCGGCCATCGGCCAGGAGGCGATCATCAGGAAAGCCATGGAACGGGGAGCGGCCGGTTTTATCCAGAAACCGTTCACCCCGGAGAAGATCATCGAGGCGATGGAAAGCCTGGGAGACTGACCGATGGACATGTCCCAGTACCGGGATCTGTTCGTTTCAGAATCAAAGGGGCACATCCAGGCGTTCAACCAGCTGATCCTTCAGCTCGAAGAGGGAAGCGGGGGGCAGGCCGCGATTGATGAGCTCTTCCGCCACGCCCATTCGCTGAAAGGGATGGCCGCCACCATGCAGTTCACGCCGATTGCGGAGCTGGCCCATCAGGCCGAAGATCAGCTCAGCAGGGTCCGGGCCGGCGAGATGACCATGACCCACCATCTGGCCGATCTGCTTCTTGAGGCCAACGACACCCTGGCAGTCATGGTGTCAGCTGTCGAGGCCGGTGCCGATCCACCGGCAGAGCATCAGAGCCTGCTCAACAGACTGAACGCCTACTCCCCCGAAGACCGGCAAACGGCCGCAGAGCCTCCCCTTCCGGCAACCGAGACCGCCCCCCCAGTCACCGCGGCACCGCACCTGTTCCGGCAGTCCGACACGCTGCGCAGCGTACGGATCAGAACTGAAGTTCTCGATCGGCTGGTGGATATCACCGGCGAGCTGATCAATGTGCGCCACCATCTGGCCGATCACGCCCGCAACCTGCCCGAGCCGGCCATGGTTGAGGCGGTAGACCGGATGTCGAAGCTTGTACGGGAGCTGCGGGATGAAGTTTTCATGGCCCGGATGCTCCCGTTTTCCATGATCGCCGAGCGTTTCCCCCGCCTGGTGCGCGATCTGGCCCGTCGCCAGGGCAAAGAGGTCACGTTTCAGCTCGTAGGGCGTGACATTGAGCTTGACCGGAGCATTCTGGAGGAGAT
>DCNF01000044.1:18789-21103 GCA_002322035.1 Geobacter sp. UBA1603
GTCAGCGACATTTCCGGCCGCGGAGTCGGCATGGATGCAGTGCGGGAAGCAGCACAGCTCCTGGGGGGTACACTTTCCCTGTCATCCGAGCCAGGGCACGGAAGCAGGATCACCCTGCGGCTGCCGATAACGGTTTCGATCATTCACTCCCTTATGGTCGCCTGCGGCCGTCTCACCGTGGCCTTCCCGCTCAGCACGGTGGTCAGGACATGCGAAATCGATCCGCACAATCTGACCGGCAACAGCCATGACCAGTCCTGCCTGACCGATGACGGCTGCCGCCTGCCGGTCAGACAGTTAAGCGACCTCCTGGGGCAGCCTCGCAGCCACAAACCGGGGACGCCGCTGCCGGCGGTCATGACCGAATCAGGCACCAGGCCGGCCCTTCTGGCCGTTGACCGGCTGATCGGCCAGCGGGAGATGTTCATCAAGCCGCTTGCCCCCCCCCTGTCGAGGCTGCATGGAATCACCGGGGGGGCGATTGCCGGAGACGGCCAGATTATCTTTGTTCTCGACGCCGGAGCATTCGCATGAGCCATCCCGCCTGCAGACCCTCTCCTTCACGGCAGCTTGATCCTGTTGAACAGGACGCCGTCAGGGAGATCTGTTCCATCGGAGTCAGCCAGGCCGCCACAGCCCTCTCCCGGATGATCAATGATACCGTGGAGCTGAAAATTCCGTCCGTCCATCTGCTGAACCTTGCTGCGGTTCCTGATTTCATCGGCGGCCCCGAGCACCCGTCGGCCGGCATCCTGCTGGGAATGAACGGCGATGCCCGGGGTGAGATAATGCTGATTTTCCCGCTGGAAACGGCCTTCTCACTGACAGCATTGCTCACAGGGGCCCCATCCCCCGATCACTGCCTGGACGATAGTGGCCGATCAGCCCTGAATGAACTGGGCAATATTCTGGCATCGTCATACCTGAACGGATTGAGCGCACTGCTCGGACTGACCATCCTGCCAACGGTCCCGAGCCTGGGAATTGACATGGCCGGAGCACTGCTTGACCCGATCTTGAGCAGACAATGCTCCTCCTGCGACACATCTCTGGTGGTGACCACAGAATTCTGGGCCGAGCGGCACGATGTGTCCGGGAAGTTCTACATCATGCCCGATCCGGGATCACTCGACGTCATCCTTGCGGCTGCCGGGCTGCGCCATGGCTGATACCCTGATCGTCGGCATCGGAGAATTTGCCGCCACAGCCTCACCGAACCGGATCGCTTCCTACGGCCTCGGTTCATGCGTCGGCATCGTTCTGTACGCGCCCCGGGCCAGATACGGTGCACTGGCCCACGCCCTGCTCCCGCGCCATACCGAAAACAGTTATGCGCTTCGTTCGGCCAAATATGCCGACTGTGCCGTCGAACTGATGTACCGCCATGTCATTGAAAGCGGTTGCGATACGCAAGGTCTTGTGGCAAAATTGGCCGGCGGATCAGCCATGTTCGATGACCTGTACCGTCAGGGGCAGCAGGGGATCGGCCAGCGCAACCTGGAGGCGGCCCGGGAGACACTCGACAACCTGGGGATCGCCATTGCTGGCGAAGACGTTGGCGGCAACATCGGCCGGAGCATGATCTTCGACCTGGAAAGCGGCCTTGTCACCATCCGCACACTGACAGCACAGGATACGATCCTGTAAGGTCAAAGGGAGAATCTCGCTATGAACAAACTGATTGCCATGACAGCAGGCCTGCTGTTAACCTTTGCCGGCAGCCCCCACGCTGCCCAGATCAACATCGGATTAAGCGATGTCATCGCCACGGTTGAAAAATCGTTCAGACCGACCGCAACATCCGGGGGGGCGCCATTCCAGAATGTCAACCAGGCTCCGCCCGTCTCAGATTTCAGTGCCAACTTTTTTCAGCGGACGTTTCTGGTCCGGGAGCAGCGTGAGATGCGGGCTGACGGCCAGATGTCAGTCAAGCTGCCATCGGGCACGAATCCCCTGATGTACCGCTTTGAATACTTCCGGCCGGCCCAGCAGGAAATCATCAGCAATGGCCGGACACTCTGGATCTACCACCCGGAAAACCGCGAGGTGATCATGGGTGACGTCAGCTTCCTCTACAACAGCTTCAAACCGGCCTGGGACCAGGGGAGCCGCTCTATTAACCTGCTGGACGGGCTGGGCACGATCTCCCGCGATTTCCAGATCAACTTTGCCTCCGGCATGTACGATCCGGCCGGTAACTACGTCCTTGAACTCAACCCGCGCCGTTCGATGCTGAATACCCGGCGGATCTTGCTGGTTGTAAACCGCGAAAGCGTCTTGGCCTATACCAGCGGAAAAACCCCGCTTACCCCGG
>DCNF01000044.1:21156-21558 GCA_002322035.1 Geobacter sp. UBA1603
GAAGCAGCCTGCCATCACCCCGGACCCAGGGGACCCTGCCGCAGCCACGCTCCCCCTTTGGCACCCCGCCACCCTTTGGGCCGGTCGGGTCAGACCCATTCCCTGTTCTCTCCACCACGGTCTACGATCATGAGGGCAACAGCACCACCATCGAACTGAGCAATATCCAGGTCAACAGCCGTATACCGGACATGACCTTCTCTTTTGTCGTTCCCGGCAACGTACAGGTCATACGCCCGTCCGAGCAGAACCTCCCCCGCTGATGAAGACACTGCCCTGCTTCCGAAAAGCCCTGCTGGCTATGATCCTGATTCTGCCGGCACTCATCTCTTCGACTCCGGCCCGGGCCGCATCTCTCAAGGAGGTGGTCGGCGCCCTGGAGGCCGGCTACACGAACCTTCA
>DCNF01000044.1:21585-26058 GCA_002322035.1 Geobacter sp. UBA1603
CTTCAGGACGTCCAGGCCGATTTCAGCCAGAAGACCCTGATCGCCGGCATCGGCCGTGAACAGAAGGGGAGCGGTGAGGTCATGTTGAAACGCCCGGAATCCGCCACCGCCATGTTCCGCTTCAATTACGTCAAGCCACAGCAGCAGATCGTCTCTAACGGCAAACAAGTCTGGTTCTACACCGCCGATAGCAGGCAGGTGGTCGTCACCCAGGTGACTGAAATGTTCAAGGGGGGCAATTCGATCGCCCTTTCCTACCTGACCGGCCTGGGGCATGTCTCGCGCGACTTCACGGCAGCTTTTGCCAAGCAGCAGCAGGACAAAAACGGCAACTACCAGCTTGAGCTGACACCGAAACAATCAACCCCGGTTCTGGCACGCCTCCAGTTGACCGTATCCCGCGAGGCCGTGGATCAGTTTGTTGCAAATGGCACGGTCCGGGACGTATTCCCGGTCGTTTCATCGGTGGTCCATGACGCCGGCGGCAACCAGACCCGGATTGAGTACAGCAGAGTCCGCGTCAACAAAGGAATTGCTAATGGCAAATTCACTTTTAAAATCCCAGAAGGGGTCGAGGTCGTTAAACCGTAACAGGTCGACAGAATCCCGCGGAGGTTCCACATGCCATCATTCGATATTATATCAAAGGTCGATATGCAGGAGGTTGACAACGCCGTCAACCAGGCGATCAAGGAGATCGGCCAGCGCTATGACTTCAAAGGTTCCAAGAGCGAGATATCCCAGGAGAAGGATGCCGTGAAGGTGTTGGCCGACGACGACTACAAGCTCAAGGCTGTTATTGACGTACTCCAGTCAAAATTCATCAAACGCAACATCTCGATCAAATTCCTTGACTACGGCAAGGTGGAACCTGCTTCGGGCGGCATGGTGCGGCAGATGATCACCATCAGGCAGGGGATTTCCAAGGACAAGGGGAAAGAAATCATCGCCGTGATCAAGGACTCCAAGATCAAGGTTCAGGGACAGATCCAGGATGATCAGGTACGGGTGACCGGCAAGAACCGCGACGACCTGCAGGACACGATCCAGCTGCTTAAGGGAAAGGATCTGGGCGTTGAGATGCAGTTCACCAATTTCAGAGAGTAGGTGCGAGGAGCCATTTTGAGCGAAACCGTTATACAGAAAGTCAGCATGGTCAGCCTCGGCTGTCCGAAGAACCTGGTCGACGCCGAAGTGATGCTCGGCGTGCTCTCCAAGCGCGATTACGAGATCACGACTGATGAGAAGGATGCCGATATCATCATCGTCAACACCTGCTCCTTTATCAAAGAAGCCAAACAGGAAAGCATCGATGCCATCCTTGATCTGGCCGAGCGGAAGAAGGACGGACGCTGCCACACCCTGATCGTTTCCGGATGCCTTCCCCAGCGCTATCAGGAAGAGCTGGCCAACGAACTCCCCGAAGTCGATATTTTCATCGGCACCGGAGATTACCCGCGAATCGCCGAAATTCTGGCCGAAAAAACCGGCAGCAGCAGTCAGTTGCGCTACATCGGCGATCCTGACTACATCTACGACGAAACCCTGCCGCGGCTCAATTCCTCTCCGTCATGGTACTCTTACCTGAAAATCGGCGAGGGGTGCTCAAACTGCTGTTCCTACTGCATCATCCCGCAGCTGCGGGGCGCCTACCGCTCACGCCCCCTTGAAGCGCTGGTGGCAGAAGCCGAACGGCTGGCCGAACGCGGCGTCAAGGAACTTAACATTATCTCCCAGGACATCACCCGCTATGGAAGCGATTTTAGCGATGGGACCACCCTTGAGACACTGTTGAAACGGCTGGTGCAGATCGAGGGAATCCGCTGGGTCCGCCTGCTCTACGCCTATCCGGACGGTATCAGCTCCAGCCTGATCGGCCTGATCCGCGATGAACCCAAAATCTGCAAATACCTCGACATCCCGATTCAACATATTTCAGATCCTGTGCTGAAAGCCATGAAACGAAGGAGTTCAGAGCAGCAGATCCGCCACCTGATTGAAACACTGCGCCGGGAAATACCCGGCATAACCCTGCGCACATCGCTGATTGTCGGTTTCCCAGGGGAATCGGTCGATGACTTCTCAACCCTGATGCATTTTGTCGAGCAGGCCCAGTTCGACCGGCTCGGCGTCTTCTGCTACTCCCGTGAAGAAGGCACGCCGGCGGCTGACCTGCCGGACCAGATCAGCGAACGGGTTAAACGGGAGCGCTACCGCAAGCTGATGCGCGCCCAGGCCAGGCTCTCGTTCCGGCGCAACCGGGCCCTGATCGGCAAGACCGAAGAGGTAATTGTCGAGGGGTACAGCGAGGAGACCGAGCTTCTGCTCAAAGGGCGTTCCTCCCGCCAGGCTCCCGACATCGACGGCCAGGTCTACATCACCTCGGGCACTGCCGACGTCGGAGATATCGTCATGCTCGCCATCACCGATTCCTCGGACTACGACCTGATCGGAGAAATGATCGAAGACACACCATAGCTCAGCTTTTTGAAGACCGCTTTCAGCTTGACATCACAGCCGATATTTGCAATAGTTTGCCGCCTTTTTCCGGACACCGGATCATGGAAGAAACCACGACGGAGCAGCTGATGGCAACCAAACCGAAGAAAAACAAATGGAAAGAAATCAGGGATATCCTGCAGCAGATGAAAGAGGATACCCTCAAGGAAATATCGAAATCGGTCAAAAACGGAACCGAAACCACTGCCGCCAGTGAACCGAGCGGTGACNNCAAATAAGCAAGTCAGTTAAGAACGGTTCCGGCGCCACCACCGACGAGCCGAGCGGTGACACATATGACCAGGCATCATCGGAGCGCGACCGTGAATTGGGACTGTTGCTCGGAGACCGGGAGCGGGAGAAACTGCACAGCATCGATGAGGCAATCATTCGAATCGAGGATGGAGAATACGGCATCTGCGAGGAATGCGACGAGGAGATTCCGCTCGGCCGGCTAAAAGCCATGCCCTTCACCCGCCACTGCGTAAAGTGCAAATCAGATCTTGAAAAACTCCAGGCCCAGACCAGACGCTTCGAGGAAGACCGCGCCTATCGCGAAATCCCCCTCGGTTCGGAGGAGGAAGAGGCCTGACCGGAGCCCTTCCGGCCAAACGGCAACGCCGAAAGAACCCTCAACAGAGCTCCGCGCTCGGCCAGCATGGCATGATGCGGACAGAGTTCGCGACAGCACCAGCAGTGAATACAGCGTCCATGATCAATCGTCAGGGCGCTGTTTTTTATTTCGATCACCCCGGGAGGGCAGGCATCCCGGCAGATGCCGCACAGCACGCAGCGCTTCTGATCGGCGGACGGCTGGGGGGTCAGATGCCGCTTCAGCAATCTCCGGAGGAATTCCGGTAAGCCGAAGCTGGCGCTCAACCCGGTCGGCAAACGGAACGGACGATGGCCGAAACCACCCAGCGACGCCCCAACCAGCTCAATATCCGCCGCCCGTGAGCCTTCGATCTCCAACCGCAGCGCCTCCTGCTCAACATGGAGCAGGTCTGGCGGAATCCCGGTCGCCCGGCCGGCAATCACATCAACAGAAAGCGCATTGGCGCCGGCCAGCAACATCCCCAGGGCAACCGGATCACCGCTTCCCGGACCGTCACCCTCCATCGCCACCACGGCGTCCACGATGGTAAGAACCGGCCTTTTCAGAAGATAGATCTCCAGAAGCAAGCGGGCAAACAGCTGCCGCGACTCACCTGCCGCCAGGTGCCAGGCGGCCTTCTGCGCCCCGACGACAGCGCCAAAAAGGTTCTTCACCGCACAGGTCATGGTCATCATTTCGTGCGTCTTCAGCTTGGGCAGGTTGATAATTTTATCCGCCTCCCAGTAAGCACGGGCAACCTTGATCCGGCGGAATGTCCCTTCAGCGCAGATTTCAACCGGATTATCAAACTCGACCAGTTCGGCCCCGGCAGCTTCGGCAGCAGCTGCGATCCCGCTTTTTGCTGCCACCGTTCGGAATGAGCCGATTCCGGGGCTATCACCGATCAGCACAATCCCGCCCGCCTCTTGAACCAGCTCGGCCACGGCCATAACAATCGCAGGGTGGGTTGTGACGGCAGCGTCGGGAGCTTTTGCTGACAGCAGGTTCGGCTTGAGCAGTACCCGGTCACCGGGCAGTATGAAAGCTCCCATGCCGCCAAGCGGAGCAAGCAGGTCAACCATCGCCCGGCGCACCCCTGATTGTTCATAGCTACTACACAGCGCAATACTGACCTGCTTCATCAGAAAACCTCCACACAGCTTATGGAACGATGCGTATTCTCACGGTAGCCCAAGAATCGGCCCACCGCAAGTAGTATCAAAGAAAACCGGGGCGCCCGGCACTCCATCGGTCAGCGAGTTGATCAAAATAAAAAATCGCTTTTTGAAAAAAATGGTTGACTCGACACGGGATCTGATGTATTTATCCAATTCTCTTTGAGCCGCTAGCTCAGTCGGTAGAGCACCTGACTTTTAATC
>DCNF01000035.1:0-237 GCA_002322035.1 Geobacter sp. UBA1603
GATTGGGGAACTGTTGAAGAAGTATCTCCCCCCCCAGAGCAGGATCATGACTCGCTGGGGGCGCATATCATTCTACGCTGAAATGCAGAATGTCAGCATGCCCCAGACCGGGCTGAGTGAGATGCTTGCTTCTGCCAGGAAGAGTGGCGCCAGATACCTTGTGATAGATGGGATGCTCATGAATGCACGCCCACAATTTCAGCTGCTCTTTGCACCGTTGCTCACCAGCGACGAGTC
>DCNF01000035.1:311-648 GCA_002322035.1 Geobacter sp. UBA1603
TCCGGGGGTTCGCCTGATACTTCTCTTCAAAGATCCTTCGAGTCTTGGGGTTGCTGTATATGAAATTATCTGAAAACACTATCGGTTCAGCGCGCAACGGGAAATCGATCTGTTCGATTGCGGTGGTGATCCCGTGTTATTGTGTCAGCCGTTACGTCGTAAGGGTTATCGATAAAATTGGGCCAGAGGTTCAAAAGATTTATGTCATAGATGACGCCTGTCCGGAAGAGACCGGGAAAATTGTTGCTCGCGACTGCAGCGATCCACGGGTCACTATTATTACTCATCAGCAGAATCAGGGCGTTGGCGGAGCCACAATGAGCGGCTATCTCCAGGC
>DCNF01000035.1:670-7871 GCA_002322035.1 Geobacter sp. UBA1603
TGGGATGGAGCTGACATTATTGTAAAGCTCGATGGTGATGGACAGATGGACCCAGGTCACATCCCGATGGTTGCCGGTCCTCTTCTGGACGGTTATGCCGACTATGCCAAGGGCAACAGGTTTTATTATCTGGAGGGTATTTACCAGATGCCATTGGTGCGCATTGCGGGTAATGCGGCTCTTTCCTTTATTGCTAAATTTTCAACGGGATATTGGGATATCTTTGATCCGACGAACGGGTTTACCGCAGTTCAGGCCCGGGTTTTAGAGCGGTTACCGTTCTCAAAGATTGATAAGCGATATTTTTTTGAATCAGACATGCTCTTCAGGTTGAATATTATTCGAGCGGTTGTGATGGATGTCCCGCTTCCTGCCAGATATGCGGACGAAAAGAGTAATCTGAGTGTCCTGCATTCTATTCCCGAATTTGCCTTTAAGCATCTGCGCAACACGATAAAAAGAATATTTTACAATTATTATCTGCGCGATTTTAGCGCAATGTCCCTGGAATTATTGCTTGGAATTATTGCTGTGCTTGTGGGTGTTGGATTTGGCAGTTTTGCCTGGATGAGGTCGGTGCAGACTGGAGTGGTCGCGACAAGTGGCACTGTTATGCTGGCCGGTTTGCCGTTGATCGTCGGCATTCAACTACTCCTGTCATTTCTGGCAGCCGATTCAGCGAACGTCCCGAAGATTCCGATTCACCGGCATTTATCGTCAGGACCCGGTTGATGGAATCTGGTTGCTGCCCACCCGAAAGTTCCCGGATGTTGGACGCTGCCGGAACGCTCGACGACCTCAAAAGTTTCTCTCTCCGGATTTTTCAGCCCCAACGGGGCTACCGCTATTCGCTTGACCCGCTTCTGCTGGCACGGTTTTCTCCTCCTGTGGCCGGAGAGGGGCGCATTGCCGACCTGGGTGCGGGCTGCGGTATCATCGGCCTGGTTCTGGCCCGGGTTAATCCGCTGGCTCATGTCACTGCTATTGAGAACAATCAGGAAATGGCGCTGATCGCCGGCCGGAATGCAGAGCACAACGGTCTGTCGGACAGGGTGACGGTTCTTGCCGATGATGTGCTCAACCTGCGGTCACACTTCGCTGATTCCCTCTTCGACCTTGTGGTCTGTAACCCCCCCTTTCGCGCTCCCCACAGCGGCCGGATCAGCCCCCGTGCAGGGCGGGACAGCGCCCGTCACGAAACTACCGCCTGTCTTGCTGATTTCCTCGGTAGTGCCAAATATCTGGTCAAACCCTCCGGACGGATCTGCTTCATCCAACTCCCCTCGCGTCTACATGAATTCATGTCAATTGCAGCCGAAATGAAGCTCTCGGTGCTTCGCCTGCGCATGGTCCACAATAATGCGGCATCTCCCGCAGCCATGTTCATGGCCGAACTTGCCAAAGGGCGACGGGCGTCCCCAGTTGTTGAGGCGCCGTTGTTTGTGCGCGACATGAATGGCGATTACACCGACGAAGTCTGGCGCTAGCCGGCCAATAAAAAAGGCATCCGGAAGTAACGGATGCCTTATTGGTCTATGAGAAACGTTGATTATTCTGCGGGTCGGGCCGCAGGATCAGTCTTTTACGAACAGGATCAGGTGCATGACATCACCGTCACCGATGTGAATCGGAAAACAGATGCCTGAATAATTAGCGGGAACCGGCAGCCCTGCTGTGGTGGGGCGGATGGTCACGGGCGGATTGATATTAAGGATCTTTCCCATCTGGGATGCTTTGGCCGCCACGTTTCCGCAGACCACGTTGGCAAACTCCATGACAGTGTCTTCCAGTATCTCGGCGGACTCGCCGTCAACATTGTCCTCACGGAGAATCGCCCGGGCAATCGCCTTTTGCAGTGACTCATTGACCGAAATGATGTAACGGGCCTCCACGTCTCCGGTAAAGTCCATGGCAGCCATCATAAAGTTGGTCCCGGTGGCGGTAATGGCATGGGATTTTGCCGGACGGTAGGGCAGGTCGAGCACCCTGGTGATCATCTTGAAGGTCAGGTCTGCCGTCATCTCCCAGATTTCACTGTTGGAGACCGCCAGCGGCAGTTCGATTTTTTCGGAAACGTACTGGGCCTGGTCGGCCTTGAAATCAGCCAGGTACTTCTGCAGGTTGTCGCTGGTCAATGCGCCCACAAGCACCAGTGCCTCACCGATATAGAGGTGGGTGTTTTTCTGGCGGGTGATGACCTCGTTGAGCTGGTTAAGGGTCAGAATCCCCATTTCAACCAGCATGTCTCCCAGTTTGATGTCCTTTGACATTTGGGCGTTGTGGGCCCGTTCGATGTCAGCCTGGGTGACATAGCCCATTGAAAGGGCCATTTCGCCGAGCTTAAGGTTCTTCTGCTCCTGAAGTTCGATCGCCTGCAAAAGTGATTCACGGTTGACCAGCCCTTTTTCAACCAGAAACTGACCAAAAAATTTTACCGCCATGGTGTTTCCCCTTGTTTGGAGGTTGATGTCTGCATCCGCAAAAAATCAGAGTTCCCGCAGGATCTGCAGGACACCGTCTGCTTCAAAAGGTTTCGAGATTACATTCTTCGCGCCCAGTTTGAGGGCTTCGGTAAATTTGTCGCCAACCCCACCCAGTGAGGTTACCATCACCACCTTGACGTCCTTGTCAAGCACCACAAGGCTGCGAAGGGCTGTCAAGCCGTCCATCCCTGGCATATTCATGTCCATGCAGATGATGTCAGGATTTTCTGTGTGGTTCATTTTGATCGCCTCTGCGCCGTTTTTTGCATGGCCGACACAGGTGAACTCGCCCGATTCGTTAATGATCTTCTCGAGCTGACGAGCTACGGAGAGACTGTCGTCAACAACCAGCACCTTCTTCATGGGGTACGCTCCTCGTGAAAACCGCGATATGGCCGTGTGAAATACCGGCCGAATACGGCGGTTACTCTAGCCGAAGTGGCTGAAAAAGTCAAAAGTATGTTTGGCTTTGCCAAAGCAGGTGGACGTGTTATAACTTCACAATCCGCGAAAAATGAACAACAAGCAAAAAAGGAGCCGTTACCGCCATGAATGTTTTCTCCCGCACATTATCCGCAATTATACTTGCCATCCTCTGCGTAAGCTCTACAGCCCTGTTTGCTGAAGCGGCCGATGTGGCGCCCACTCCTGTGCCGACCGCAGCCGCAGCGCTTCCTGATCCTGTCGCTATGGTCAATGGTTTGCCGGTGGCCGCCATTGATCTTATGCGGGCCCGCAAGGTCCTTCTCGGCGGCCAGTCGGCAAGCAGCCTTAACCCCAAACAGATTCGGGAGCTTGACCACAAAGCGCTGAACCAGCTTGTCTCAGCCGAGCTTCTTTATCAGGCGGCCCTGAAGCTTGAGGTTAAGGATCTTGAAAGGAAAGTTGACGAAAAATTAGCCCAGGGCAGAGCCCGTTTTACCCGGGAGCAGGATTTTCAGAATGCGATCAAAAATCTGGACATGACCGAGAAGGACCTGCGCGAGTATACCCGCCGTGATCTGATAATCAGCTCGTTTGTGGAATCAACGATCGTTCCCGGGGTGCAGGTGACGGATCAGGCCGCCCGCAGCTTCTATGACCAGAATCCTGAAAAATTTCGACGTGATGAGGCGGTTCGGGCCAGCCATATCCTGATTGGTGTTGATGCCAAGGCAACGGATGCTGAGAAAAAAGCATCGCGGGAAAAAATTGAAAAGCTGCGCAAGGAGCTTGCTGCTGGTGCAGATTTTGCGGCGCTTGCCAAGGCAAATTCAACCTGCCCGAGCAGCCAGCAGGGTGGAGATCTGGGCTTTTTTGGCAAGGGGCAGATGGTGCCATCCTTTGAGAAGGCAGCGTTCGGATTGAAACCGGGCGAGGTAAGCGACGTCGTTGAAACCCAGTTTGGGTATCACCTGATCAAGTTGGCTGAAAAAAAAGCGGCGGAAGCGGTCGCCTTCGACGAGGCAAAGCCGCGGATCATCGAGTTCCTGAAAGGCCAGAAAATTAACGGTGCTGTTGCGGATTTCCTGACGGAGGCCCGTAAAACGGCAAAAATTGAGATTCTGTTGAAGTAAATGGACAGCGGTAGCGCTACGATGGTGCCACGGCCGCTCCGGGATAACCCGCGGGCGGCCGTTGTTGTTTATTCCGCAGTCGAGATCTGCCTGGTTCTGCCGGACGATACCCCCCGGAACAGTGCCCGGCCAAGGTATTCCCGGTTTCGGAACAGTGATGCCTCTCCAGCGGGAAAGTTCTCATGCGTAGTGTTGCGAAGTATGACACTGACTGAACCGAGCGGGGGAGGTCCGGTCAAAAAATGCTCAACCGCCAGGCGGTAGTCTGCTGTGCCGTTAAGCAGACTCTGTCCTGATCTCTCCAGGGTGGCGGCCACAAATTTCAGGCGATAGCCTTCAAACCCCGATGGTGCCTGGGCATGCATTACAAACCGGGCGGTCTTGTTGTTATCGATATGAATGTCGTAGCGCGGTGTCCAGCCGGTGCCGGAGCGAGAGTACGTAAGCGCGATGCGGGCCGTCGCCGGTGTTACCTGGATCCGGAGCCGATGTGGACTGCCGCTGCCTGACCGGTTCTGCGCCCCAGCGATCTTTTCTTCGATTTTTCGTAGCTCTAAAAGTGTCCTGCGTCGGGCTGTGTAGACCGATTCCAACTGGGCTATGGCAAAATCGGTCCCCTGGCGGAGCGATTGAAGCGGGTCCGGGTTGGCCTTGGTCTTGCGGGGCGTCTTGCCGCTCTGGGATTTGGCCGAGGATATGAAAATCTGTTCCCGGACCTCAAGGGCCTTCAGGCGGTCTTCCAGCCGGTGTTTCTGCTCCAGCAGCGCGTCCTGGTCACTGCCTGGCTTTTCCGGGTATGATACCGATCGGTCAACCCGCACTATCCGGCTGTTCCCCAGGGGACGGATACGCAGCGTATGCTCTTTGAAGCCGGGGGAGATCGGGATCTCGACCAGGCCACGAACGGCGGTCAGTTCCTGTTCGAGCACCGCCCCGTCGAAATAGAGGGTGGCCGTGCGGCTGTCGGCGGCACCAGGTGTCGGAAGAATCAGCAACAGTGCGGGCAGCAAAAGGGAGGGGTGTTTCATCAGAAGAGCCTTTCCCGGCAGCGGCCGGAGTTCAGTGCCCTGACAACTCCATGTTGCGCGAGACGCTGTCAGCGGCTATAATCCACGCATCCAATCTGGCAAGGCGGCGGTCATGAATATCGATGCCGAAGTTTCAGTCAAAGACATAGTCAATTTTTACATTAAAATCAACGACGCATCAAAGGCAAAGAAGGATATTGCCCAGTTGTCGTCCCGTGACAAGGCCACTGCATTTGAGATTATCGCCTCTGCCACAGGCGCCAGCCGGGATTTCAAGATCGAGGTTGCCAAATATTTCATCTACGATCTGGATGCGCGAATCCGCCGCAAGGCCGAGCGTCTCCTGGAAGACCTGGTGCCGGGGTGGGTCTCCGATCCGGCCGAGAGCATACTGAAGCTGCTCAAGGCCGCCGACGGGAAAAGCGGTTCACAGCGTAACGCAGCGGTACGATTCCTGTTCGGGATTGTTGACTCCACAAGCCTGCGCGACACCTTCATGGCCCTTTTGAACAGCCGCAACCGGGGCCATATGGCGGAAATAATCGAAATTCTAGAAGACTATATCGAATCATCGGATGATGAGAAGGAACAGGTCAAAATTTTCGATGCCTGTCTCGATATTGTGCTTTCTGATGATGCCGATCACAACATCAAGCATCACGCCTCCAACCTGTTAAGCGTCTTCTTCAAGAAGGTTTCCACCACCAACCTCGGCGAAACACTGCGCAGAAAATATATCGAAAAACAAGTTGAAAAAGCTGAAGGGGTCTATCGCTACCTTTGCAGCGGCACATCCGGGCTGAATCCCACGTTTCTTGAAGATCTGCTCCGGCCGATCAATGATGGCGGAAGGGCCTACCAGATCAAGATTCTCAATTATTTTGTCTTTGTGCTTGGCAAGGTCCGCCATTCTGAAGACATCGATTCGGTGCTCGACATCTATCCCGACTACTGGAACCGGAACGAGGCCCCCAAGGATGAAAAGGTTCGGGCAATCTGCCGCCGGATCATCTCTGCCGCCGATGACCTGTGGGACCTGACCGATGATGACGAGGTGCGGGCCCTGGTAATCAGGATCCGTTATGGCGAATACGCCAATAAACGTGAACTGCTGGAGCAGATCAAGATGAGGCTTGATACGGAGAAATTCAGTGAGTCGGGCCGGGAAAAGATTGCGCTGATGCTGCGTTGTTTTCTATTTCCGGATGAGGACGATTCGCTCAAGCTGATGGCTGCAGAGATGCTCCTGTTCAGGCTGGGCGGGGTCAGGCACCGGCTGGACGCGCTGGAATACCTGAAATTTTACGTCGAGAACAAGAGCCTGAATTATGCCGAAAAGGGGAGCATCGCCGCCGTCATGGAGTCGTTGCTGGCTGAACAGCGGCTACCGCTGATTCTGGCCGGCCCGGCCCGTTTTATCATGTTCCTGACTGACCCGGAGCGTTTTGACAGTGAAGAGCTGCAGAAGACGATGCTGGGTGAGGTGCGGGCGATCGTTGAGGGTGATGGCTTTGCCAGTGATCTTGCGGCCCAGCGGGTTTTACAGTCATTGGCCGTCGTTTCGGAAAAATCCGCGGTTAACGAAAAGCTCAAAAAAGCAGCCCAGTACCTGGAGTTCAAGATCCGCAATCCCAAGGCAAAGCCGACCTGGGAGAGGATTTCAGGCTAGCGGGGCTGTGATGATCCCCCCGCCGAGCACCTCGTCCCCCTGGTAGAACACCAGCGACTGGCCGGGAGTAACCGCTTTCTGGGGCTGGTCAAAGCGCACGAGGCACCTCCCATCGTCTCGCAGCAGTGCCCGGCAGGGCACCGGCTGGTGACGGTAGCGGATCTTGCAGTGCCCACTGAACTCAACGGCTTCAGGTCTGATGATCCAAGTCATCCGCTCCGCTTCCAGACCGCCTGCCATGACCGATTGCTGCTCGCCGACAACAATTCTGTTGTGTGGTGCGTCCAGGGCTGCGACGTAGAGCGGTTCGCTCCAAGCGACACCGAGCCCCCGGCGCTGCCCGATGGTGTAGCGGTGGGTGCCCAGGTGCTGTCCAATAACCCGCCCGTCCTGATGGACGATCTCTCCCGGCCGTACGGCCACTCCCCGCTGTTCGAGGAAGGCGACATAGTCGTCACCCGGAGG
>DCNF01000035.1:7900-9542 GCA_002322035.1 Geobacter sp. UBA1603
CCGGAATAAAGCAGACTTCCTGGCTGTCGCTTTTTTCAGCCACCGGCAGGTTGAATTCCCGTGCCAGCCTGCGGACCTGGTCCTTGCTTTCCATTTCGCCAAGCGGGAACGTCAGCAGGGCAAGCTGATCCTGGGTCAGCGTGTACAGAAAATATGACTGATCCTTGCGGTCGGCGCGGGCGGTCCGAAGATGACGGATACCCGGAGATTCACCCGTGACACGGACATAGTGGCCGGTTGCCAGCAGTTCGGCTCCCGCCCGTCGGGCCTGATCAAGCAAAAGGCCGAACTTGATGGCCCGGTTGCAGGCAACGCAGGGGTTTGGTGTCCGCCCGCTGCGGTATTCGGCGATGAACTCGTCGATGATCAGACGTCTGAACTCTTCTTCGAAACAGGCGACCTGATGCGGGATTTCCAGGTGAGCCGCCACCGCTCGGGCGTCGCGGACCGCCGCCGATTCACCGCCGCCCGGTGACGGAAAAAGCCGCATGGTGATGCCGATCACCTCATGGCCCTGCTGTTTCAGCAGGGCAGCGGTTACCGACGAGTCAACCCCTCCGCTCATGGCAACAGCCACTTTCATCCTTCTTCTCCCAGGATAATCCGCACGACCTGATTTGCCTGATGATGGGCGGCGATACCGACCCGGGGGGCCATCAGCCCGCAGCCCGGACCGGCCTCTGATTCTCCGTCACCAACCAGATAGAGCCGCTGCGCAGCCCGGCGGGTAACGATGTCGTTGTTCGGGCCACAACCGGCCAGCCCCGATGCGGCGACAATGGTTGCGTCGGGCATCTGTTCCAAAACCGTTTCGACCAGCATTGCCTTCATGTCGGCCCGGTCAAAGGCTTCGACGATGACCGGGCAGCCTGAAAATAGCTGTGGTATGTTTTCAGGGGTGAGCAGCGTGGCGTGGGCCGCTACGGTACTGTACGGGTTGATGCGGGCCAGATTCTCGGCCAGGGCCTGGACTTTGGGGATCCCGATCTGGTCGACGAAATATTGCTGGCGGTTCAAGTTGGAAGGTTCGACCACATCAAAGTCGGCTATCACCAGCCGGCCAATCCCGATCCGCGCCAGGGCAACCGCCACTGCCGAGCCGAGGCCGCCGGCGCCGGCAATCCCGATCACCGCCGATTTCAGACGGGCATGGACGCCGGGAGTGTGGCGGGCGGCCATGAGATGCTCCAGCTCTTCACAGGGGGGGATTTCACCGCGCCGGATCAGATAGAGCTGGTCGCCGCTGGCAAGCGGGGTGTCCCGCTCGGTCGGAAAACCGTTCAAAATCAAGACGTCCGCCCCGGGTTTGCAGATATCGGCAGCTTCACCGGCCGTTACCCCGTCCGGCAGTTCCATTGTTCGTTCGTTGAGCAGAATCTGCATTCTGTTGTTACCCGATCGCCTGGGCCAGGTCGGCAATCAGATCGTCCGGGTCTTCCAGTCCGACCGACAGGCGTACCAGGGTATCAGTGATCCCCTTGCGGAGCCGTTCTTCCGGCGGGAGCGACGCATGGGACATCCTGGACGGGTAGGAGATGATGCTTTCAACACCGCCGAGGCTGACGGCAAAGGCTGCCAGCCGGGACTGTTCCAGCAGCCGGCGGGTGGTTTCGAAGGAGTCGAGTTCGAATGAAAACACGGC
>DCNF01000035.1:9578-16362 GCA_002322035.1 Geobacter sp. UBA1603
GAATGAAAATACTGCACCCGGGCCATCGGCCTGTGCTGCGTGGATCGCGTGCCCCGGATGCTCGGTCAGCCCCGGATAATGAATGGCAGCAACACGGGGATGCTTCCGGAGCCAGTCAATAATACGGGCGGTGCTCTGCTGACTCTGCTCCATGCGTACCTTGAGCGTCTTGATGCCGCGCAGGGTCAGAAATGAATCCTGGGGGCCGAGCCCTGTGCCGAAGGCGTTCTGAATGTAGCGGATCCGGTGTCCCAGCTCCTTGTCACGCACGACGGCGAATCCGCAGATCACATCGCTGTGTCCGTTGAGAAACTTGGTGCCGCTGTGCAGGACAATGTCGCACCCCAGCTCAAGTGGCCGCTGCAGATAGGGTGTCATAAAGGTGTTGTCAACCAGGGTGATGATGCCGTGTTTCCGGGCGATTGCCGCTGCGCCTTTCAGGTCGGTAACTTTCAGGAGCGGATTGGAGGGGGTCTCCAGGTAGATGCCCCTGGTTTCAGGGCAGATAGCAGCCTCGAGCGCTCCCAGGTTGGTTGCGTCGACAAAGGTCGTTCTGATGCCCATCCGGCTGAAAATAGTGGAAAGCACCCGGTACGCCCCGCCGTACACATCGTCGCAGACCACCAGGTGGTCGCCGGGCGAGAAGATCATCAGGGCCGTGGATATGGCCGCCATGCCCGATGCAAAGGCAAGACAGCGGCTGCCGTTTTCCAGATCGGCCACGGTCTCTTCAAGCGCTTCACGGGTCGGATTGTCACCCCGGGCATAATCGTATTTTCCGAAGTGGTCGACCGATGTCTGCCGGTAGGTTGAAATCTGGTAGATCGGCACCCCCAGGGCGCCGGTCTGCGGATCAACGGTCGGTCCGCCATGAATAAGTCTGGTTGCCAGTTTCATCTCAAGTATCCTCGTATGGTGCAAAAGCCTGCGCCAGATCTGCAATCAGGTCGCCGGCGTCTTCAATGCCGACTGAAAGCCGCAGCAGGACGTTGTTAATGCCGAGCCTCTGACGCAGCTCAACCGGTATGTCGGCATGGGTCTGGACTTCGGGGAATGTGATCAGGCTCTCGACGCCGCCCAGGCTCTCGGCAAATGAGATCAGCTCTGTTTTCAGCAGAATCTGCTCCACCAGCGACGGGTTGTCAACCTCAAAGGCGATCATGGCGCCGAAACCGCCGGCCTGCTGCTTCATCAGCTCATGGTTGGGATGATCTGCCAGGCCGGGGTAGTGGACTTTTCTGACACGCGGATGCCCTGACAGCCAACGGGCAAGTTTCAGCGCATTTTCCTGCTGGCGGTCGAGGCGTATGCCGAGCGTCTTCATGCCCCGGATGGTCAGCCAGGAATCCTGGGGGCCCAGCACCGCTCCGGCGGCATTCTGGTGAAAATAGATCTTCTCGGCCAGGTCGGTTTCACGGGCCACCGCCAGGCCCGAAACGGTGTCATTATGACCGGCCAGGTATTTTGTGGCGCTGTAGACGGTGATGTCTGCTCCGAGGTCCAGCGGGCGCAGCAGGTAAGGGGTCAGGAACGTGTTGTCGGCGATCAGCAGCAGCTGATGTGCGTGGCAGATCGCAGACAGTGCCGGAATGTCGGCAAATTTAAGCAGCGGGTTGGTGAGGGTCTCAACGAACAGCGCCTTGGTATTTTGGCGGATGGCTTCCTGGACACTGGCAGTGTTGCTGGTGTCAACGTAGGTGAATTCAAGTCCGTAAGGAGTGAAAATCTGATCAAACAACCGGCAGGTACCGCCGTAGAGATCTTCGGTCACAATCAGATGGTCGCCGGACCTGAAGAGCAGCAGAACGCTGGCAATGGCTGCCATGCCTGATGAATAGGCAAAGCCTCGGCAGCCGTTATCAAGTTTTGCAATGCCATTTTCCAGGGTTTGGCGGGTCGGGTTCCCGCTGCGGCTGTAGTCATATCCGGTGCTCTGGCCGAGTCCCGGATGGCGGAAGGTTGCCGTCTGGTAGACCGGAACGGTGACGGCGCCGGTGCGGGAGTCCCACTCCAGTCCGATCTGTACTGCTTTCGTTGCGATGTTCATGAACGCCTCCATACTGAAAAATCCCCTTCCGGGGTGCGGAAGAGGATCATCGTCATGGCTCGCTCTTCCTTATCTCCCGAAACCGCCGGCGGTTTCGCTGGATTTGGCACCTTGCCTTCCGGCCGGTTGCCGCGACGTCACAGGGCCAGTCCCTCGGTCGCTCTTGATAAGAAGTCTATGTATGTTTACCATTGATGTGTGTAAATTGTGTGCTTATGTCTATCAGATGTTTATCTGTTGTGTCAATAAAAAATATTTTCCGTGTTTGAATTTAACTGTATTTAAGTGTGTTTACTCTGGTCAGGCACCAGTCGCGCGATAACAGCCTCTACATCGGTTATTTTAAAGGGTTTCGAGATATAGTCGTCCATGCCGGATGCCAGGAATTTTTCCGCATCGCCATGTACAGCGTGGGCGGTCATAGCCGAAATGGGTATGTGCCTGCCGGTCTGTCTCTCCGCCTCACGAATAGCTGCCGTGGCGGTCAATCCGTCCATTACCGGCATTTCGANNGGAAAGTCATTGCCACAACGCGGTTCCGGCCGCTGGTCTTTGCCTGGTAAAGACAGCTGTCGGCCAGCCCGATGAAGTGCTCAACCTGAACAGCCTGGCGGCTTTCGGTGGGGATCAGCGTTGCAGCTCCAAGGCTGGTGGTTATGTCGATTTCGCAGCCAAAGGCGTCGACCGGATTGAGCGCGATCAGCTGGCGGATGCGTTCCGCCACTACCTGGCAGCCGGCATAGTCGGTTTCAGGGAGTACGATCAAAAACTCTTCGCCGCCATAGCGGGCAACCCAGTCGATGCCGCGCCGGATTGAATCGTTGATCCGGCTGACACACTCTTTCAGCACCTCATCGCCGGCCTGGTGGCCGAAGGTGTCGTTGACTTTTTTGAAATGGTCGAGGTCGCACATCAAAACCGAAAAGGGGTGGACGTAGCGCTGGGCCCGCTTGATTTCCTGGGCCAGCTGGTGGTCGAGATAGCCGCGGTTAAAGGCGCTGGTCAGGGGGTCGCGGATCGAAAGCTCGCGGATTTCGGTCAGGCTTTTTTTGAGCGACGCCTCAAGGTCAAGAATCCGGCAGGCACCCTTCAGCCGCACACGCAGCTCCGCCGGATGAACCGGCTTTATGACATAGTCGTCAGCGCCAGCCTCGAGGCCGATCACCAGGTCATCTTTCGATCCCTGGCCGGTCAGCATGATGATGTAAATATAACGGTTGATGTTCATGGTCCGGATCAGCCGGCAGAGCTCAAGGCCGTCCATTTCCGGCATGATCCAGTCGGTGATGATTATCGGGAAAAACTCCTGGCCGTAGAGGTCAAGGGCCTCCTGGCCGTTGCCGGCAACGGCGAAGTCGTAACCTTCCTGGGCCAGGAGCGCGGTTACGACGCCGCGGGCCGGCGTGTCTTCCTCGACAACCAGGACCCGGTGCAGCGGGGCAGCGATGGACGTCATGACTGAACCCGGCGGATCACTGTATGCCGCCCATGCAGAGGTATTTGACCTCGATGAATTCCTCGATTCCGTATTTGGAACCTTCCCGCCCGGTCCCCGACTCCTTCATCCCGCCGAAGGGGGCCACTTCAGTCGAGATCAGGCCGGTGTTGATCCCGACCATGCCGTATTCCAAGGCCTCGGCCACCTTCCAGACGCGGCGGATGTCGCGGCTGTAGAAATAGGAGGCCAGGCCGAACTCGGTGTCGTTGGCCATGGCGATCGCTTCTTCTTCGGTGCTGAAACGGAAGAGCGGGGCAACCGGGCCGAAGGTCTCCTCCCGGGCGATCAGCATCTCGGGTGTCACATCGGCGATGATGGTCGGTTCAAAGAAGGTCCCCCCCAGAGCATGGCGCCGGCCGCCAAGGATCACCCGGGCGCCCTTTTCAACCGCATCGGCGATGTGTTCCTCAACTTTTTCAACGGAGGCCATGTCGATCAGCGGCCCCTGTTGAACCTCCCCGGCCAGCCCGTTACCGACCTTCATCCGGGCTACGGCATCCGCCAGTTTTCTGCTGAACTCTTCGTAGATGCCATCCTGTACCAGCAGGCGATTGGTGCAGACGCATGTTTGCCCGGTGTTGCGGTACTTGGAGGCCACGGCCCCTTCTACGGCCGCGTCGAGGTCTGCATCGTCAAAAACGATGAACGGTGCGTTGCCGCCCAGTTCCAGTGACACCTTTTTAACCGTACCGGCGCACTGGGCCATCAGTTCCTTGCCGATCTCGGTTGAACCGGTAAAGGTCAGTTTGCGCACGATCGGGCTGGCGGTCATCTCGGCGCCGATGGCCGCCGAAGAACCGGTAATGACACTGAATACCCCGGACGGTATGCCGGCCCGCTGGCCCAGTTCCGCCAGGGCCAGGGCTGAAAACGGGGTCGCCGTTGCCGGTTTGACGACCATAGTGCAGCCGGCTGCCAGCGCCGGACCGGCTTTGCGGGTGATCATGGCCGCAGGGAAGTTCCAGGGAGTGATTGCGGCACAGACACCGATCGGCTCCTTGATGACCACGATCCGCTTGTCTGCGGCATGGCCCGGAATAGTGTCACCGTAGACCCGCTTGGCTTCTTCGGCAAACCACTCGATAAACGCCGCCGCATAGGCGATTTCACCCCGTGATTCAGCCAGCGGTTTTCCCTGTTCGGCGGTCATGATCACGGCCAGGTCTTCCTGATTGGCCATAATCAGCTCGAACCAACGACGCAGGATGATCGAGCGCTCTTTTGCTGTTTTTGCCCGCCATCCTGGCAGTGCTGCCTGGGCGGCCCGTATGGCGCGCCGGGTCTCTTCGGTCCCCATTTTGGGAACACAGCCAAGAATTTCAGCGGTGGCCGGATTGGTGACGTTAATCGTTGAACCAGTGTCGGCGCAGGCCCAGTGACCTCCAAGGTAACAGGCTTGCTTCAAGAGTGTGGGATCTTTCAGCGGCAGCATCAGGCAGACCTCCGATGGCATTGAGTGCATTGGCAGTCAAAACAAGAGCATAGCATGTCTCATGAGACGAGTTGACACTATACCATCATGTGCTGTGGTTGTCACGCATCCGTAAACAGAATATTGTTTGACAAACTGCTGTATTTGCTTTAACCACAATCCAATCGATGCCAGTGATCTGTCTGCAGCCTCTGTACAAGCCATATACCGCTCATCCATGCAGGCAGTTCCCGAAAGGAGCCCGTATGTTACCACTGTTTTCCCGGAGTCTGATCGCGCCGGCCTGTGCCCTCCTGTTTTTTTCTGCGACAGCCGATGCCGCGGAAAAGGAGAAAAAGAAGCCCTATCCCCATTACTGGTTGAGCATCGCCACCACCAGCCAGTCGATGCCGGGTATGCCGGCCGGGATGGCGGGAATGTCGGCCCTGTTCGGGGGCAAAAGCGCTTTCGGCCCGCGCCGTGATCTGTCGCTGCAGCTGGAGTCTCCCCGGGTTGTCGATTCGCCGGCCGCTGCCCATGAAATCCCGGCCG
Source organism: Geobacter sp. UBA1603 (assembly GCA_002322035.1). Classification (GTDB taxonomy): domain Bacteria; phylum Desulfobacterota; class Desulfuromonadia; order Geobacterales; family Pseudopelobacteraceae; genus UBA1603. The sequence continues at coordinate 15,087 of DCNF01000035.1, forward strand.
GTCAAAAGATGGGCGATTCACTTCCACTGATTACGCCGAAACAGGAAAAAGCATCCCGCGAACCGTCAGAACGCCAGCAGCCAGAGCAGTATGAAAAGCCTAAAATGCGTATGCTGATCTACTGGGGCTGCGGTGATACAATCGCCAAAGGCCAGCCCAAGGTGATCGATACCTCAAAAATGGGGATGGCAGAATTCGGCAAGGTTTTTGCCGGCCGGACACCTACCCATCAGAGCCCGCCGGCACCGCGCCGCGGCTGGACCTACGGCGAATGGCCGAGTCTCAACGAAAAGACTGAAATCCCGGCCGACAGTTCGCTGGTCGGATCGCACCGTATTAAGGGAAACTACACGGTCGACATACCCTTTGCCCTGGATCAGAAGCGCGATTTCATGAATCCGGTCGAGTTCACATCGGTCAAGGCAACTCCGACCGGTGCAACCAGGGTTGACTGGAAGGAAATCCCCACCGCCATCGGCTATTTTGCAACGGCCATGGGGAGCAACCAGTCGACCGGGGAGATGATCTTCTGGTCTGCCAGTGAAGTTCCGGAGACCGGTTTCGGGTTGATGGACTATCTGACGCCGGGTGATGTCAACAGATTCATCAAGGAAAAGGTTGTCATGCCGGCCGGTCGGACAACCTGCACGGTCCCGCCGATATTCAAGGAAGCACAAGCGGGCATGCTCCAGTTCATCGCCTACGGCGAAGAGCTCAATCTGGTACATCCTCCCAAGCCGAAAGACCCCAAGCAGCCCTGGAACATCGAGTGGTCAGTCAAGGCCCGGCTCAAATCGACCGGGATGACGCCGCTGATGGATATGGGGGATGACGAGTCTCGGCCACGGAAATCAAAGAGCAAAAAGTCAAAGCCCCGGACTGATGACGAAGGGCAGGTCGAGGATTCGGGAGAGCCAAAAGGCGGCATGGGTGATCGATTGAGAGGGATGTTCGGGTTCTGAAGAATAAAAAAGCCCCGCGGGAACGCGGGGCTTTTTTATTGATACATGCGATGAGATTATGGAGCCGCTGATCGGAATCGAACCGATGACCTGCTCATTACGAGTGAGCTGCTCTACCCCTGAGCCACAGCGGCATGACGGAATATTTCTTGAACCACGCAAACCGTCCTGTGATGACGAGTGATGTGTTCTCTGTCTCCTGCAATCAATCGCACGGTGTAACAAAAAAGGAATCCTGGAGGATCCCTGAAAATCTATGCCTGAATGCCGCAACTCTAAAATATTCGCTCTCCGGCGTCAACAAAATTCAGCAC
>DCNF01000035.1:16467-49299 GCA_002322035.1 Geobacter sp. UBA1603
CAGTCACTTTCCCAGGATCACTTCGCCGGTATCGGTAAAAAGGCGGACCGGCAGTTCGAACACTCTCCGGAAGATGTTAAAGACCCCGGTCCCCATCGAAGAAACCGGCATGGCGCTGACCCGGGGATCGGCCCACGCCCCTTTGGCCTCGAAATACAGCGTTACAAAATCCTTGTCCTTTCCGGTCAGGATCCAGCCGACAACCGGTATGCGGTTGACGATCTTGTCCACCGTCTGCAGCGGTTGCACCCCGATTTTGAAGTCAAGCTCCTCCCTGACCAGATCCGCCTGGCCGATGATCGACATATTGATGGCATCACTGCTGATGAACAGGTCGCTGGTGGCTGCGACCCCGTCCTTGATCGCCATGCTCCCCTTGATTTCGTTGTAGGGCATGCCGCCGGATACCATGTCCGGCAGATGTCCTTTCAACAGCTGGGAAACATTCAGGATCGAAAATATCTTTGACAGGGTGTTGAACCGCCTCAACTTGCCGCTTTCGAGTGTGAGTCTGATATTGCCGAGGGCGGTGCGCCGGATGTCTTTCAGTGTCGCGCCCCGCGCGGTGACATCCCCGCTGACGCTTAACAGTCCGGTTACCTCACGGGTAATGTCAAGCGCCTGGAACAGACGCTCGGCGTTGATTCGCTCAAGGTTTATACCAAGGTCGTAGCGATTTTCAGGAGTGCCGCCGGGGGCGATTCTCCCTTTGGCCTTCAGTTTTCCACCGTAGAGGCTTGTCTCAAGACCCTGGAGATAAAACACACCGTTTTCGCGGGATATGACGGCATTAAGCCTGTTAAAGTCCAGTCGTTCATAGCGCCCCGCATCAGCATTGAGGCGCAGTGCCAGTTTGAGGTCAGCCGTGGGCGCGGGGGTGGGTGCCGGTGTTTTCTTTTCGGCGACAGGCTGGGCCGGCTGCCGCGACAGCAGAATCAGGTCAGCGATATCCAGTTTGGTCGAGATCACCGACAGGTCGGCCGCCGGGTTCCTGCCGCCGCGGTATGTGCCGCTGATGTTGAAATTGGAGCTGTTAAGAAGGCCGGACAGGCTGCGGATCGTCATGGTGCCGCCGGACAGGCTCAAGGAGGCTTTTATCCGGCGGATCGCCTGATCGCTGTGGGGCGGAGCAAGGTTTATGTCACTTAACGAAAGTTGCGGTGCTGTCAGCTGGAGTTCGGCTTCCGGGTTTTTAAGACTGCGGATCCACCCTTTGGCGGTTATGGGAGATCCCCCGTAACGGGCGGAGATGCTCGATGTCTCCAGGCTGTTGCCTTTGAAGGCAATCGTGCCGTTGATCCCTGACAATACTCGCAACTGTTCATCCGGCAGAAACGAGAAATTCCCGAGTGTGATCGTGCCATGGTAACTCATGGCTGAAAAATCTTCCGGGTTGCCGCTCCCCTTGAGAAGGGCCTGAACCGACCCGCGCGGTTTATAGTGCTGCCACTGGGGAGCGAGCTGCAGCTGTTCGCCGAAAACAAAAGAGTTGCTGTGCAGTTCAAAACCGAGGTGCGGCTGGCCGGCGTAACGGAATGTTGCGCTGGCCGAAAGCGAAAGGGGTGGGAGGCTGTAGGCCAGGCTGGTCAGCCGTGTCTCGGACGGGCCGATAATCGAAGAGAAGGCAAGGCGGTTATTCTGGCCGAACGGTTTGCGGATCGCATTTGGAAAAAAGTAGGCCGCCTGCTTCAGCTCCCATTCACCGTTCAGGTTATAGGCGGTGTGGTGGCCGCTGCCGTTCAGTATCAGGGTCGAGTCACCGGAGAATTCCAGCTTCTGCGCCCCCACGAACCTGGCCAGCCAGGCTATTTCGGGAGCATGGGGGGTGATTTCCATCCTGACCGGATACTGTGACGGTTTATCGGTGTTGTACTCGGTGATCGAACCGTTCAGCCTGAATGGTGAACTGCCGAAGGTGCCGCTCATGCCGATCAGGTTGAAGTTTTTATCCTTCAGCTCGATATGACCCTTGATATTCCTGAATTCGGGAGCCTTGGGGCCATAGCTGAGTACCGCTTTTTCAACCGGACCCCTGATGTACAGGATCGTATTGTTGTTGCCGATTTCCATGTGGGTGATCTGGCTGATGCGTCCGTCAAGGGTCCCGGTGTCAAGTTTGAAAACACCGCTTCTGATTTTGTTCTCGATGTAGTCGGAGGTCCCTTTTTCAATGATACCGTAGGGGACGAAGCTTCTGACATCTTCGTAGCGGAATGTGCCGGGGGTGGAAGCCCGGGCGGTGATTCGAGGGTCCTTGCTGCGGTAGTCGTGCATCTGAAAGCTGCCTTTGATCCGGAAACCATCGGTTGCCAGGTCAACCAGCGGCATATCGATCAGTGATGGGGTGAGGCGCAGGTCATACGCAAGCTGAAGTGTTTTCGGTGCAACCGTATAGTGGAACACCGACGGCCAGACGACCGACGCCCCTGAAACCCTGATCGTGCCCTTGGCGGCACAATCATGCAAGGTTCCTTTATAACTGCTGGAAAGATCAATCCGGCCGCCGGGGTTGGCAAAGGGAACAAATCGGCTGATATAGGGCCAGAATGAGGCCGAAGAGATCTGCTTCAGGTCGAGATCGGCGTTGATCTGTGTCGTCGCCAGGGGGGCGCCCTCTGCCGGGAGTCGGATTGTCCCGTCGGCACTGATCCTGGAACTGCTGCCGCCGTGCACCAGTTCGCCTGAAAGTTTGACGCGCCCCTTTTTGCCGCGTGTGAGATGGTCGAGGTCCAGGGAAAGATTGCGCAGCTCTGCCGTGAGAGAACCGGTCGGGAGTGCGCGGTCATGCCACAAGAGGGTGCAGCGCCTGGTCTTGATCGTGCGAAAGGTGACCTGATAACTGTCGCTGCGTGGTTCGAGCAGGTCGCTAATGTTCAGCCTGCCGTCGGCAGTACGCTCCAGCCGTATGGCCGCCCCTTCGAGCGACAGGTCCTGCAGGGCGAGCTGTTTTTCCAGAAGCGGCAAAAGGGCGATCCGGACGATAATCCGTTCGGCCTTGATAAAGTCGGTGGTGCCGTCCGGTTCCTTGACGGTTACCCGGTCAAAGACAAAGCGTGGCCCGAAGTGCCAGGTGAACTCTCCCCGGCCAAAATCGACCTGCCGTTTCAGCGATGAGCGGGCGGAAGCGATGATGTCGTCGCGATAGGCGTTGACATCCACCAGTCGGGGCAGAAAAAATGCCAGACCCACCATGAGCGCCCCGACAGTCAGGAAGAGCACCCCTGAAAGCTTGATCAGGCGGGAACGGGATATCATGACGGCGTCACCGGCCGGGAGAGGCGGACGCGGCGGATCCGCCGCCGGTCGATGCTTTCCACGGTGAACTCATGGCCCTGCCAGGAAACCTGCTCGCCCGGCGTCAAAAGCCGTCCTGCCCGGGCCAGCAGAAAGCCGGCAAGCGTTGTGTAGGGGGCGTCTTCTGGCAGATCCAGCCCGAGGCGCTGGTTTGCTTCGCGTACGGACAGCATGCCATCCAAGAGCCAGGTCCCGCGGTCTTCAACAACTGAAGATGGTGAGACCTCGTCAAATTCGTCGTCAATCTCTCCGACAATTTCTTCCAGCAGGTCCTCCAGGGTGACGATCCCCTCAATTCCGCCGTATTCATCAACAACAAAGGCCATGTGGGTTCGTGCGGCCTGCATCTGGCGGAGTGCAACGCTTAACTGGGCCCCGGCCGGAACAAAACGGGGGGGGTGGAGCAGGGTTTCGAGCGAAAAAGGTCCCGACGGGGGTGCCGCCAGGAATGGTTCGAGGTCACGCCGGTACAGGACTCCGACGATGTTGTCGAGATGGTCCCGGTAGACCGGAAGGCGTGAGTAGCCCAGAGTGTTAAAGGAGTTTCGGACCTGTTCAAACGATGCTGAAAGCGGCAGGGCAGCAACTGCATTGCGCGGGAGCATCACATCGCGCACCTCCGAGTCGGAAAACTCGAAAACCCGGTGCAGCAGGCGTTGTTCATCCGGTTCAAGGGTGCCGCTCTTATGGGATACATCGATGATCTGGCGCAGTTCATCGACCGTGTAGGCCGAGGCATGATCGTGGGACGGGTGTAGTCCGAACAGTCGTACGGTGCGGGTTCCGGCCCAATCGAGCATTCTGACCGGCCAGTGAAGGAGTTTGTGAAAGAACCGCATCGGACAGGCGATGGCAAGGGCAACCCGCTCGGCCCGTTCAAGTGCCAGGGTTTTAGGGGCCAGTTCGCCGAGCACGATATGGAGTACGGTAATGGTGCTGAAGGCCGCAACAAACGCAATCGTATGGCGAAGCGTATCGGAGATAACACCTTTCAGCGGAATCTCCAGCAGTTCTGCCAGGGCCGGTTCTCCCACCCAGCCGAGTGCCAGAGATGCCATGGTAATGCCGAGCTGGGTGGCAGAGATGTAAGAATTGAGATGATCGAGCAGTTCCAGCAGTACGCGGGCCCGCTGGTCGCCTGATTCGGCCAGGCTGGCGATCCGGGAGCGGCGGACGGCAACCAGAGAAAATTCAGAAGCAACGAAGAAACCGTTGGCCAGAACCAGCAGCGCCACGGCGCACAGGTAGAAAATGCTGTCGAACATGGCGCTATTCTCCATCCAGATGGCGGTGATGTCAACCGCTGATATGACAAAACAGCCTGCCGGATATCCGGCAGGCTGTCTGCAGTTCTCTGAATCGATGGCTTTTCTGCCGGGTCAGGCCGCCTTGATGGTAACCTTGAGGGTCGCGCTGACTTCCGGGTGGATTTTGACGGTAACCGAGTAATCGCCGATGTGCTTGATCGGTTCGGTCTGGACAATCGTGCGGCGGTCGATATCAAAGCCTTTGTCCTTCAGGTAAGCGGCCAGTTCCATGGTGGTGACGGAACCGAACAGTTTGCCTTCTTCTCCGGCCTGGTGAGCGATTTCAATCGCCAGCGCCTCCAGTTTCGCAGCCAGAACGCGGGCGGATTCAAGGGCCTTGTTCTTGCGGTAAGCCATCTGGCGCTTGGCGTGTTCAAGGGCTTTGGCGTTCTTCTCGGTGGCCTCAATGGCCAGACCTTTCGGTATCAGGTAGTTGCGGGCGTAGCCCGGGGCAACCTTGACGATGTCACCGATGTGGCCGAGGGTTTCGATGTTTTCCTTGAGAATCACTTTCATCTGCTACTCTCCTTTCAAGCCTGTATTTACAGGTTTTCCTGTGTTTTGGGCGTTCGGAAATCCGCCCACAGATCAAATATGCCGATGGCCGCCACAAGTGCGGCCAGGTAGGGTTGAAACACCAGCATCATCCAGAAAAAAATCCTGAAGAAGCCGCCGAATGTCTGGCGGGCGGTGATGGTCAGCACAACGGCCAGCCCCTGGATGAAGTACAGGGAACAGACCAGGATCAGGATGTTCAGGGCCGGCGTCGTTACCAGCGGGCTGCTGGCCAGCATGGCGAAACCTGATGCAATCAGCACCCAGATCAGCGCATCCTTGAGCCGAAATGACGATAATGCCGGTGTCTCCCGGGGAGGTTCGGTTCTGGTCAGGGTAAAGCGCTGCACGAGGAGCAGATTGACACTGGCCACCATGGCGATGATCAGGGTCGCCAGAGCCGGATAAATCCTCAAGAACAGGACCGATATCTGCCCCATGGTTTTTTTAAGGGCTGCCAGGTCGTCGCCGGTTACACCGCTTTTTTCATAGAGCGAAACCGCCTGGGTGATGCTGGCGTTGATTTCATTGGCCGCTGCCCGGTGCAGATCGTGTCCCCCGGTTGCCACGTAAACGGCGAGGGCACATGAAACAAGGCCCAGGCTTGATGCGGTTGTCCAGAGTATGGTCCGGGATGGCCCTTGGCCGCGCAGGATCAACTCCGGCATCAGCAGGGCGATTGTGCCGCATTGCAGCAGATAGACGATTCCGGCATTAACCCCGAACAGTCCGGTGATGGCGGTCAGTCCGCCGGCAAAGGCGATGCAGGCAGCCCCCCGGCCGTGGATAATCCGGGTATGGGCAACCGGAAACGGGGCAAGCACTCCGGAGATGAATCCGGCCAGGGGAACGACCAGTGATGCGGCAAACAGTGAAAAGGTCGCTACAACTCCGCCCACGGCGGCACGAAGCCGGACGTGGGCGGGTGTGGTCTGCGTGACCTGGTTCATCGGGCTGTCAGCTGAGCGCGTGATTTGATGCGATCGGCAGCAGAGCCAGGTTACGGGCGCGTTTGATCGCTTCGGTGATCTCACGCTGATGGGCTGCGCAGTTGCCCGAAATGCGGCGGGGAACGATCTTGCCGCGCTCAGAAATGAAATAACGCAGGGTGCGTGGTTCCTTGTAGTCGATGGTCAGGTTCTTCTCGGCACAGAACCGGCATACCTTGCGGCGCTGGAACGGACGCTTTTTGCGGGGACCGCCCGGGCCGCCCGAAGGACGCTGGCCTGCACCCGACGCGGGGCGCTGATAGCTGCTTGCGGGTCTTTCTTCACTCATTGCTCTATCCTCCAGGACGTAATTATTCTGCGGTTTCGCTTGACGCTGCTGCCTCTTCGGCAGGTTCGGCGTCGGCTACCGGCGCCTTTTTCTCGGGTGCAACCTTCTCCGGTTCGTCGGTGATGTTGACGCTCTGGTAACGGAGTACCTTCTCGTCAAGCCTGAGGCGCCGCTCAAGTTCGGCGATCAGCTCCCGGTTTCCGTCAAAGCGAAGGTAGTAGTAGCGCCCCCGGGCACATTTCCTGATGGGATAGGCCAGTTTTCTGACCCCCCAGTCATCCATCCTGAAGCATTCGCCCTTGTAGGACGAAATGACGTCCTGAGCCTTGGCGGTGACGGTTTTGATCTCGTCTTCGCTCAAGTCGGGCTGGAGGATGAAGATGGTTTCGTACTTCCTCATGATGTGTTTCCTCCTCACGGTTTTCGAGCCCCGGTCCAACCCGGAGCAAGGAGATGCGGCACAAGGCCGTCGCTAAAAGAACAAAATACCTACAATAAATTTTCATGCAGCGCAAGCTTTTATTTTTTTCTGATGCGATATTTTTCAACCAGTTCCACCGGGTGGTAGGAAAGCTTGGCATTGCGCAGGCCCGGTTCACCAAGGTCCTGTTCGCGATTGATGTAGATGCAGTCGCTAAACAGGAGCCGGGCGAATTCACGGTTGACCAGCTGGGCGATCCCCTCCAGAAACGGGTCGGCTTTTTCGAAATGGCAGACAGCGGTTTCCCTGTTCAGGCGCTCTCCAAGGGCAAAAGCCCGGACGATGCCGTCTACGGTTATGACAACACCCTGGAGCCCGAGCTGTTCCGCCTGTTCCAGGGCCTCCGCCGCCGCTTCGACCTCCCATGCGAGGGAACGGCTCTCCTCACGCGCGGCCGCCTGCTCCCATTCGCGGAGCAGTTTCAGGCATCCTGGCAGATGATGGCTCTGGCAGAGGGCTGTCTGGTGTCGATGGCGGGCGGTGAAGTAGCTGATCCTGTTCCGTTTCTTGTGATAACGGCTTCCCGGCAGTGTTGCCAGTTCCTCGCGAAGGTAGAGATAATCGCTGGCGTTACGGTCATGGCTGACAATCAGGTCATGCCGTTCTTCCAGGGCCTTGGCAAGCGGATTTTCTATGCCGTAGAGTGCCAGGCCGGAATCAAGGAGCATCTCCCGGGCCTGTGCCTCGTCAGCACCCATCGGCGGAAGAGCGTAGCGCGAGCCGTCATAACCGGCGCCGATGATGATATCGGCCATGCCGATACGGGTCAGGTGGTAGCTGTGGGCCTGGCGGAACAGGTACAGCCCGGCAAAACTCAATTCCGAAATACGGGGCTGCCGGGCGGCGCAGAGGCGGTCCAGATACGCCTTGTCGCCGAGCAGGAGCGGTCGGGTATCAGGCCAGGCGGGAATTTCCATTGAGTTCTCCCTGTTTCACGGTATAGTACAGGCGCCAGTCTAACAGAAAGAATATGGGGAGGAAAAGCGCCAATGGCCATAGCGAACAAGATAGCAGGATTTATCTCCAGATCTTCCTGGATTCGTCGAATGTTCGAAGAGGGTGAACGGCTGCGCCGGGAATGCGGGGCCGACAGGATCTATGATTTTACGCTCGGCAATCCGGATGTTGAACCGCCGGAGGCGTTTCGCCGCGAACTTCTGGCGTTGGCCCATAATCCGCTGCCCGGAATGCACCGGTACATGAACAATGCCGGCTACAGCGAGACCCGGGCCGCCGTGGCCGCCAAGCTCTCCCGCGACGCGGGACTTGCTGTGACCGCCGACCACGTGATCATGACCTGCGGTGCCGGCGGGGCGCTCAATGTGGTGCTCAAGACCATTCTTAACCCGGGGGAGGAGGTCATTATCCTGGCCCCCTACTTTGTGGAATACAAGTTCTATATCGACAACCACGGCGGTGTGCCGGTCGAGGCCTGGACCGACCGGGAAACGTTTCAGCTGGATATTGATGCAATCGAGCAGGCCCTGACGGCCAAGACCAGAGCGATCATTATCTGCTCACCCAATAACCCGACCGGTGTCATTTACGATGCTGACAGCCTCGGCCGGCTTGGTGCCCTGCTGAAAAAGGCCCAGGAAAAATCAAGCCACCAGATCTATGTTATCTCGGATGAACCCTACGCCCGCATCGCATACGACGGCACAAAGGTGCCGAGCGTCTTTCCCCTGATCGAAAACTCGGTTATGGTCACATCCCACAGCAAAGACCTTGCTCTGCCGGGTGAGCGGATCGGCTACCTGGCCGCCAACCCTCGCATGGCCACGGCCCAGCAGTTCATGGAGGGGGCGGTGTTCAGCAACCGGGTCCTGGGTTTTGTCAACGCTCCGGCGTTGATGCAGCGTCTGGTGGCGGGGCTTCAGGACGAATCGGTGGACATTGCTGACTACCAGGGCAAGCGCGATCTGCTGGTCGGGGAACTGACCGGGATGGGATTCAGTATGGTGAGGCCGGACGGGGCGTTCTATCTGTTTCCAAAATCGCCGCTGGCCGATGATGTGGAGTTTGTCAAGCTGGCCCAGAAACACCATATTCTGCTGGTGCCCGGCTCGGGTTTCGGGGCCCCGGGCCACTTTCGCATAGCCTACTGTGTCGACCGGGCGATGATCGAGCGGAGCCTGCCGGCCTGGCGGAGTCTGGCGGTGGAGGCGGGGTTGAAGGGGTAGCCGGATACGATTCCGGATCAGGGTTTCGAAGAAAGGGGAGCGATTTCGCTCCCCTTTTCTTCCAGAAATTCGATGAAATCGATCGAACGGTTGACAAACCGCAGGTTGAAGCGGCTCTCGTAGAGCAGGAAAGCCGAGGCGACAAACAGGCAGATTCCGCCTGAAAGAGCGATCAGGGTCGGTATCCATGCCTGCTCGGGGCTGCCGTACGCTACGTTGAAGGCGATTGCAAGGCTTGCGGCTACGAAGAGTGAGGTGGCGGTATAGAGCGCCAGCATAGCCTTGTGGATCAGGGTGGCCCGGCGCCGCTGCAGGGCGATCTGGTCTTTGAGATGCGCCATGCGCTCGTCCGGGTAGGAAATTTTGCCGGATACGATGGCCTCGATCTCGCTCTTCATGACGTTGACCCGGTCAAAGATTCTTCCCATCCGGGCCGATGTGGAAAAAATCAGGGTCCCGCAGGCAGAGATCAAGACGGCCGGCGTGATCATCGAAGAGAGAATCCGGGAACTTGAAAGTGCTTCAATCAGCTCTTTTTCGTGCAGTGCCATGGTAGTCAGTCCCTGAACCGTTTCAGAATATCCCCGTAGGCATCAATGCGGCGGTCCCGCAGAAAGGGCCAGATGCGCCGCACCCGCTCGCTTTGTCCCATATCGATATCGACCATCAGAATCTCTTCTGCCTCCCGTGAGGCTTCGGCCAGGATCTCCCCCTGGGGGCCGGCGGCAAAGCTGCTGCCCCAAAACTGTATTCCTGCACCGGGATCACTCGGCGAAGCCTCGTATCCGACCCGGTTGATTGCCAGTACCGGGATGCCGCTGGCCACGGCATGGCCGCGCTGGACAGTTATCCAGGCGTCACGCTGGCGGGCTTTCTCGTCGTCGTTGTCGGTCGGATCCCAGCCGATGGCGGTGGGGTAGATCAGGATGTCGGCTCCGGCCAGTGCCATCAGGCGGGCTGCTTCGGGGTACCACTGATCCCAGCAGACCAGTACACCCAGGGTGCCGGCCGATGTCGAAATCGGGTTGAAACCGAGATCGCCGGGAGTAAAGTAGAATTTCTCGTAGAAGCCGGGGTCGTCGGGGATATGCATCTTGCGGTAGGTGCCGGCAATGGTTCCGTTTTTTTCAAAAACCACGGCGGTATTGTGGTAGAGGCCCGGCGCACGCCGCTCGAACAGCGAGGCCACGATGACAACCACCAGCTCGGCCGCCAGTGCGGCAATCTGCCTGCTTGAATCGCCGGGAATCGGCTCGGCACGATCGAACAGGGCCGGATCCTCGACCTGACAGAAATAGGGGCCGGTGTGCAGTTCCTGAAGCAGAATCAGTTCTGCACCGTCTGCCGCAGCCCTGATGATCATGTCTTTCGTGTGATCGAGATTTTCCTGCCGGTCTCGGCCGCAGGTCTGCTGAATCAGCGCAGCCTTCAGGGTCGTCATGCCAGTACTCCTTTCGGCAGCTGCATAGTGAGGCAATGCAGCGATCCGTGCTGCTCGATCAGCGGCAGGCAGTCGATGCCGACAACCTCGCGGCCCGGGAAAGCGCTGCCGATCCGCTCCAGGGCGGCATGGTCGTTCTCCGGGTCGCCATAGGTCGGTGCCAGCACGGCACCATTAATAACCAGAAAATTGGCGTACGTGGCCGGCAGCCGGTGTGCGTCTTCATCGAAGCGTGCCGTGGGCCAGGGGAGCGGGACAAGCCGGTAGGGCGAACCGTCAGGTGCCCGGAATGTTTTCAGCTCCCCTTCCATCAGCTTCAGCGTTTCGTAGTGTTCATCGGCAGGATTGTCGCAGGCCTGGTAGACGATGGTGTTGTCAGGGCAGATCCGGGCCAGGGTGTCGATATGGGAGTCGGTGTCGTCACCGGCAAGATAGCCGTTGTACAGCCACAGGACACGCCGGGCCCCCAGGAGCGCCGCCATGGCCTGTTCTATCTCGCTTTTGTCCAGCTGCGGATTGCGGTTGGGGGAAANNGATTGAGCCAGAGCACACGGCGGGCGCCCACAAGCGATGCCAGCGCCTGCTCGATTTCATGTCTGTCGAGCTGTGGGTTGCGATTGGGGGAGAGCAGGCAGTTGGCGGTGGTCAGAATTGTGCCGAGCCCGTCGCATTCGATGCTCCCTCCCTCCAGCACCAGGCCTACCGTGTTGAGGCGCGGCAGAAGCACCCCCGCCTCTTTCAGGCGGCGCGAAATCTGGTTGTCGTGGTTGGCGGGAAACTTGAGGCCCCAGCCGTTAAAACCCACATCGAGCAGAACCGGCCGCTCGTTGTAGATCACGGTGATAGGTCCGAAATCACGGGCCCAGGTGTCATTGGTCGGCATCTGGCAGAAAATGAGGGCCGCAGTATCAATACCGGCCTGTTCCAGGCAGGCCTGTGCTTCGCCGGTGTCAGGTGCGGCAAGGACTACCTTTTCGAAGCGTGTGATCTGGCGGATGATCTCGATGAAAACCGGGTGGACCCGGTCGAGCAGAGGTGCCCAGTCGGTACCCCGGTGGGGCCAGGCCATCAGGACGCCGTCCTGGATTTCCCATTCAGCGGGCAGGCGGGGATTCACGGTATGCTCTCTCCTCTGGGTTCTTGTAGTGCGGCCCTGCACATGGCCGGCCTGAAGTATAGTTGCAAACCGGTCCGGCATGCAAGCCCCCTGTTCAGTCGGTCGTGCCTGGCGAGTTTTGCCTTGATTTGTCGCGATCCATACAGTATGTAATGGGCTCCAATCACCCCTTTTCGGAGCGCCTGTGAACCGTATTGCCATGAAAGCCCCGGCCAAGGTCAATTACCTGCTGGATGTGATCCGCCGTCGTCCGGACGGTTACCACGACCTGCGCATGATTATGCAGCGGGTTGATCTGTCTGACGAGATTACGATTGAACTGACCGGATTGAACGACCTGACCGTCAGCTGCGGCAGCCAGGGGGTTCCCGACGGTCCGGGCAACATCGCCTGGAAAGCGGCCCGTGCCATGCTTGACCTGGCGGGCAGCGGACAGGGTGCGGTCATAACCATTGACAAGCACATCCCGGTGGCCGCCGGTCTGGGGGGCGGAAGCAGCGATGCGGCTACGGTCCTGACCGGCATGAACGAATTGCTTGGACTTGGGCTGTCCCGGCAGCGTCTGATGGAGATCGGCGTCACTCTCGGCGCTGATGTTCCTTTTTTTATTTTCGGGGAGACGGCTCTGGCCGAAGGGATCGGAGATCGTCTGATCCCAATGCCGTCGATGCCTCCGGCCTGGATCGTGCTGGTTAATCCTGGTGTGCATGTCTCGACCGCCTGGGTTTATCGCAGTTTGCAGTTGACAAACGACAAGCCGCTGACTAAACTTCCCGAACTTTTCGGCACCATTGATGACGTCTGCGCGATTTTCGCCAATGACCTTGAATCGGTTACTATTCCGGCTTTTCCGGTGATAGACCTGATTAAAAAGGCGCTTCTGGAGCATGGCGCGGTGGCTTCGTTGATGTCAGGCAGCGGCCCTACGGTTTTCGGGGTTTTCCGGGATGAAACAGCTGCAGCGCAGGCCTGTCGGGCGGTGACCGAGGGTACCGACTGGTTTGCCGCAGCGGTGAGAACACTATAGTTTTCTGTACAAAACATGCGTGGGTTTGCAAATAGTGATTGGGGCGTCGCCAAGCGGTAAGGCACCGGATTTTGATTCCGGCATTCCCAGGTTCGATCCCTGGCGCCCCAGCCAAATAAAAGCAAAGGGTTATGCGGCTTGCATAGCCCTTTTGTTTTGCTCATTGTGAAGTAAATGCGATGTCAATCCGTTCATACGATCCGCAAGCAGATTGACTGCATTATCCAAATGATTTGGTGCAGGGTGGGAATATCGGTGGGTCATGGTTAGGATCGACTTGTGTCCCATGAGCCGTGAAATGGTGGTGAGGTCTACTCCTGCCATCACAAAGTGAATTCATTCGAACGGTTCCGTTCTGCTTCTGACGGGCGCAGGTAGTACGGAAGCAGGGCCTGTGGCTCGACAGACCCGCCTTCAGAAAAAATCTGCTCTGCCAGCAGGATGCCGTTGGCGGGCCGGCTGTTGATCTGTGAAGCTGGGGCAAAGATGGCGCTACCGCCAAGGGCCGTCTGCAGGATTTCACGGTAGCGCAGGATGCCGTCTCCGACCAGGATTACCGGCTGTTTGGTAAGGATCGCAATCCGTGATGCCAGTACCTGCGGGGCACAGGCCGTGTCGGGCATGAGCACGGACGGAATCAGCGAAGAACAGTCATAGACCCCTGCATAGACCTCCTGCTTGCGGGCATCCAGCAGGGCACAGACCGGGTGGCTGGCGCAGGGGATGTTCATGGCCAGCATGGCCAGGCTGGAAAAGCCGACACAGGGCTTGCCGGTTGCCAGGGCCAACCCCTGCAGCGTGGCGACGCCGGCCCTTATACCGGTGAATGAACCGGGGCCACGGCTGCAGCCGAAAAGGTCGATCTGGCTGATCGAAAGGCCGGCCATGTCAAGCAGTCGCTCAATCTCCGGCAACAGCCGCGCCGAGAGGGTACGGTCAGCATTGAAAAGTGATTCGGCTACTATCGCGCTGTCTCTGGAAACGGCAATGCTGGCGTGGGCGGTGGAGGTGTTGATTACGAGGGTGTTCAGGGGCGGCTCCGTCTGGTGAAGTCAGGGTAACTGGGCACTGTTCGGCTCTTCGAGCGGCAGTCGGCCGGTTCTGGAAATGTAGGCCAGCTGTTCGCTGACGACGGTGATCTGCTCCGAGCAGAATGACCAGATCCGGTAGCTTTCTACGCCAAGAATGGTGATGCCGGCTCCGAATACCGCCCAGTAATTGTCGTCCAGCGCTTTGGCTATATGGTAGAAAAGGAAAAATCCGGTCAGGTAACCCACATGGCTGAAACTGCTTTTGTGCTCGATGTTTCCCATCAGGCGGGAGAGGCTCAAGATGATGGCGGAGAAGGTATAGAGCAGGAGCACCATGCTGATTACATTCGGCGGAGGTGGAGCCCCGAGAGAGGCAATAATCAAGTCAGGGAGCGGCAGCAGGGGAAAACCGCGCCAGGCCAGCATGCAGACGATCAGAAATGTCGAGCAGGCCCATAATCCACGATTGGAAAAACGCTTCAGGCGGTTGATCTCCTGCTCAAGTTCCTGCCGGCGCTTTTCAACAGCTCCCTCGGCCGTGGCGGAATCTGCAGATGTCAGGTTGTCTTCCTGCTGTGGCATGGGCAGTGCCTTTGCCCTGAATGGATTATCGTGATGAATCTGCGGTAGCCGGCGTTGTGCCGATGCCGTGGGCGGCGCTTAATTCTTGTTCTGTACGATGAAGCTTCTGGTTCAGGTTATAGTAGGATTTGGCAATCCTGTCAAGCTCGCGGGGAAGTCGTGACGGCACGGACGGCAGCTCTTTCCCGGTTTCAGCCTTTTCGGTCAGTTCTTCCAGTTTCTGCATCGGCAGAAAGACGTTTCTGCGCAATAGTGCCGTCACGCCGCCAATGGTTACCACTAACACCATGATGGTGAAAATAAACATCTGGTTTCTGATTGATGCCAGGGTGGCAACTGTCACGGTTTGTGAAAGCCCGATATCCAAGGTTCCGAGGACTTTTTGCGACGGCAGGTGGACATGGCAGGCGGCATTGGAACACTGTGGTTCGTTGTAGATCGGAACGGTGATCGCCATAACGTCAATGCCGGAACTGTTGCTGTAGCGCCGGGCCTGCTCCATTGTCCCAAGACGGGTTGACGGTACGCTACTCTGATGACAGTTGATGCACCCTTCTGATCGCTTGTCAACCTGCCGTCCGATTTCTTCAGGCCGTGACGATGCGTTTACCATGCCGGACTTGTTGAATATTCTGATATGTTCCACACCCTTTTGTTCCGAAATATTGTGGATGATGCTGCCAAGGGTCTCACGGTCTGATTTCAGCATGGCGTAATGAGTCGATTTCAGAACCGTGTCGGCCAGATTTGCCGCATGGCTGATCGAGTCACGGGTGACAATGTTCTTTATTGCCGCGTAGAGCAGGAAAAAACAGACTACCACAAATCCGGTGACAGCCAGTCCTACGGGGATAAGTGCTCTTCCGGCCAGGCTCTTGAACATGATGTATCCCTCCCGCACTGTTCCGTGGCGCGCCCGCAGGCGCGCCACACGGTCCACTACATTTTGTGACAGGTGGCGCAGTGTTCCTTGACGGTAAATGCTGTTTTCCCATCGTGGCAGGCACCACAGGAACTGCCTTTCTCCATCTCGGCCATACTTACTTTGGCCTTGCTGCGCGAGGCGTTGTACAGGGTACCATGGCAATCATTACAGGTCTGGAACGCCAGGTGCCCGGTATGGCTGAAGACGACCTTGCCGGCCCCTTTGACCGCATAGTTGATATCCCTGACCGGATGGCAGGTGATGCATGATGCCAGCGAAAATGCTTTCTTCCCGTTATGGCAGGCCCCGCAGGAAATCCCCTTTTCCATATCCTTCATGGTTACGGCAGGGTTGCCCGAAGTCTTGAAAATGCCATTGTGACAGGTGCCGCATTCCTGCTTTTTGCCCAGGTGTGTTGTGTGGCGGAACTTGACCTGTCCGGTCTGGCGGATTTTGTAAGTAACATCCCTGACCTTGTGGCAGCCAGTGCATTTGGCCAGCGCAAAGGCTTTTTTCCCATTGTGGCACTGGCCGCATGATTGTCCCTGTTCCATCTGGGCCATGGTATAATGCTGGCCTTTGACCATATTCTGATTGTGGCAGGCCTTGCAGCTGATGTTGGGTGTGTTGGACCGTTTTTTCTTCATGTGTGCCGCATGTTTGAATGTGACGGTCCCAGCGTTTTCAGTGCTGAAGGTGACATCCTTTATTTCAAGCGCAGCGGATTCCCGGGTCCAGACGGCGAGCAGCGGGAGCACAATCATCATAAGTAATCGAAAAGTCATAGCGTTCTCCTGTGCCGGATGTGGCTGTTTCACTCTCCGGATGGCACTGTTAGGCTTTTTCGGTTTCCGGGACCAGTCGTGAACGGTAGGCCGGTACGGCGATCGGTTCGGCAGGCATGGTGTG
This sequence comes from Geobacter sp. UBA1603, assembly GCA_002322035.1. Lineage (GTDB taxonomy): Bacteria > Desulfobacterota > Desulfuromonadia > Geobacterales > Pseudopelobacteraceae > UBA1603. The sequence continues at coordinate 32,598 of DCNF01000035.1, forward strand.
CTGTGTTTCCCTGGCCGGCGCGTGGGCCAGGGCCGGTTCCTCCTGGCTTCTCCACTGGTAGAGGATCGGAAGCCGGTAGAGAATGAAACGATAGACGACCAGATAGATGCAGAAGATGGTCAGGCAGATCACCGCTTCCCGCCAGTGCGGTATTTCACGGTAGGGAAGCTTCCAGTTGAAGGTTATCATGGCCGTGTTGACCCGGTTAAGGACCACGCCGAAAATGGTGGTGAAGGCGGCAAACCTTATGACGGGAAGCTTCTGGTTGCGGATTCCGTAGGCAAATAGCCCCAGGGGGAGTATCACTCCCGCCCCGATTTCGAGCAGGAACCAGGCGCCCCAGCCGGTGGCCAGATAGGCCCACTCATTATCATGGGCAATGCCGATCAACTTGATCGTCAGATAGGTTGCCAGGCCCATGGCCGCGCCCTTGGCGATTGAAACCGTCAGGCGGTCGAGGTTTTGTCTGAAGCGCTCGTCACAGCGCCAGGTCATGGTCCTGCTGGCAATCGTGCTGACCGCGATAACCATGCAGAGCCCGCCTGGAAGCGAGGATACGAAGAAGTGCAGCCACTGGAACGACGATGAATACCAAAGCGGATGGACCTTGCCGGGGGCATAGGTGAACAGTGCTCCAAGGGCGCCCTGGTGGAGGGTCGATAGTATGATTCCGGCCACGGTCAGGCCGAGAGTAATTTTGCGCACTGCTCGTTTTCCAGCCGGGAAGCCGATCCATTCGAAGAAGCTGGTTGAAACCTCAGCAACCTGTACCGACAGGTAGGTTGAAACGTGCCATGCCACCAGAAACAGTACTGCGGCAGGTCCGAACGATACGACCATCGGGTAGGGAAGCCGCCAGGGTTGCCCAAGGTCGGCCAGCAGATAGACAACGGCAAAGAAGTAGCCCAGAAGCCCGTTCAAAAGTCCAATCCGTTCCAGCGGTTCCAGATCGTGGCGCCCGAAAACCTCACAGGCGGTACCCATTTGGAATCCTGATGAGGAGAGCGGCACCATGGCAAACAGGCCAAATCCAAGAAACATGCCCCATGGGTAGTCGTTGGAACTGTGGGTCACCCATGAAAGCCCGAATACGAATCGACCGAGCAAAATCGGTATGCCAATGGCAAAGACTACCGCCAGAAACCAGTTGAAAGGGTTGCGAACCGCCTGAAGCAGGTATTGCTGCGGTGTTAGCCCGAGCAGCAGTTTTTCTGTCAGCGTCCAGGGGCGCCCCGGCTCTTTTTCATGGGAATCAACGGTCTTGATTCCGAGTGAGATCAGTGATTTCATGGTGTGCCATCCTCCTGCCCCGGGGTGTGTGTCGATGTGTCGTTATCGTGATGGTCCTTATTGCGGGTTGCCAGTAGATGGATACCCGAAAAGAGGGCCGGCCAGATCGACAGCACCATCGGCACCGTTCCGAGAAACTCTTTGACGTTGGAGATTATCGGTTCATTGCCAAGGCTTGTGTCCATTGCCAGTTGGTCGGGAGAGACGCTTGAAATGTAAAGCCACCCAGTCCCGCCGACCTCTTTTTCGCCATAGACATGATCATAGTATCGGTCCGGTGTTTCCCTGATCCGCTCATGGGCTGTCTTGATCAGATCCTTGCGGTGGCCGAAGGTCAGGGCCTCCTGGGGGCAGATGTCGACGCAGGCCGGCGGTTTGCCGTACTTGAGCCGCGTGTCGTAGCAGAAGATGCATTTTTTAACCAGCGGATTGAAGGCGCTGGAGTAGCTGTAGCCAGGTATGTTGAAGGGGCAGGCGATCATGCAGTTGCGGCAGCCGACGCAGATGTCGCCGTTATAGATTACCGCCCCCTCCCTTGTCTTGGTGTAGGCGTTGACAAAACACGAGGTCAGGCAGGCAGGCTCGTTGCAGTGATTGCACTGCTGCTTGCGATACATCTGGCCCCGGCTGCTTTCTTTGACTTCGTAGCGGTTCACAACGGTCAGGGCGGTCTCATCAGTCCGCCTGGGCTGGTTGAAAACCGACATGTCATCAAAGGGTTTCTTCGGTTCTGGCATTTTCTGTTCTTTGTTGCAGGCCGCTTCACAGCTGCGGCAGCCGATGCAGCGGGTGGTGTCCACCAGAACCCCCATCCCGTCGGGGTACCCTTCAAAGGAGCCTCCGGCGCGGGCTGTGCCGCAGGCGCCGCCGAATGTTGCGGCTGCACCACCGGCCAGGCAGACCTTCAGAAAATCTCTCCGTTTCATGATCTTCTCCTTAATTCTGGAATGCGTAAGACCCTGGGCATTCAGTGTCCGCTCTTGCCGGCTTTCGGCTTGGGTGCGTATTCTCCGGTGTTGTAAAAGGCATCACCGGCAGCGCTTCTGGGATGACATCCGGTGCAGGTTGTCGGGCCTTTTTTGCTTTTGGTGTGACATCCGACGCAACTCTGGTGCATGGCACCTTTCAGCCCCGGTTTGTCAAGGTGATAGGTCTTGGGTGCATGGTCCTTGTCCCGCAACGATTTTGCCGAAAACGGGTCAGGTGTGTGGCAGCCCCTGCAGGAGACCGTCTGGCTGGGTCCGCTGTTGCGATGGCAGCGGATGCAGTTTGGGTCTTCGACCAGTGTTCCGGTTGTGTGGTGGTGGCAGTCGGAGCATTCCTTGGTGACCCGGATATGCCTGGCATGGTCGAAGCTGATCTGGTCATAGAGTGCGCCGTTTTTGTTGAGGATAATGCTGTCAGGCACGCTGATGCCCCAGCCGGCCGCAGGCAGGAGTACTGCCAGCAAAAGCAGGAGCGGTATCAATGCCTGAAGCGAACGGTCTGATTTCATGGTGCTGTCTCCTTTACTGTTCTGTTGTCAACTGGCCCGGTCTGCCGTTTTGTTCAGTGCTGATCGGCGGCAGCTGAATCATCCTGTTTGTGCAGATAACGGTAGAAAATCGGGAATCCGACAAAAAAAGCGACGCAGATCAGGTATTCGACCCCCTTGATGTACTGATAAAAGTCAACCAGGGTGAACACCTCTCTGATTTCTCCGACTGATGCCATGAACTGACCAAGCATATTCGTTACCTCCTGAAAATGGGTGAATGTGACCATGTATGCTACCTGGCTCTGCTGCTGGCGGCAGCTTTTTCCGATCTGCTGCTTAAGGCCGCCTTGATCATGCCGTAAAGTGTAATCATCGCCGGTATGAGCTGGATGGCGACAACCAGGGCGCAGAAGCCGATAAACATGAAAATCATGGTCGTACTCATGTAAACTTTGCTCGTTGATGCTGCCTGGGCCGTGCCTGTCATCATCAGGGTTGCGGCAAGGCTTACAACGCTCCAGGGTGTTATCAAGCCTTTTTTCATGGTATATCCTCCTCTGTATTCATGTGGTGGTGCCGGTCGTTATGCCGGGTGGAGTCTCAGGTTTTCGAATGCGCAATGGACCGCCTGGCGGATCTCCTCCCGGTCTTCGGCATTGACCGGTTTCAGTGCGTGGTAGAAAATGCCTTCGGTTCTCAACTTGCGGATCAGCGGCAGCGATGTATCGGCGGCCACCAGTATGATCGTCAGCTTCCTGTTGCACTTTTTGAGCAGAGGGATCAGATCCGCAGCCGTCAGTTCGTCGAATTTCGTGCCGAGCAGGACGACCTGGGCCGTTTTCTTGAGAATGCCGTAAAGGGCACTGGCCACCGAGTTTGTGACGATCACGTTGTATCCGGATTCAATGAACAGTTCCGCCATCTGCTTGCGGCAATCCATGTCTTCATCTACGATAAGAAGTCCTTGCATGATTTCACCCTCGCGTGCCCCGAAGGGAAATTCTCCACTGTCACGGTTTTGAATCTCCTCCAGCCGCCAGGGCCTCGCCGGTTTTCTTGTCTTCCGGGGAGAAAAGCCCTTTGAGCATGCCAACGAACAGCATGACTCCGGGGACAAACTGGAACAGCACGATCAGCACGCCAAAGGCGATGAAGAAGGTTGCCAGCAGGCTCAACCCCTCACCACTGCTTCCGCCGCCCGATGCTACTGCCTGTGTACCGGTAATCATCAGCGATCCTGCGGTTGCGTACACGGTTTTCATGACGAACTCCTTTCTTCTGCGCGAGTGTGGCTGGCCACAATGGCCGGGCCCGGTGTATGGGACTCTGTTTAGCACCGGTCGTGCCAGAAAACCCCCAACCACTCATATTTATATAACATGCTTGAATTATTGATTTATTTTTTTGCAGTTTTCAGATTGACGACGATCTGATGCGCTGCGGCGTATAGCCGGAGTATACAGGTGGTAGCTGTAAACATGCTTGGAACGGGCATGCGGATGGTTGAATGTGGCTCTGGAACGCTATCTGGCCGGGTGTATTGAAAAGCTATACACCCGTATGTTTTGTGCGGCGGTTCAGGAAAGGATTGACGCCGATGGCAGGATCGGAGTATACCACCATTGTATTCTGTATACAGGATAACGTGCAGTGCGGGCCGGCTGACAGGGGGGTCCCATGGAGCGGTTGACGATACTTGTGGTTGATGATGAGGCGGTCATCAGAGACGGATTGCTGCGGATCCTGAACGGTGACCGTTTTTCGGTCGAGGTCTGCAGGAGCGGGCACGCGGCCATCGAACTGCTCCAGCAGAAGGAGTATGACCTGATCATCACCGACCTGAAGATGCCCGGCATGAACGGCATTGAGGTGCTCAAGGCTGTCCGGGCTCTCCAGCCGGATGTGCCGGTTGTGATGATCACCGGCTATGCCACGGTTGATACGGCGGTCGATGCCATGAAGAACGGAGCGGTTGACTATATCGCCAAACCGTTTACCCCGGAACAGATTCTGGAAAAAGTCGAGCGGGCCCTGGAACAGCGCACCGTGATGCTCGACGAGATTTATCTGAAAAAAGAGATCAGCAGTCACCACGGTTTTGATCAGTTTGTCGGTGAAAGCCGCGAGATGCAGAAGGTCTACCGCAGAATCATGCAGGTGGCGCCGACCGACAGCACGGTGCTGATCAGTGGAGAGAGCGGTACAGGCAAGGAACTGGTGGCCCGGGCGATCCACAAGAACAGCCCGCGCCGGGATTTGCCGTTTGTGGCGGTGGACTGTACGTCACTGGCCGAAAATCTGCTGGAGAGCGAACTCTTCGGCCATGTCAAGGGATCCTTTACCGGTGCCATGCAGACCAAAGTCGGCCTCTTCAAGGTGGCTGACGGCGGGACCCTGTTTCTTGACGAGGTCTCAAATATCAGCCTCACCACACAGGCGAAACTCCTTCGGGTGCTTCAGGAACGCCATGTGACGCCGATCGGCGGGACCCAGCCGGTCCCGATCAATATCCATCTGATCGCCGCATCCAACCGCAACCTGAAAACCATGATCAGCGAAGGGGCTTTTCGGGAAGACCTCTATTTCCGCCTGAATATCATTCCGATTGAATTGCCGCCGCTGCGTGAGCGCAAGGGGGATCTGCCGCTGCTGATCTCCCACTTTCTGCAGAAATTCACCACGGAGATCGGCAAAGAGATCCGCGGTTTTGCACCTGATGCCCTTGCACTTTTGGAGAGCTATCGTTTCCCCGGGAATGTACGTGAATTGGAAAACACGATTGAACGGGCCGTGGTGCTGGCCGAGGGAGATGTCATCCGCCGGGACGACCTGGAGCTGGCTGAATCCGCTGCACCCGATCCGGGGATGATGCCGGGCGGCTATGTGCCGTCGAACCTGGAGGAACTGAAAGAAATCAGGCGCCACATCCGCGGCAAGGCGGTGGAAACCGTTGAGAAAGCTTTTGTTCTGAGTGCGCTTGAACGCAACAACTGGAACATCACCCGGGCTGCCGAAGAAACCGGGCTGCTTCGCCCGAATTTCCAGGGGATGCTCAAGAAACTGGGGATCTCGGTCAAGGATCAGCTTGAGCGGTAGCCCCCCCGCCGGCAGTTATTCGTTGAACTCATCCACCAGTGTACCCTGATAGATCGGCAGTCTGACCGTGAAGACGGTTCCGCTGCCCGGCGTGCTTCTCACCGCAATGCTTCCGCCGTTATTCTCGACGATTCCGTATGAAATCGAAAGTCCGAGCCCGGTACCATCGGCCTTTGTGGTGAAAAACGGATCGAAAATCTGCCCGAGCTCTTCTTCGGAAATTCCGCAGCCGTTGTCACGGATTTCGGCACAGACGCGCCCCTGTTCTGTTTCAAAAAAGGTACTGATCGTCAGCACCCCGCCGGATGCCATGGCCTGGCTGGCATTGACAAACAGGTTGATGAAGACCTGCTGAATCTGGCCCGGATCCACCAGGATATCAGGCAGATCGGCGGCATAGTGGCGGACGATCTCGATATCGTGGAAACTGGGCTGCTTCTCGATCAGGCTGACAATTTTGTCGAGCATCCCGTTCAGTCCAATCGCCTCCTTGTGCGGCATTGCTTCCCTCGAGAACTCCAGCAGCCGGCTGACAATATCGGCGCAGCGCCGGCTTTCAACGATTACCCGGTCGATATCCGCTTTCAGTTCCGGCTCGAGCCGCTTGTCGCTGGAGACAATTGACGAGTAAAGCAGCACGCCGGTCAGGGGGTTGTTGATCTCGTGGGCAATGCCTGCCACCAGTTTGCCGAGGGAGGCCAGTTTTTCCGAACGGTAGAGCTGATTCTCAATCCGCTTGATCTCCCTGGTCCGCTCATCCACCTTTACCTCCAGGCTTGAACCCCACTCCTCAAGTTCGCTTCTGGCCCGGGCCAAGTTGGCGGTCATCCGGTTGACTTCTTCGGAAAGCTCACCCAGTTCATCACGGGAAATAACCGGAACCCGGGCTTCCAGATCACCGGCCGATACCCGTGACATATGCCGGACCAGGCGCTGAACAGGTTTGTTAACGAACAACTGGGTCAGCAGGGTAATCAAGATCCCGGTTGCAGCCACAAAAATGCAGGTCAGGATGATGAACTGAGTCCGATAATCATGGACTTTCTGGTGCAGGTTGTTGAGGGAGACGACGATGTCGAGAACACCGAGGATGCTGTAGGACTGGGGGTGTACATGACAGGCCGCCGTGTAGCAGGCCGGTTCGTTGTAGATCGCCTTGGTGAAGCCCATCACATCCGTGCCATCCGCCGCAGTAAAAAAACGGCTGCGGTGCATCGATGTGGCATACAGACGCGGATTTTCCGACTTGTGGCACATGGTGCAGGCTTCGGTATTTTTGTTGATGACGGTGCCGATTTCCTCACGGGTGCTGGAATAAAATATTCTGCCGGTCCGGTCCATCAGGCGGATATGCATGACGCCTTCACTCTGCCCGATGCGTCTGATCATTTCGAACAGGCTGTTCTTGTCGTTCTTGAGCATCGAGTCGTAGGCGCTCTGGTTGATCACTTCCGCCATCTGATCGGCATTGGATACGGCATATTCGATCATCGCCTTACGAAAATTATGGATGTTGGTGTAATCGAGCAGGCCCATAAAACCGAGCAGGATCAGGGTAATGGCACAGGCGAGTTTGGTGATCAGGGTGGGGCGGAAGTGCATGGCGCACTCCTTTGTCGGGAGCATGGTGTATACACTATGTGACAGTGCTTCTACGCCTCTTGCATGCTTCAGTCAAGTGTCCATTGGATGCGGGATAGTCCGACCCGTTTCAGACGTGGTTGCGCAGCATCAGCTCGGCGGGATGTGGTGAAAGATAGACCTGTCTTTTCAGATAGGTCTGGTTATATCTATTGACGTAGTGCTTGATCAGGGTCAGCGGGACAATCAGCGGCACCAGATGGTTGTGGTACTGGCTGATAACCTCGAGCAGTTCAGACTTTTCGGCGCTGGTGAGCTCTTTTTTGAAATAGCCCATGATATGCTGCAGCACATTGGTGTTCTTGCGGACCGTAGCCTGCAATGCCAGACCCTTCATATATAGTTCCTCATACTGCAGCAGCAGATCAGTCCAGGTGGCATTTTTGCCGTGGGCGACAAGGGTGCCCATTTCACGGTATATTTGAGGGCTGTGGGCCATCATCATCAGCTTCTGGCCGGTATGAAACTCCACGAGGCCGCCCAGGTCGGGTGATTCAGCCAGAAAATCCTTCCAGCGGCGGTAACAGAAGACCCTCTCAATAAAATTTTCACGGATGGAGTCGTCATGCAGCCGTTCGGCCTCTTCGACCGGTATCCGGGGGAAGTTCCGGACGAACGAAGCCGCAAAAAGGCCCTGGCCGATTTTACGTGGAAGGCCGTCCTGGCCGTAAACCTTGACCCGAAACAGTCCTGAGCTGGGGGAGTCCTTTTTGAAGATGAAGCCGCACAGGTCTAACTGCTTGAGCCGGGCAATCCTGGCAGAGCAGAACATCTGCATCTGATCGGTCTTGTCCAGACGGCTTTGCCGGGTTATCAGGCGCGGAGCGGCCGGGTCACCTTCAAGACGCATGGCTTCGCGCGGCGTGGTCATCCCGCATTCCACCTCGGGGCAGACCGGCTCGAAGCTGAAAAAACGGCCGAGGGTGCCGGTAATGTAGCGGTCATGTTTATGGCCGCCGTCGTAGCGGACGTGTTCTCCAAGCAGACAGGAACTGACGCCGACGGTGATAGGGCTGCTCATGGCTGGACTCCTGCAGGTTGATTGATTGCCGCTGGGGGACTAAAGTGCCTCCAGAGCGTTTTCTCGATCGAAATTACCGGCAGCACCGTCGCACCTGCGGCGGCTGCGCGCAGCCAGGACCAGCCATCCAGGGGGGCACTGCCGAAGAGTGCTTGGAGTGGCGGCAAATAGCAGAAGCAGAGCTGCAGGAGGATCAAAATTCCGCAGCCGATAAATATTGGCAGGTTGCTGAAGAGTCCTTGCGAAAAAAGTGAGTCACGCAGGGAGCGGCACTGAAAGAGGTAGAAAATCTGCGAGAAGGTGATTGTGGTGACGCAACCGGTCTGGGCTTCGGCCATGGCCAGGGCATGGCGGGCCGCGTCCACCGGGCCGCTCCCGGCGACTCGCTGGTATTCCAGCAGAAACAGTCCGCAGGCTGCCATGGTCATAAGCAGCGCCACGAGCACCAGTCTGATCATGATAAAGCCTGAAAAAACCGGTTCATCGAGCCGGCGCGGCGGCCGGCGCATGGTTCCCGGCTCCAGAATTTCGAATGCCAGTGGAATCGACAGGGTCACACTGGCCACCAGGTTGATCCAGAGCGTCTGGCTGGGTGACATGGCCATCAGCAGCTCCCGGGTGCCATCGATTGTGACGGTCGGGAAGAAGAACATGGCGGCAGTGAGGGTACCAGCCAGGCCAAGGTTGGTCGGTAGTACGAATGCCAGTGACTTTATAAGATTGTCATAGACCCGGCGCCCTTCTTCGACTGCTGCTGCGATAGAGGCAAAGTTGTCATCGACCAGAATGACAGTGGCGGCTTCCTTGGATACGGCAGTCCCGGTGATTCCCATGGCAACGCCGATATCAGCCTGCTTAAGAGCAGGAGCGTCGTTAACCCCATCACCGGTCATTGCCACGACCTGCCCCCGGGACTGGAGTGCCCGCACCAGGCGGATCTTGTGTTCCGGAGCAACCCGGGCGAATACGTTGGCAGAAGCGGCGATCATGACTATTTCTTGATCGGTCATCGCTTCCAGCTGTCGCCCCTGGATGGCCGGCTGATCCTGTGCAAGCAGGTTCAGCTGCCGTCCGATCGCCTCGGCCGTTATCGGGTGGTCTCCGGTGATCATCTTGACGGTGATGCCGGCTTCATGGCAGACCCGGATGGCATCAATCGCCTCGGTCCGGGGCGGATCAATCATGCCAAACAGTCCTGAAAAATGAAGGCCGCTCTGAAGGCTGTCGTGGACAATCCGCTGGTCTGAACCTTCATCCCTGAGTGCGCAGGCAATCACCCGCATCCCCTGGCGGGCATAGGTCTCAATCGCGTTGACAATCAAGTCTCGTTCGGCATCATCCAGGCAACAGCGCTCCAGAACAGTTTCCGGGGCACCCTTGACCAGTATCCGGTTGCCCACAGACGTGCTGTTCAGGGTCGCCATGAATTTTGTATCTGACTCAAAGGGGACAACATCAAGGCGTGGCGTGTCCAGCCGTAGGAGGTGCTCATCCAGTCCGGCTTTGCGCCCGGCTACCACCAGCGCGGCCTCCGTCGGGTCGCCGGATATGACCCAGGTCTGCTGATCCTGGCGGAGCGTTGCATCACTACAGAGGAGCGCTGCTGTGAGCAGGTCATGCAGTCGCTCGGGGAGTGTTTCCAGCCGCCTTCCATCGTGTTCGTAGTCACCATAAGGCTGGTAGCCGATCCCTGAAATCCGGTACTCCTGTCCTGCCTGCCAGACAACCTGGACGGTCATTTCGTTGCGGGTCAGCGTCCCGGTCTTGTCGCTGCAGATGACGCTGGTTGAGCCGAGTGTCTCCACGGCCGGCAGGTGACGCACAACCGCATTCCGATCGGCCATTCTGCGGACGCCGATTGCCAGGGCGATGGTGATTACTGCCGGAAGCCCTTCCGGTATGGCCGCGGCTGCAAGGGAAACCGCAACCATCAGGGCTTCACTGACCAAAGCCCCCTTGATCAGGATGCCAAACAGGACAAGAATCGCCACGATGATGACAACAGCGGCTGTAATCGCGTTGCTGATCCGGGCCAACTGGCGGGTAAGCGGTGTTTCCAGGCGGGTGGTCTGGCTGAGCAACTGGTTGATCTGGCCCAGCTCCGTTGCGGGGCCGGTGGCCACGACAATCCCGGTGGCTGTCCCCTGGGTGACCATGGTGCCGCTGTAGGCCATACAGAGTCGATCGCCGAGCGGGACATCCGCTGCAGTGGGTCCGTCCTGCTTGGCAACCGGCAGTGATTCACCAGTCAGGGGTGACTCGTCGACCAGCAGGTTTTTGATCCGTATCAGTCGCAGGTCTGCAGGCACCTGATCACCGCTTTGCAGGGTAACGCAATCGCCGGGGACCAGATCTTCAGCCGGTATCTCCCGGGGCTGGCCGTCGCGCACCACAATCGCAGTTCTCGGGACCAGTGCCGACAAAGCGGCGATTGTCCTGCCAGCCCGGTATTCCTGGACAAAACCGATAAAAGCATTGATCAGCACGGCGCCAAAGACAACGACAGAATCGGACAGCTTTCCGAGTAGTACCGCCATGCAGCCGGCCGCAATCAAGAGCCAGCCGATCGGGTTATTGATCTGGCCCCAGAGAATCACAAGCGGCCCGTCTGCAACACTCCGGGGGAGGCAGTTCGGCCCCTGGAGCCGCAATCGCTCGGCAGCGGCTGCTTGATCAAGGCCGGCACCGGTTGTGCCGAGAAGGGTCAGGATGTCATCAGTGGTCTGGGCGTGCCAGGCATGTCGCTTCCGACTTTCCATTATCAGTGATGCAGCAGCGTATATTCGGCGATTATGGCGGCAATCTGTTCGGCCGTACAGCGGTCGTTGTTGAAAGTGAGATCGTAGAGATAGGAATCGCTGATGTCCTGACCAAGAAAGTCGCGGGCGAACCGGTCACGTTCCTTCTGCTTGCGGCGGACCAGGGTTTCAGCCTCGTCGCTGGGCAGGAAGAGGCGCTGAGAGATTGACGACGTCTTGAATGCCTGGGATGCGATAATCCTGAAATGGTGTGAATGCTCGATGTGTCGGGTGATGACGCTGCCTCCCAACTCCATGATGATGACGTTGCCCTGCTCTGCCAGCGAGATGACCTGGCGGCATATCAGCCTGAAATAGTCATGGTCGGTCTTCCAGCGCGGGGAAAATGTGCCGAGCACCTCGGCCAGAATCCGGTTTCGCTCTCCCAGATGGTCAAGAATGTCCTTGGAGATGTCATGGTGTTTGGCGACCTCATCCAGCACCGCCTGGTCGATCATGATCCAGGGGCTGCCGGTCTGGCGCTCCATGATCTTCTGCAGTTGTTCCGCCACCGGATACCCCTGGCAGCCGAACTCGCGCGAGATGGTCAGGCAGGGGCGCGCTCTCGTTTTCCGGTGCTGTTTTGCGGCCTGCTCTTTCTGACGACGGTTGTATTCCTCAAGGGCACCCACCCGCAGATCGACCGAGGGTATCAGAAGATTTTCCGGCATCAGCCCCTCCTTATCTGTCTTTCCGGGGAACCACCACGATTCCCGATTCGGTGATGGTGTAGCCTTTAGCCTGGTCAGCGGCAAGATCGTACCCGATCTCAGATCCGTCAGGTATGACAACCCCCTTGTCGATGATTGCCCGCTTAATCCGAACGTGGCGCCCGACGGTCACGTTCTCGAACAGGATCGATTCCTCCACCAGGCTGTAGCTGTTAACTCGGCACAGGGGGCCGAGGATCGAGCGCCGCACGGTGCTGCCGCTGGTTATGCAGCCGGCGCAGACGTAGGAATCGATGTTAACCCCGCGCCGGTCATCGTCGTCAAAAACAGTCTTTGCGGGAGGCAGGTTCCCCTGGTTGGTCAGCACTGGCCATTTGTAGTTGTAGAGATTGAGCTGGGGGGAAACGTTGATCAGGTCCATGTTGGCTTCGTAGTAAGAGTCGAGTGTGCCAACGTCTTTCCAGTATCCGCGTTCTTCAGCCTTCATGCCGGGAATCACGTTGTCATTGAAGTTGTAGGCAAAGACACGGTCGCCTGATTCAAGCATCATCGGAATGACATGTTTGCCGAAGTCGAGATCTTCGTGATGTTTCTTCCCCTCTTGGAGTACTTCGATAAGTTTTTTTGTGGAAAAGATATAGTTTCCCATCGAAGCGAAGCAGGTTTCCCGTCCGGGGATTGTCTCTGGATGTTTCGGTTTTTCGCTAAAGGCGGTTACCCGCGAGTCGTCATCCACCGAAAATACGCCGAAACGGCTGGCCTCCTCTTTTGGCACTTCCAGGGCGGCGATGCTGATGTCGGCCCGGTTCATGCGGTGGAAGTTGATCATCTGGCTGATATCCATCTTGTAGATGTGATCACCGCCGAAAATGGCGACATAATCGGCATCGGACGATTCGACAAAACGCAGATACTGGAGAATCGCGTCGGCGGTGCCCTTGAACCACTCCTCGCTCTCACTGCTGGTTTCAGGTGAGATGGCGACATAAAACTCACCAAGGCCGGTCCATTTTCCCCACGATTCGCGGATATGCTTGTTGAGGGAAAAGGCCCGGTACTGGGTCAGAATGTAGACCTTTTTGATACCTGAATTAAACAGATTGGATAAGACAAAGTCGATGATCTTGTATTTGCCGCCGAACGCCACGCTCGGCTTTGCCCGACGCAGGGTCAGGGGGCTCAAACGCTCTCCCTTGCCTCCGGCAAGCACCATCGCAATCGTGTTCCTCCCAGCATTATCCATGGTGTACATTCGAGACCTCCTGTCAGTGCCGCTGAAATTCCATGACAAGTAATAGCAGATTCGGCTATAAATGCAATCATCCGCGTTCCACGATCAATCATTTGCAGGAGTGTTCCCATGCTTGAGTTTACCGTTAATCAGACCCTGTGTACCCGCTGCGGCGAATGTGTCGCCGATTGCCCCGCCCGGATAATCACCATGGCGGCGGAGAGTCTGCCGGCGATTGCCGCGGAGCGTGAGGCGGCTTGCTATCGCTGCCAGCATTGTTTGATGATCTGCCCGTATGGAGCGATCTCGATTCTGGGGGTCAAGCCGAGTTCCTGCCGCCCGCTGGCCGGCTCGTTTCCCGATCCGGAACGCCTGGAGGCCCTGATCAGGGGGCGGCGGTCAATCCGACGCTACAAGCCGGAGAACCTCGACCCGCAGCTGATTCAGCGCCTGTTGGACGTGGCCTGGCAGGCTCCGACCGGCAAGAATGAGCGTAGTGTGCTGTTTACTGTTGTCGATGACCGGGAAAAACTGTCGCGGCTTCGCCATGAGGTGATGGAGGCGCTTGGAGAGATGGCCCGGGGGCAGCGCTTTCCGAGGGGTATGGAGTTCTTCGGCCATTTCGTGACACTCTGGGAGGAGAAAGGCGCCGATATCCTGTTTCGCGATGCGCCGCATCTGCTCATAGCAAGCGCACCCTGCGAGGGGGCCTCGCCGGTGCCCGACTGCCTGATAGCACTTTCCTATTTTGAACTGTTTGCCCAGGCCAATGGGGTCGGAACCGTCTGGAACGGCCTGACAACCTGGGCGCTTTTTGACATCCTGCCCGGTATGCGACAGCGCTTGGGAATTCCGGACAGCCATACCATCGGTTACGGCATGTCTTTCGGAAAACCGGCGGTGCGTTTTGCCCGCACCGTGCAGCACGGTCCAGCGCGGGTGAACAGGGTGGCGTTGTGACGGACTCTGAATGGGAGTCCCGCTGTAAGCACTGCGGAACCTGTTGTTTTGAAAAATATGAAAATCATACCGGCACGGTCTATTACACGCAGACCCCCTGTCGTTACCTTGATGTGGTAACGCGGGAATGCCGTATCTATGAAAACCGCTTTACGATCAACCCCGAATGCATCAAGCTGACGCCGGCACTGGTGAGCAAACTTCACTGGCTTCCACGATGCTGCGGCTACAGGACTTCAGCCAAGAGTGACTAATGGTGGCTGACAGGGTTCCGTTATGAAAGGAGACAGCAGTTATGGGATCAAAAGGGCGTGAAATTATCGGAATGGATGTGGAGGAACTGCTCGGACTGCTGCGTCGGGCCTACTGTGACGAGTGGCTGGCCTATTACCAGTACTGGCTGGGAGCAAAGCTGGTCAAGGGGCCGATGAAGGACGCGGTGGGGGCTGAATTGCTCCAGCATGCCAACGAAGAGCTGATGCATGCCGACATGGTCGCAATGCGGATCATCCAGCTGGGCGGTACGCCGGTCACCAGGCCGGAGGAATGGTACACGCATACTAATTGCGGATACGATGCACCGGACGACCCGTTTGTAAAAGTGCTGCTCGAGCAGAACATCAAGGGTGAACAGTGTGCCATTGGTGTGTACAAGCGCCTGATGGACCTGACCCGTGACAAAGACCCCGTCACCTACAACATGGTGCTGACAATCCTGCAGCAGGAGGTTGAACACGAAGAAGACCTGCAGGCACTGCTCGAGGATTATGAACTGCTGGTCCGGGCAATCAGGGGCGAGTAGCAGGGCAAAAGAGCAGGACAAAAATCACCAGCGGCACCGCTGGAGCCATGACAGCCCGGATTACCTCCGGGCTGTCGCGTTTCTATGCCGATGCTCATGGTGCGTGGCACCCTTTGCAGCTGACCGGCCCTTTTTCCATTTTCTGATGGCATCCGGTACAGGTCCTGTGGGCCCATTCCCTGTTCAGTTCGGCGATCTTGCCCGGGCCCTTTTCGTGGCATTTCAGACAGTCATTGATCAGTTCCTGGTGATGGCGGTGAGGAAAACTGATTTTTCCGGCCGAAGCCGGGAGCTCTTTTATATCCTCACCGGCAAAGCATGCTGTGCAGAGCAGCATCAAGCCGATGGCTGCGATACAGATTAATTTCATGGCAGGTCTCCTTGTCCTTGTCTTCGTTGATAGGGCCGGCTATTCCGGTTGTGCAAATGCGACAGTATACGTCGCATAATCAGACGCATCGGCAACGGCGGTCTGTTCGCTGCGTTGTTCATTCAGCCAGGCCATCATCGATGTCTGGCCGATGGTAACCGGGTTGACCAGAGCGGCAATGGCGATTGGCCCGGTATAACCTTCCATCCTTACCGGTACGGCGCTTCCTGCCATTTCCAGGCCGTTGCCCCAGCGCTGGGTTCCCCGGTCTCCCCAGGCCAGCGCGGTTCCGTCCTTGAGCAGGGCGATCGTGTGGTGTGCCCGGGCAGTTATGTCGGCAACCTGTTCGCCGATCCGGACCTGGACCGGGGTTCTGCTGCCGTAGCCGGTCGTTCCGTTGCCGATCTGGCTGTAATAATTGCTGCCCCAAACCCAGACGGTGTTATTGCCCTGCATGGCAACACTGTGGTTGACACCGGCGCTGACCGAAGTGGCGCTTCTGATTCCGGCGACCTGCACTGGCACTGCGCTCCCTTTCGATGACACAGCCGGGTTTCCAAGCTCACCATAGGCGTTGTAGCCCCAGGACCAGACGCTGCCGTCCTGTTTCAGCGCCAGGCAGTGATAGGCGCCGGCGGCGATTGATGTTACCCCATCAAGGCCCTTGACCCTGACGGGATCCGGGGTGCTGATGAAGGAGGCCGTGCCGAGCTGGCCGTAGTTGTTGTTGCCCCAGGCCCAGACCGTGCCGTCCCGCTTCAGAGCCAGGATGTGGCTGCCGCCGGCGGCGATAGCGATTACCCCGCGCAGCCCTTTGACCGGCAGTGGTGTTGCGCTCAACATCATGTCATCATTGCCGAGCTGACCGGATATGTTGTCGCCCCAGACCCAGACCGTGCCGTCACGCCGCAATGCGGCGGAATGGTTGCCGGCTGCAGCCACCGCCTTGACCCGATTGAGGCCCGGCACCTGCTGCGGTTCGTGGTTGTGAGCGTCGACAACGCCTTGGCCGAGCTGGCCGAAATCGTTTTCTCCCAGTGTCCAGACGGTCCCCTCTTCGGTCAGGACCACCGTGTGTGAAGTGCCGAGTGCATACCAGGATGTTGCTGCATCGGAGATGCGAGGCAGTGCAGCAAGGCAGGCTAAGGCTGCCAGGACGGTGATGAAGCATTGTGAAATGCGCAGAAATGGAGCCGCTGATTCAGAGTGTTGTGCCTGTCGTTTGATTGTCATGGTCGTATTCCTTTCATGGGGCATAACTGGCCATAGGGGTCAATTATCGCGATATTTCGGCAACCCGGCTGTCTCGGTGAGACCCTGTGGGCTTTCCGCCCCATCCTCGCGG
>DCNF01000035.1:49334-50372 GCA_002322035.1 Geobacter sp. UBA1603
TGGTTGAGTAGTATCGTCTACCACGAAAAGATGTCTGGTCGCTCCCATACCGGTCACATGTTGTGACAGCTGAAGCAGAGCGATGCGCGATCATTGTCTGACGAAGTCCTGCCTGTTGTGCGGGTCAGGGGGTCATGACAGGTTACACAGCTCAACATTCCATTGACGAGGATCATCTGTTCCGGGAACTCACGGGAGTTTTTCAGGTTCTGTCTGGCAAACGCCGCCCGCTCGTAATCGCTGCCGACCCGGTGGGAGGATGCCATTCTGGCCATCCCGGTCGCATGGGCGCCCGAGGCGTTTTCGCTGCCTTGCCGGGCCGGTTTTTCATGGCAGCCCAGGCAGCCCAGAGATATTTCATCGATCTGGTCGCTACCGGTACGGTAGTGCGTGGTGTAGCGGGTGTCTGGTGCGGTGCGGGCCTGGGTTGCGGCGTACATCTCTTTGCGCATGGTTATGAATTCGGCCCGGGGGAGCGGCTGTTCAAGGTAGATGGTGTAGTCGCAGGCAGGCTTTTCAGGGGGCTCGGCACTGCTGGCCGGACTGCAGAGAAGTCCCGACAGCGATAGTGCGGTAAAGGCCCATGTACGGCAACTTCGAAATGCGGTCTGGTAATTTCGGACAGGTGGTTTCATGGTTTTTCCTCCCTTTTATTCGTTCATGATAATAAAGCCGGGCGGCCGTGATGATGCGAAGTCCGGCAGCCCGGCTGTTCCTGATTACTGCTGGCAGGCCTGGGCGGCTCCCATCGGCGCATATTCGAAGGTCTGTTCCCTCTGCGGGGTGGCCTTTGGCGGTTTGGGCTCCTGCGGGAGCGAGCACTTCTTCTGGGCCAGCATCTTCCAGTAGGCGATAAAAGCGATGCTGATTGCCAGGATGGCAATGCCCAGTGATCCGACAACAAGTTGTATCATGGAACCATCATTCATAGTGTTACCTCGTTTTCGTGGTGTCTGTGCCCGTTTGGGCTGAGTCTCGTCCCGGCAAAAAAATAAAGCCGGGACCGAATATCTGGGATATTTCGGCAACCCGGCTGTC
>DCNF01000035.1:50440-53295 GCA_002322035.1 Geobacter sp. UBA1603
CCGCCCCATCCTCGCGGATGGTTGAGTAGTATCGTGTATCGCCAGGGGAGGCACAACATGCATTTCTGCCGTCCCGTGTCCGTATGCTGCATCGTGTGTGGTCAGAGCCTGACCGTGTGTACCGTTTCCCCCTTTCCCCGCGCCATCCGCGCAATAAAAAACCGGGTTGCCATAATATCGATTGATATTTCGGCAACCCGGCTGTCTCGGTGAGACCCTATGGGCTTTCCGCCCCACCTTCGCAGGTGGTTTAGTATTGTCGTGTATCGACGCAGTATGAAATTTTCGATTTCATAATTACAAAACTTGACGGTATGTGTCAAATACTTTTTTCAAAAGATGTTCTGAAATATATCAAAAGCGTAAAGGTTGTCTGTCTCCAGGCTTGCCGGGCCGCCGCTCAGTCGTTTGTGTCCACCGTGACAGTATTGCGGCCATTTTTCTTGCTGAGGTACATCTGCTGATCGGCCCTCTGGACGATTGATTCGGCGGTATCTCCGAATCGGGACAGGCTGCCCCCGATTGAGACCGTCACCTGAAGCTTCTGATCCGCCGCCATGATAAAGCTGTTGGCGATCAGCATCCGAATCCGCTCTGCGACCGCTTTGATGATCACCCCGGTGACGCCAGGAAGAATGACAATGAACTCTTCACCCCCCCATCGGGATACCACGTCCATTTTACGGAGCGAACCGGCAATCGATTGCGCCACCATCTTTAGTACCTCATCTCCGGTTTTATGGCCGTGGGTGTCGTTAAAGTGCTTGAAATGGTCAACATCCATGAACAGAATGCCAAACGGAGATTCGTGTTCCTGCCATTCGTGTAACCTGCTGGAGATCATCATTTCTCCGTACTTGCGGTTTGATATGGCGGTCAGGGCGTCTTGATAGACCTCATGCTTCAGGCTTTCAAACTCGCTCATAATCTGCAGCGCCGATGAATTATCGGTGAAAATTTCAACGGCGCCGACAACCTCTCCGGCGTCATTTCGCACCGGTGAGGTCCTGACAGAAACCGGTACGCGGTGCCCCAGCTTGTGGTGCAGAAAGACCGTCGATTCGCGTGGTTTGCCGTCAGCAATTGAGGCGGCCAGCGGACATCCGGACAGACAGAGCTCGTTCCCGTCAGTATCCACATGCCGGAGTAGATTGTCGGCGCAACAGCTTCCTACCATGTCTGCTTTTGAATAGCCTGAAATCCGTTCTGCCGCTGCGTTCCAGTAGCTGATCAGCCGGTTGGAGTCGACGAAGTAAACTCCATCGAAAAGATTGTCCAGCAGCTTCTCGCTTGAAATTGCTTCCATGTGGAGGCCCCTTCGGTATCGTGGTGTGGTGCTAAAGCGGCATGAACGGCATGCTGTGATTGTAGCATATTGGCTTTTTTTTAAATTGTAGCGTGCCATGGCTTTGCTGTCAAACGCATCGCGCTTGTTTGATGTAAAACGAAAACGGCCCGTCCGGTTTTCCGGAGGGCCGTTTTTGTATGCTCTGCTGGCTGAGTTGGTCAGGCAGCGGCTGACCAGTGCCCGTGAAGGTTACAGTATTCGCGGGCAGTGATGCTTGAAGCGGTGAGGCAGAAGAATGCTTCCGGTGCAGAACCGGGCTTTAGAAACTGACGGTAGGCTTTGCCGTCAGCCACCAGTTCGATCCACTCGATGTAATGTTTTTCCTCCATCGGGTGGGCAACGCTGCCAACGGTGACTTTGTAGCCACCTTCAACCTTTTCGATGACCGGCACATGTTTTTCCTTGGCTGCATCAACGGTGTTCTCGGTCATGAGTTTCATCGGCTGCCCACAGCAGTTAAGCGTCGCTCCACCGCCATGGACAACTTCAACGATATTGCCGCACAGATCACATTTGTAGATTTCTAGACAATTGGGCATGGGTGTTTCCTCCTGTTAATGTGTAATTGTGCCTTGTGACAGGCCTTGTAGATCGTAATGTTACCAGTTCTCTCCCAGTAGTTCGAAATGGGCTTTGGGGTGCACGCAAGCCAGACAGCAGTCAGGAGCTTCTGCCCCGGTGTGCAGGTAGCCGCAGTTGCGGCAGCGCCAGACAACTTCATTGTCACGACGAAAGACTCGGTTCTGCTCAATGTTGGCAAGCAGACCGCGGTAGCGCTTTTCGTGTTGTTTCTCGGCAATCGAAATGGCGTCCCACAATGTGGCGATGGCTGGGAAGCCTTCATCACGGGCAACCGCAGCAAAAGACGGGTAAAGATCACTGTATTCCTCATGCTCGCCGTTGGCTGATGCAAGCAGATTCTCGGCAGTGGTTCCGACTTTTCCAGCCGGGAAACAGGCAGTAATTTCAAGATCACCACCTTCCAGGAATGAGAAGAATCGCTTGGCATGCTCTTTTTCCTGGTGGGCGGTTTCTTCGAAAATGTCAGCGATCTGAATATAGCCCTCTTTACGGGCCGCGGCAGCAAAATAGGTGTAGCGGTTACGGGCCTGACTTTCTCCGGCGAATGATTTGAGAAGGTTCTGTTCTGTCTTTGTTCCTTTGACGGAAATACCCATAGTCAGCTCCTGAAAGATAGAATAAAAAGACTAATGTTGTCTTTTATACCGTACTTTGAATATTTTGCAAGCCGAAAAATAAAAACGGGGATGCATTGCTGCATCCCCGCCGATATTCCTCCGTAAACTGACTATTAAGCCAGTTTGCGACCGCCTTCAGCAGCCCACTTCTCAAGCATCGGGGTGGTGACGGACTTGGGACGCTCGATGGCATAGCCGAGACCGCGGTCCCAGGTGATGTTGGCCATGCAGCCCAGGGCGCGCCCCACACCGAACAGGACGGTGTAGTAGTCCCACTCACGCAGGCCGTAGTACCACTGGATGACGCC
>DCNF01000054.1:0-251 GCA_002322035.1 Geobacter sp. UBA1603
ATGGAGGCTGCCTGCGAACTGGTCAAAAACGAAGGCTTCAGCATCGTTCCGGAAATCATGATCCCGCTCATTGCAACCGTCAGCGAGTTGCGGGTGCTGAAACAGAACGCCGCCCGCATTTGCGACGAGACCATCGCCCGTTATGGTGTCTCGGTGGAATACCTGATCGGAACCATGATCGAACTGCCCCGCGCAGCCCTCACCGCCGACGAGATTGCCCAGGAGGCTGAATTCTTCTCCTTCGGCACCAA
>DCNF01000054.1:473-817 GCA_002322035.1 Geobacter sp. UBA1603
CTCGGCATCTGCGGCGAGCATGGAGGAGACCCGCGTTCAGTCATATTCTGTCATAACGTCGGTCTGGACTATGTCTCCTGTTCCCCCTTCCGGGTGCCGATCGCCCGCCTGGCGGCGGCCCATGCGGCACTGGGCGGCGGAGATGACAACACGAAGTAGCAACACTCTGCGACGACTCATACAGAGGAAGGGTGATAACTGCCAGTTATCACCCTTCCTTTTTGTGTACACCCTGACAGGAGCACGACACCACAGGCCGGCCGGTTTTCAGTCTCCGTCGATGATTGACTGCGCCTGCTTCGCCAGATCGCCCGGGGCATCCAGCCAGTGAATGGGCACGCCAT
>DCNF01000054.1:923-5613 GCA_002322035.1 Geobacter sp. UBA1603
TCTGGACCATGGTGGTGCGGTCGGTCTCGCCCCGCAGATGTGCCCCGATGTGCCGGTACTCCAGACCGTAATAGTCGAGCCGTTCCCAGGGGATGCCGCCTTCGTGGAGCCGCCGCACCTCATCAAGCATGCCGTTCTCCAGCCGTTGCTCCAGGCGCTCGGTTATCCGGCGCCGTACTTCGGAACGTTCCCGGCGGATACCGAGCACCAGCGGCCTGATGTCCGGCCACGGTTCATGTCCGGCGGCCTGGTCGTGCTGGAATCGGGCAATTTCGATGGCCCGGATGGTGCGGCTGCGGTCGGACAGGTCGGTGCGGTTGTGCTGCTCCGGCCGCAGGGCCATGAGCCGGGCGGCCAGTTCAGCGTCATCCAGTCCGGCCAGTTCGGCCCGCAGGGCAGTATCTTCGGGCACCTCAACCAGGCGGTATCCGCGCAGCGCAGCATCCAGGTACAGGCCGGTGCCGCCGCAGACAACCGGCAGCCGCCCCCGACCCGATATATCCGCAAAGGCTTGAAGAAAACAGCACTGGAAGGCGAAGACACTGAACTCGGTGCCGGCCTCGACGATGTCGATCAGGTGATAGGGCACGTCGTGGTACTCGGCCAGGTCCTTGCCGGTGCCGATGTCCATGCCGCGGAAGACCTGGCGCGAATCGGCCGAGATTATTTCGCCGCCCAGTTCCCTGGCAAGTTCAACAGCCAGGCGGGTCTTGCCCGTGGCGGTGGCACCGAGGATAACGAGCAGATTGAACCGACTGATGTCAGGCCCCATGCAGCGCCCCGAACAATGTCTCCGCGGCTGACCTGTTCATGCCGTTGACAGCGGCAAGCTCTTCCAGGGAAGCCTCTTTCAGGCGCTGGAAACTGCCGAAATGCCTGAGCAGGGCGGTGCGCCGCTTCGGACCGATCCCGATTAACTGGTCGATGCCGGACGAAATCCCCTCTGTGCCGCGCAGCGTCCGGTGATACGTTATGGCGAAGCGGTGTGCTTCATCGCGAAGCGCCGCCAGGAGCAGCAGGGCCTTGGAGTTCTGCTTGAGTACCAACGGGTTGCGTCGGCCCGGCAGAAACACCCGTTCAAAGCTCCTGTGAATGTCGGCTGCTGCTACCGCCTGCTCCGTACGGCTCTTGGCAAGGGAGACCAGGTCGAAACGGCCGGTCAGACCGAGACTGCGGATGATTTCCAGGGCGGCGTTCAGTTGGCCGATGCCGCCGTCAACCACCACCAGGTCGGGAAGTCCGGCCTTCTCGACCTGGTCAGCCCGGAAGCGCCGGGAAAATACCTCCGACAGCATGGCAAAATCATCCTGCCCCTCCACCGAACGGATACGGTAGCGCCGGTAGTTCTTCGTGTCCGGTGAGCCGTTGATAAACGTCACACCGCTGCCGACCGAATGGCGCCCCTGGATGGTTGAGATGTCGTAGCATTCGATCCGGTTCGGAAGGCGTGACAGGTGAAGCCCCTGCCGGAGCTCTTCCAGAACGGCTGCCACCCCGGCAGCCGTATCTTCCCGCTCACGCAGGGCAGCCGCGGCATTTTTGCAGGCAAGCTCCACCAGATCACGCCGGGTGCCCCGTTTCGGAGTAATGAGAGTGACGCGTTTTCCCCCCATTTCCGAAAGAATCTCCGATACAGCGCCGCTATCCTCAATTTCAAAAGGCAGAAGGACGTCAGTCGGAATATACTGGTCATCAGTATAAAACTGCCGCAGGAAAGCTGCAACCCCTTCCCGGTCATCCAGTTCCCAGCGAAAGCCGAAATGACGGCTGCCGCTCATGATACCGTTCCTGACAAACAGCACCACCAGTTCCAGGCGCTCCCCCTGCCGGTGGCTGCCGATCACGTCGCTATCGCCCCCTCGAAGCACCATTTTCTGCTTCTCAACGGTCACTTCGATGGCACGGAGCAGATTACGCAAGCGGGCCGCCTCTTCATAATGCAGCCCGGCAGCGGCTTCACTCATCCGCTTTCGGAGCTGAGCCATCAGTTCACGACCTTTTCCCTCCAGAAAAAGCATGGCTCCCGACGCCAACTCAGAATATTCAGGAGGGGATATCATGCCATGGCAGGGGGCACTGCACTGGCCGATCTGGTGATAAAGGCAGGGGCGCCGCCGGGACAGGCAGGTTGCCAGCGGATAGTGACGAAGTGGAAACATCCGGGTTATCTGCCGGAGTACCTCACGGGCAGCTGATGCAGAGGCATACGGGCCAAAGTAACGGGCGCCATCCCGGGGCGTCTTGCGGACGATGCTGAACCGTGGGAATTCCTCCTTCGGGTCGAGACGGAGCGAAAAGTAGGTCTTATCATCCTTGAGTTCAAGATTGTAGCGGGGGCGGTGCTGCTTAATCAGGGTATTTTCAAGCAGCAGAGCCTCTTTCTCGGTGTCAGTCAGTACCACGTCCAGGTCAGCCACCTTCGGGACAAGAAACTTCACGTGGTAGCGTCCATCGCCGGAAGCACTGAAGTAGGCGCGGACCCGCTGCCGCAGGTTGCGGGCCTTACCGATGTAGATGATCGTGCCGGCGGAATCCCGCATCAGGTAAACGCCGGGAACGGTGGGCAGCTGGTTTAGTTTTTCATGCAGGTCCATGCTGGCCATACTACCTGCTGTAGCCAGGAAAGAAAATAGTGATCTGCTGAAAAAGTACTGCGCAATTTTTATGCAGTGCCTACAAATGAGGCGTCAACCTGGTGGCGACAAACGAATACTATGCAATAATATTAGTATGTTACATTTATTTTCAAGTTGGCCAGCATATTGCGTTAGCCGGCTGAATATGCCCAACGACGGGCAGCTTACAACGACCAATGGAGGTACGTGAGCATGGAGACCGCGTCAATGGTGACGGGCCTGAAAAGCAGTGCCGATGTTCTTTTTCTGATGCTGGGCGCCGTAATGGTATTTGCAATGCATGCCGGCTTTGCATTTCTTANNATGGTCTTTGCCATGCACGCCGGATTTGCATTTCTTGAGGTCGGCACCGTCCGCAAAAAAAATCAGGTCAATGCCTTTGTCAAGATCCTCACCGACTGGTCGGTTTCGACCGTCGTCTATTTTTTGATCGGTTTCCCGATCGCCTATGGAATATCTTTTCTCAAGCCGGCTGAAGAGTTGATGAACAAGGCCCAGGGTTACGATCTGGTGCATTACTTTTTTCTGCTCTGCTTTGCAGCCTGTATCCCGGCTATCATTTCCGGTGGGATTGCCGAACGGGCCAAGTTCTGGCCCCAGGTCATTGCTGGAGCGATCTTCGCCGGCATTTCCTACCCGCTGTTCGAGTCGCTGATCTGGGGGCAGAACGCCTCCCTGCTGCAGGGGCTCATCAAGTCGATCGGTGGTGCTGAATTCCACGACTATGCCGGCTCGGTGGTTGTTCATTCGGTCGGCGGCTGGATCGCCCTGCCAGCGGTAATCATCCTCGGCCCCCGTATGAATCGTTACATTCGCGGCAAATCCAACCCGATACCGGTCAGCAACATCCCTTTTCTGGCGCTCGGCTCGTGGATACTGGCAGTCGGCTGGTTCGGATTCAACGTGATGAGCGCCGGCAACCTGGAAAAAATCTCCGGGCTGGTGGCGGTCAACTCGCTGATGGCCATGGTCGGTGGGGTGATCGCCGCCCTGGTCGCCGGCAGGAATGACCCGGGATTCGTGCATAACGGCGCCCTGGCCGGCCTAATCGCGGTCTGTGCCGGCAGTGACATCATGCATCCGCTGGCTTCATTCGTGGTTGGGGGCATTGCCTCGGTCATCTTTGTCTACGGATTCCATTACGAACAGGAAAAACTGCGGATCGACGACGTACTTGGGGTTTGGCCACTGCACGGCATAATAGGTTCTTGGGGCGGGATTGCCGCCGGGATTTTCGGCCAGAAGTTTCTCGGCGGCATGGGGGGGGTCAGTTTTGTCTCACAGTTGGCCGGAAGCCTTGCTGCAATTGCGTTTGCCCTGATAAGCGGCTGTGCCGTCTATGGTATTCTAAGCAAAACCATCGGTATCCGCCTCGGTGATGAGGAGGAATTTGCCGGGGCCGATCTTTCGATCCACAAGATCGGTGCCTACCCGGAAGACCATATCCGCTGAAGCGTACGCCCCGTAAAACCCTTTTCTTTCGTTGACAAGGCCACGGAGAGATGCTATTGAAAACGCATTTTACCTGACATTTCACCGCTCTCCGTGCGCCGTTTGTCCCGTGCCGGCCAAGAAGAGGTTCAATACCGTGATATCATTGAAATTATGCCGTAACGCACTGATCCGGTCCCTGATCGCACTGGTCATAATTTCATCGCTGGTCTCCCCCCCCGCCTTTAGTCAGGAAACTGAAGATTCCCAGGTTTTTATCGCCGGATTCAACGCCTACCAGCAGAAAGACTACACCGCAGCCATTGAAAAAATGAATGAAGTGCTCCAGAAATATCCGGACACTCCACTGCGCGACATGGCACTTTTCTGGCTTTCCCGCTCCCATTACAAAACCGGCAACCAGCAGGATGCCGCGAAATTCATGTCCCAGTTTGCAAAAGAATACCCGGACAACCCGCTCAAGGGTACCGTTGAAGAGGAACTGATCTCGTTGACCGCCCGCTACGACAAGGGTGAGAAGCTTCCGGCAGGTCCGTCACCGGCACAGGTAGCCGAGAAGAAGGGGGCCGAGCAGAAGGCAAAAGCGGAGCAGGATCGACTTG
>DCNF01000075.1:0-1813 GCA_002322035.1 Geobacter sp. UBA1603
GTTTTCGATCTTCAGGGTAATTTTAAAAGCGGTGTCATAACCTGGCTGACCGGAGCACCACTGCGGGTCGGGTTTGCTTTTAACATACTGCAGGAGAAGATCAATTCCCTCTTTACCAATCGAAAAATATCGTTTCTTATGGGTGATGCCCATGTAACTGACCGTTATCTGCGGATTGTAAGTAGTTTCCTCGGGCATGATTTCAGAGGGATGGAGCTTCCGGGCCGTATCTTTTCTTCAGCCGATGATGAAAAGAATGCAGAACAATACCTGGCACAGTTTCGTCCCGGTTTGCGTATCATGCTGCAAGTGGGGACCACCTGGAAGACCAAGCTCTGGTATCGAGACGGTTGGATAGAGCTTGTACGTCGGCTGCATAGTGCCTGGCCTGACGCAACAATGCTGGTTAACTGGGGGAGTCAACAGGAGAAAGAGCTTGGAGAGGCTATCAGAGCTGCGGTTGGCGATAGCGTTGTGTTGCTCCCCTGGTACAGCATCAGGGAGCTTATCCCGGTTACTGCCCGCTGTGACCTGCTGATCGGTGGTGATACTGGTCCGGTCTACCTGGCTGCTTCGGTCGGAACGCCTACCATTTCCTATTACCGGGCCACCGATGCTGACATGTATGCACCCAGAGGTGAAAAACATTGTTCACTACAGGCTGATATGCCTTGTGCAGCCTGTCTTAAGACCGAGTGTCAGCAGGATGAAGAGTGCCGGCGAGCAATTCCGGTTGAGGGGCTATTTAGTGCAGTTCGCACAATAGTGGAAAAAACGCGGAGGAGATGTGAATGATGCTGAAACAGTTACAGCTTGAAAATATGGAGGAGCAGTTTGACCGGCTTATTGCCTATTGGCATACCGATCCTGCGGACCATACAGCCCTTGGGCTCGCCGTGCATCCGACCGCATTGGAGCTGGGCTGGCGCAACTACCAGCTCTGGCACGAAGAGGATAAAGCCCGTCGTACCGATGTTGATGACAGTATGATTGCCTCGGTCAAGCGCAACATTGACCGCTTCAACCAGCAGCGTAACGACCTGATAGAGACATTGGACGAGGCGATCCTTCAGGAGGTTTCCTCTTTGCAGCCGAACCCTTCGACTGCATTAATCAATTCCGAAACACCGGGCAGCATCGTCGACCGGATTTTCATCACCTCACTGAAAATCTACCATATGGATGAAGACAGTCGACGCGGCGATATCGACGATGAGCACCGCCAGCGTTCACTCCACCGCCTGGCGGTATTGCGGTTGCAGCGCTTTGATTTAAATACTGCTCTGGAACAATTGATCGATGACTATCTGTCCGGCAAAAAACGGATGAAGCTCTACAAACAGTTCAAAATGTACAACGACCCGACGCTTAACCCGGAAGTGTACCGGGCTCGCCTGACCAACGCATGAACCTGCCTTCGCTCTCTATTCTGCAGGTTATCACCCAGCGCCGGTTTTCCGGGGCTGAGCGGATATGCCTTGTGATCTGCAGTGAACTGATGAGGCGCGGCCACAGGGTGCGACTTCTTTGCAAACCGGATAAGGAGTTTGTGGCGGCGGCCCAAGCCCGCCGGATAGATGTGCATACGCCTGGTATCAGTGGCAAGCTTAATATTGCTGCTCCATTCAGGATTGCCAGCCATGCGCGTGATATGGGAGCAGATCTGATACACACACATCTGTCAACCGCGACTCTTATGGGAAGCCTCGCTGGAAAATGTATCGGAATACCGGTTGTTGGTCATGTACACGCCCTGAATACCTGGCAGAATTTTATGCTCTGTAGCCGCCTGATAAGCTGTTCTGCCGGTGTA
>DCNF01000075.1:1839-5399 GCA_002322035.1 Geobacter sp. UBA1603
GTAGCGCGGCACATGATATCCCAGGGTGCGCCACCGGAAAATGTACGGATTGCGCTTAACGGTATCGAAACGGATCGATTTTCAGTCATACCCTCTCAAGATGACTGTCGCCGCTCTCTCGGGATTCCTGAAGGGGCGCCAGTAATCGCCTGTGTGGCTCATCTTTCGGCAAAGAAAGGCCATGAATATCTGATCCGAGCAATTGCCGAGCTTTCTCCTGCGTGGCCAACGCTCCAGTGTCTGTTGGCAGGAGAAGGAGAACTCAAGGAGCCTCTGACGGAACTTTCGGCATCTTTGGGTATCGCGAGCCGAGTTCATTTCCTCGGATATCGGGAAGACGTCATGGAGATCGTTAATGCCTGCGATGTTGCGGTGCTTTCTTCTATCGCCAAGGAGGGCCTCGGTCTGGTGCTGGTTGAGGCAGCTCTGCTCGGGAAACCTGTTGTGGCCAGTAACGCTCCTGGCATCGATGAAGCGGTCCTCAATGGAGAAACAGGAGTGCTTGTTCCACCAGGCGATACATCTGCACTTGCCACGGCACTTAACCAACTGCTGTCAGATCCTGCCCTGCGGCAACGCATGGGTACTGCGGGCAAGGCCCGGGCGCTGGAGACGTTCAGTGTGAAGTCCATGACCGACAGAATCGAAGAGGTGTACCGTGAAGTCATCAATAAGGTGTCGTGCGAAGTTTCGCGACACCACTAACGGAGCATATTGATGAAAAATGTTTTTGTAACCGGAGCCGCCGGATTTATTGGATTCCACCTTTGCAGGCGTTTGCTTGGCATGGGGATAAACGTGATCGGTTTCGACAGCATTAACGATTACTATGATCCCCGCCTCAAGATGGACCGTTTAGCAATGCTGGAGAAAACTTCCCGCTTCAACTTCGTCAAGGGCGACCTTGCCGACAGTGCTGCGGTTGAGGCGGTATTTTGCGCCAACAGGTTCGATACCGTCGTGCATCTTGCCGCCCAGGCTGGAGTTCGATATTCTTTACACAATCCCCACGCATACATTGCCAGCAACATTAACGGTTTTCTCAATATTCTGGAAGCTTGCCGTCAGCACGGGGTCGGCCATCTCGTGTACGGTTCGTCAAGCTCCGTCTACGGGGCCAATAGCCTGTCACCCTTTTCGGTCCACCATAATGCTGATCACCCTATATCGCTCTATGCTGCTACCAAGAAGTCGAACGAGCTCATGGCACACTCGTACTCAAGCCTCTATGGCCTACCAACCACCGGTCTTCGCTTCTTTACCGTCTACGGTCCCTGGGGCCGCCCGGACATGGCCTATTTTTCCTTCACCAAAGCGATCGTCGAGGGGAGGCCGATCGATGTCTATAACCACGGCAACATGCGCCGCGACTTTACCTACATCGACGACATCGTCGAAGGGATTGTTCGTACCTGCAGGCATATTCCGGTGCCGGATCCGGCCTGGAACTCGGAGGCTCCCGATCCAGGCAGCAGCTATGCACCGTATCGAATCTATAATATTGGCAACAACTGCCCGGTCGAGCTGATACATTTTGTGCAATGTCTTGAAAAACTCCTCGGCAGGGAGGCCGTGGTAAACCTGCTCCCCCTGCAACCGGGCGATGTTCTCGAGACCTGTGCCGATGTGGACGATTTGATGCGTGATGTTGGATTTTCACCAACGACCCCCCTGGAACAGGGCCTTGCCCATTTTGTCGAGTGGTATCGGGGGTATTATCATGTCTAGTAGTCAGGCAACTGGTGGATTTGGAGTGTCGGAATGACCCTCCACCGTTTTTCCCGCACCGAACTGCTGATAGGAAGCACCGGTATTGAAATCCTCAAAAACAAGCACGTGCTTATCTGCGGCATCGGCGGCGTGGGCAGCTATGCAGCTGAAGCCTTGGGGCGGGCAGGAGTAGGAACTATCACGCTGGTGGACTTCGACGATATCTGTCTGACCAACGTCAACCGGCAGATCCATGCCCTGACAAGCACCGTCGGGCTGCCGAAGGTCGAGGTCATGGCCCAGCGGCTGCGGGATATAAACCCCGCTGCCAGTGTGGCAGCGGTCAAGGAGTTCTTCTCGGAGCAAAATGCAGCCCGTCTTTTGGAGTCGTCTCCCGATTACGTACTGGACGCCATCGATCATTTCACCGCCAAGGCCGCGCTGATCATCGCCTGCAGGGAGCGGGGCATACCGGTCATCTCAAGTATGGGGGCGGCCAACAAGCTTGACCCGACGAAGATAAGCGTTGCTGATATTTCTGCCACACGCAACTGCCGCATGGCCCGCAGTATGCGAAAAATACTGCGCCAGAAGGGCATTGAACAGGGGGTACAGGTGGTGTACTCCACCGAAGAACACCGCCAGCTTGAGCTCCGGGCGGCCCATTGCGGCACCGACTGCATCTGCCCCAATCGGGGGAGCCAGGTTTTCAGCTGCGAAAACCGGCGGGTTATCCTCGGCAGCATATCATATATCCCCTCTATTTTCGGCCTGACCATGGCGGGTGTCGTCATCAACGCGCTTCTTGAAACCTGATTTTTGAGTTGAAGATTTCGATTTTCACGGTATAAGTGTATACACAAACTCAATCTCAATTCGGGAGGGATACATGGGCAGGGAATACTCGCTGCAGGATGCACTCAAACTGGCAATAAAAGCAGAGAAAGACAGCATGGACTTCTATCGGATGGCTTCTGCAAAAGCCACGAACGAGCGGGCGAAAAAGGTGTTCGACATGCTGGCTAACGAAGAGGTGGCCCATCTGAAAGCGTTCTTTGACCACTACAAGGGTGGGGAGTTCGGCGATCTGAAGTCGTATATGGAAAGCCCGGTGGACGCGAAAAATCCGACCTATGTCAAGCTGCTCAAGGCAATCGATGACAACTGTCTGGAGCAGAAAGCCCTTGAGCTTGCCCTGGCAGAAGAAAAAGAGTGCATCGGCCAGTATACCCAACTGGCCCAGGGAGTCGTCGACCCTGCAGTGCGGGCCATCTTCACCCAGGTGGTCAAAGAGACCGAGAAACATTATGCCCTTATCGAGGCCGAATATGCCCATCTGATGGGGATGGTCAGCGACTCGGATGTTGATACCTTTGTCAGGGAGTAACGCCACGTTGGAGAACGGAGAACTCATGCGTCTGACCACATTCACCATGGTATTGCTGCTGGCGGCCTGTTGGTCAGGGGCAGCGCTTGCGACCCCCAAGGCAGATGCCAAGAAGGCCCACACCGTCATGCAACAGAAATGCACCTCATGTCACGGGCAGGATAAGATCGATGCCGCCCTCAAGGCCGGCAAGGATCTTACGGTTATCCAGAAGGAGATGGAGAGGAAAGGGGCAAGACTGAACGCCAATGAGCGTGATGTCCTGGGGATTTACTGGAGCCAGAACCCACTCAAACAGAAAAAATAACGTCTGTTCTTGGCAGAAAAAATAAAACGGCATGGGAATCAATCCCATGCCGTTTTTGTATTAAGATGCGGCCGAAGCTTACATCATCTTGGCCAAAAGCGGCACGATCAGCAGCGAGACAATATTGATGATCTTGATCATCGGGTTGACGGCCGG
>DCNF01000075.1:5443-5709 GCA_002322035.1 Geobacter sp. UBA1603
GGGTCGCCGACGGTGTCGCCGGTAACGGCAGCCTTGTGGGCATCGCCTCCCTTGCCGCCGTGGTGGCCGTCCTCGATGTACTTCTTGGCGTTATCCCAGGCGCCGCCGCCGGTGGTCATGGAGATGGCCACAAAGATGCCGGTGACGATGGTGCCGACGATCACGCCCCCCAGGGCCTTGGGTCCGAGGGTGAAGCCGACGATGACCGGGGCCAGGATCGGGATCAGGCCGGGGATGACCATTTCCTTCAGAGCGGTCTTGGTGAC
>DCNF01000075.1:5804-6073 GCA_002322035.1 Geobacter sp. UBA1603
CCCTTGATCTCGCGGAACTGGCGGCGGACCTCAACGACGACGGCGCCGCCGGCGGTACCGACCGCTTCCATACACATGGCGGCGAAGTAGTAGGGGAGCATACCGCCGATGAACAAACCGACGATAATGTAGGGGTCGGAGAGGTCGAAAGTGATCGACTTGCCGGCCATCTTCAACTCGTCGACATAGGAGGTGAACAGGATAACGGCGGCCAGACCGGCGGAACCGATGGCGTAGCCTTTGGTAACGGCTTTGGTGGTGTTGCCGAC
>DCNF01000075.1:6377-6654 GCA_002322035.1 Geobacter sp. UBA1603
CGTGGCCGGTGGTGGAGGCCTGGGCGATGTGCTTGACCGGGGCGTACTCGGTGGAGGTGTAGTACTCGGTAATCCAGAAGATGGCGCCGGTGACCGCCAGGCCGACCAGGGCGGAGATGAAGATGTTGGTGGCCGAGTATCCGGTCGGGTTGCCGGCCGGGAACATCTGCACGGTGACGAAGTAAAAGGCGATGCAGGCGATCACGCCGGAAGCGATCAGGCCTTTGTAAAGGGCCGGCATGATCTTGCCGCTGGCGCCCAGTTTGACGAAGTAGGT
>DCNF01000075.1:6957-7142 GCA_002322035.1 Geobacter sp. UBA1603
CCCTTGGTGAAGATGCCGCCGCCGAGACGGGCAAAAATGGAGATCAGCGAACCGCCAAAGCCAAGGCCGACCAGCTGACTGGCGACTTCCTTGACCGGTGCGCCCGGCATGAGTTTGAGCAGAACCATGTAGTAGCCGGCCACGCCGAGCAGACCGAGACCGACCACCAGCATGCCGGTGATGGC
>DCNF01000075.1:7214-11911 GCA_002322035.1 Geobacter sp. UBA1603
TTGACGATGCCGCTCTTGGCGGCTTCGGTGGTGCGCACATTGGCGCGGACCGAAACGAACATGCCGATGAAGCCGGTCAGGCCGGAGAAAAGCGCACCGATGGCAAAACCGATGGCGGTCTTGGCGCCCAGGGTGGCAAAAAGGGCCACGAACATGACAGCACCGACGATGGCGATGATCGTGTACTGACGCTTCATGTAGGCGCCGGCACCCTCCTGAATGGCTGCCGCAATCTGCTTCATGCGGTCATTGCCCTGGGGCAGACCCAGGATCCACTGGGCCGAGACCAGGCCATAGGCCACGGCGGCCACGGCACAGATCAGGGCGAATACTACGGCGTACTGTTCCATTAATACGATCCTCCTGTTGATATACGAATAGCCGCAAGGCATTCATGTGCTTGGCAAAAACGAAAAATTGTTAAAGGAACAGCCTGATTTTGTCAACCAATTATTTTCCGTATGTTCGATATGGGTTGTTGCAGCTCTTGTCAAGTCCGGCTCCGCATGCTATAGAAAAAAATCACTGTTTTTGCGTGACCATCTAGATTTCCGGGAGTAATGGCTATGAACCGTGTGCCGATCGTTCTGCTTGTGCTTGTCTCCAGTCTTGCCGGTTGTGCTACCCAGGGTTCGCTCGACACGGTCAGAACCGATGTGGATGCGGTCAAAACCCGCCTTTTCTCGGTAGAAAAGGATCTGGGCGGGCTCCGTGACGAATCAAAGACCGGCATTGGCGCAGTCGAGAAGAACTTCAAGGCAGATGTTGCCGCTGTCCGCAAGATGTCGGCTGACATCCAGGCCACGATCGATACCACCAAGAGCGAAATGGCCAGCCTCAACGGGCGAGTCGACGATCTCTCTCTTGCAATCAAGAAGCCGGCTGACGAGCTGAAGCGCTATCGCGAAGATGCCGACAAGCGGATTGTGGCTCTGGAGGACCGGATTCTGAAGCTTCAGGCGATAGTGGACGACCTGAACAAAAAACAGGCTGATAGTGCCCTGCAGAAGAAGAAAGAAGAGCTTGCCACGCCTGATGGACTCTACATGAAAGGACTGGAGACCTTTAAAGCTGGAGAAACGGTGGCCGCACGAGAGCTATTCGTCAAGTTTCTCGAGCAGCACCCCCAGCACGACCTGGCGGCAAACGCCCAGTACTGGATCGGCGAAACCCACTACAGTGAAAAAAGCTACGAGCCGGCTATCCTGGCCTATCAGGAGGTCATAAAGTCCTACCCTAAAAAAGATAAGGTGCCGGCCGCCATGCTGAAACAGGCGATGGCATTCCGGGCGATCAATGACGTCAAGAGTGCCCGGTATGTTCTGAAAAAACTGATCGAAAACTTCCCGAAGGCCGATGAATCCAAAAAGGCCCGAGATCTGCTGAAAGAAATCAAGTAACGGAAATCTCCCGGGAGAGTGACCGATGCAACTCCACAATAATCTGAAATCACTGGCTTCAGGTGCGACCTCCTACACCTATGACAGGCCTGACCCGGGGCTGCTCGAAGCATTTCCGAGCCCGTTTGCCCGCCCTGATATGAATCCGGCCCGGGTGACCGGTACCCTGCACATCGAGTGTCCGGAGTTCACCTGTCTCTGCCCTTTGACCGGTCAGCCTGATTTCGCGAAAATCGTCATCGATTATCAGCCAGACGCGCTCTGTGTCGAGAGCAAAAGCCTCAAGCTTTACCTTGGTTCATTCAGGATGCACGGTGAGTTTCACGAAGCGGGCGTCAACAGGATCTGCAACGACCTGGTGGCCCTGCTGCAACCGGTCTGGCTGACGGTGCGGGGAGAATTCACGCCGCGCGGCGGCATACCCTTCTGGCCCACAGCGGAATACCGGAAAAATTAATCGAAGGAGCAGCACAGACACCATGTACACCACGTCAGACTTCAAAAAGGGTCTAGTCATTCAGCAGGACGGTGCCCCCTGCCTGATCATCGACGTTTCCTTCCAGTCCCCTTCGGCCCGGGGCGCCAATACCATGGTCAAGACCCGCTACCGCAACCTGATAACCGGCCAGGTGCTTGACAAGACCTTCCGCTCCGGCGACAAGGTCGATGAAGCCGATTTCGGACGTAACAAGGGGCAGTTCCTCTACTCCGACGGCGGCAGAGGGATTTTCATGGATCTGGAAACCTATGAGCAGTTCGAAATGGATCAGGATAATTTCAGCGAGATCGCGCCCTATCTTCTGGATGGTACCGAGGTGGTGCTCGGGCTTTTCGAGGGGCGCATGGTCACGGTTGAACTGCCGATGACCGTGGAGTTGACGGTTGCCGAGACCGCTCCGGTAATCAAGAACGCCACTGCCACGGCAGAGATGAAGGATGCCATTTTGGAGACCGGTCTGAAAATCAAGGTGCCCCCCTACATGGAAGCGGGCCAGAGGATCAGGGTTGACACGCGTGACGGACGCTTTATTTCACGCGCATAACCATGCGTTGCTTCTGATAAAGTTCTTGACAGCCCGGCCAGCCTCTCCTAATATCACAGTTTCCTACGGGCCTATAGCTCAGTTGGCTAGAGCCACCGGCTCATAACCGGTTGGTCCCAGGTTCGAGTCCTGGTGGGCCCACCAACTACACTTTCAAGGACAACAGGCCGGATGCCGGCACGACATTCACTCTCCTCCATATCGACTCTCACAGAGTGCACACCGTCAGGTTGCACTCTTTTTGTTTGCGGTGAATGAAATTGCCAAAACTCTCTGATATAGCTGGAATGCTTAACAAAATAGCGCCGCCCCACCTGGCCGAATCCTGGGATAATGCCGGATTGCAGGTCGGAGACCCGGGACAGGAGGTGAGCGGTGTCATGGTGGCTCTTGAGGCAACCGAGCACACCGTTGAATCGGCTCTGGCATCTTCCTGCAACCTGCTTGTCACTCATCACCCGCTTATATTCAAGCCGCTGGCTTCGATTTCAGCTGCGACCCCGCAGGGCCGCCTGATCAAACGCGCGTTTTCGGCCGGGCTCAACATCTTCAGCATCCACACCAGCTACGACATAGCCGGGGATGGCTTGAATGACGTGCTGGCCGCAGCCCTCGGCCTGCAGCAGCTGCGGGCACTCAAGCCCGTTTCAACCCAAGAGCTGGTCAAGCTGGTTGTTTTTGTGCCGGCAGACCACCTTGAGCCGCTCCGGCAGGCCCTTGTGCCCTGGACGGTGCAGCAGGGTGCATATTGCGGCTGCAGTTTTGCGGCCAGCGGTGAAGGGACGTTTACCCCGCTCGAAGGTGCGCGGCCGTTCATCGGCAGCATCGGTATGGCCGAGCGGGTAGCGGAGCAGCGCCTGGAACTGCTCCTGGACCGCAGTAATCTGTCGCGGGCCATCAAGGCGCTGATGGCGACCCATCCCTATCAGGAACCGGCATTTGACATCTATCCGCTGCTGAATCAGGGCCGCATCCACAGTCTGGGAAGAATCGGCACTCTGGCCAGTCCGATGCGGCTGGCAGAGTTTTCCGCAATGACCGCCCGCACGCTGTCAACCCAAACCCTGCGCTACGTTGGCGACCCATGCCGTATACTGCGCACAGTTGCCATCTGCAGCGGCAGCGGTGCATCTCTGCTCCGCGATTCCCTGCGGGCCGGAGTCGATGCTCTGGTCACCGGCGACGTAAAATATCATGAGGCCCGTGAGGCCGAGGAGCAGGGAATTGCGCTGGTGGATGCCGGCCATTTTGCCACAGAAATCATCATGACCGATGCGGTTGCCGGCCGTTTGCGTCAAATGCTCGACCTGGCCGGACACACAGCCTGCGGCGTTGAAGTCTGCCGCATGGAGCGGGACCCGTTTCACCTGATTCCGCCCACCTGACGCCGCTGCTTACAACCGATACAATCACCACACATCTGATGCACGAGGGAGGACATGTGAAAAAACGACTGGAACTGCTTGAACAGCTGCAGGACATCGATCTGCAGATCGACAGCCTGAAATCGGCTCAAAATGCCCTGCATGGCGAGGTTGATGCGATTGCCCACACGCTGGATGGATGCCGCGAGGATCTGGCTGCCCTGCAGGGGCGAATGACCGTGCTGGAACAGGAAAAAACCGAACTGGAAGCCAGCCACGCCATCGAGTTGGATAACATCAAGCGTTCCGAAACCAACATGAAGGAAATCAAGACCAACAAGGAATACCAGGCTGTCGGCCGCGAGATAGCTGCTGCCCGCAAACAGGTCGGTGAACTGGAAACCCAGACGCTCCAGAAACTCGGCCTGATCGAGGAACTGAAGGCAGAAATTGATCAGAAATCCCGCGATCTGGAGGAACTGGAGCAGAATACACGCCAGCGGATTGAGGAAAAGAAAGGGGAAATCGGGGCGATCCAGCATGACCTTGATGCGGACCAGGCCAAACGGGACGCAATTGCCAAGGATCTGCCGGCCAGCCTCGTCAAGCGTTACGCGTCTCTGCGCGATCAGCGCCGGGGTCAGGCTGTGGCCATCGCCCGTGACGGCTATTGCCTCGGCTGCAACATGAATCTTCCCCCGCAGCTTTATAACAGTCTTTTCAGGGGGGAGGAACTGCTCAGCTGTCCCCACTGCCAGCGGGTTCTGATCCTCAAACAGCAGGCGCAGTAAGCAGTGTTGCGGCAGCGCAGTCACGCGAAGCCGCATGGTTTGGCTGAAGCAGGACAGATGGCCGCGCTACGTGCGAGGAAAGTCCGGGCTCCGCAGGGC
>DCNF01000075.1:12015-14005 GCA_002322035.1 Geobacter sp. UBA1603
GGTAAGGGTGAAAGGGTGAGGTAAGAGCTCACCGGATCCGGTGGTGACGCCGGATGCCAGGCAAACCCCGTCAGGAGCAAGACCTAATAGGGAGGCGTCAAGGGTGGCCCGCCCGTGCCTCCGGGTTGGTCGCTTGAGGCCGTCGGTAACGGCGGTCCCAGATGAATGGCCATCGCCCGGCAAGGGGTAACCCGAGCCGGGAACAGAACCCGGCTTACGGCCTGCTTCAGCCAATAATAATCGCCATGACCGACAACTCTGTCTGGAAATACGCTCTGCAGAACCTGGAACAGCGATTTGCAGCGCTGCCAGGAGCTTCGGTGCTGCGCCTGAACAGGCTGTTTGATGACTATTGCAGCGCTAAAGCGGTTATGGACCGGATCACCCGTGCCGCAGGGAGCGGCCCCCTTTGCCATGACTGCGGAGGACAGTGCTGCCTGAACGGCAAATACCGGATCAACGGCCTTGACGCGCTTGTCATGATCGCGTCCGGGACACCAGTTCCTGATCCTGACTTTTCCCGAAAGCCGCTCTGCCCCTATGGCCACGAAAACGGATGCAGTATGGAGCCTCGCTTTCGGCCGGCAAGTTGTGTTCAGTTCATCTGTGAGCCGTTGGCAGCTCTTCTGCCGATTGCCGCAGAAACGTCCCTGGCGCACGAGGAGCGTTCCTTGAGGGAGCTGATTTCCCGCAGCGAGTCCCTTTCCGGTCTTCCGCTGGGTCTGCCGCTGCTTCTCTGGGGAGAACAGCAGTTGCGCGGCGTTCCGGAACCACCGGGAGCTGATATAATCTGATTGTTCTGCGAGGCTTGAAGCACATGGCGACAATGAATGACATCGTACTTGTCAATGTGGACAACAAACCGGGCTTCTATGCCCGGATCGAGGACATCTCACCTGATGTCAAGCCGGGATGGTGGCAGGTGCAATTGCTGGTTCTGACCTTCCCGCTCCAGCACTTCACCTGGATTCTGGACGAATTCCAGCTGGAGGGCGCACCTTTTACCATGGGAGGTACCCCGCTTCGTCTTGATCCGGTCGTTTCTCCGCTTGTCGAAGCCCGCCGCACAGAGGACGAGCCGGTGAAAGACGGGCCGGGTCGCCAACCGGAGCATGGCGGTTCATCCAAGGTCGTTTCTCTGGCAGACCGCCGGAAAAAATAGCGGCTGCCCTCTGTCCTGTCCCACACAAGGCCCGGTCTCCACTATGGACATCAAGCGTCTCAACAACGACCGTATCACCGCTTTCCTCACCTCACATGAAAAGCAGCATCGCCTGCTGGCGCCGGTGTTGTTGCCTGACGGAACGCGCAGCCTGGGGATGCTGTCGGACGGACCGCTTGCCTTGGCCGGCGGCCCGCTGCCTGCCAAGCCGACTGCCGCTTTCTTTCCGCAGCATGCAACAATTCTCGGCTCACCGGACTCACCTGATAAACCCCTTCTTGTCATCGGTTTCACCTCCCGCGATCTGGCCTGCCTGGCCTTCATCGACCGTTTCTTCGCCGATGCACCGGCGGATGACATCTACTGCCGTGCCCGCTGCGCGGCGATCGTGATCGGTCTGTCAGGCTATTGCGGAGTGAACGGACAGCTGCTGCCGCTGGCAGACGGTGGCTGCGATTTGGAGCTGGTGTGCGATGGGAGCGACTGGCTGGTGCTCAGCTACACGGAAGCGGGGGAACGGTTGTCCGCACCTCTGCCGGACGCTGATGACAGCGTGCGCGAACGGCTTGAGGCCATGCGCCGGGAGGGGAAGCGGGAACAGGAAGAGGGGGACGAAATGATCCGCCGGGCGGCGGCCATCATACAGGCAGACGGTGTTCCGGACGACTTCTGGAACCACGTTGGCGATCGTTGCATCGCCTGCACCGGCTGCAATCTGGTCTGCCCCACCTGTACCTGCTTCGGCGTGCAGGACTGGCGTTATGCCAAGGGGGTAGAACGGAGCCGCATGTGGGATTCGTGCCAGCTGGAGGGTTTCATGCGCGAGGC
>DCNF01000075.1:14138-14287 GCA_002322035.1 Geobacter sp. UBA1603
TTTGTCTGCGGCCGCTGCGATATGGCCTGCCCGACCGGTATCGGCATCCAGGCTGTGGCGAGGGAGATCGTGGGGAGGTTCGGCGGTTAGGTTAACCCAAGCGCTTCATCCGAAGCCCGCTGGGCCGCCGCCACGCAGTCGTTCAAGCC
>DCNF01000075.1:14389-26164 GCA_002322035.1 Geobacter sp. UBA1603
TCCTGCAGGGCGTCGAGGCGTCTGCCGTGGCCGACCGTGTACTGGGGTATGGCCTGAGGGTGGCGGAAAATCCGCACGAAGGACGGCTCGGCATCGATCCCCATGACATCCTTCAGATCCTTCATCACCCGAGTCCGCACCTCGTCGTCCGACAGCTTGACGTATTCAGGGAAACAGGCTCCTCCCATCATGCTCCGCAGGAGCACCTTCCCCTCCGGGGCCCGGTTCTCGAACATGCTCGAGTCCCAGAGGGTGCCGAGGGTACTGCGGCCTTCCTTCTTCGGGATCAGGTAGCCGAAACCGTCCAGCGGGTGGGCGATGTGGTCACGCTCGTAGCCGAAGCAGACCACGGTCATGCTGGCATAGGGGATCTGATTCAGAATTGTCGTCATGGCCGGATCGATGCCGTCCAGCATTGCTGCTGCGGCAAAAGCGGGCGAGGCGATGATGACAATGTCGGCTTCCCGGTCGCTGCCGTCCTCGCAGCGCACCCGGTAGGGCGATGTGAGGCTTTTTTCAATGGCCGCAACATGTCTGCCGGTCTCGACGATGCCGCCCAGTGATGCAGCCAGTGCATCGGTCAGATACTGGATTCCTTCGCGGAATGAGGTCAACACCCCGCCCGGTCCAGCGGCGCTGGAGACGGCTTTGCCTTCGGCACGCTCCTGCTTCTTCTTTTTTGCCAGCATGATCATGGCCCGGATCAAGCCGCCGTACTCCTGCTCCAGTTCGGCGATGCGCGGGAAGCAGGAGACGAGCGACATGGTCTCGGGGTCGCCGGCGAAGATACCGGACACCATCGGTGCAATCAGCTTGTCGAGCGCTTCCGTGCCCAGTCGCCGCCGGCCGAAATCGGCCAGGGTCTCGTCGACCCCATGGGGAGCCGGGGAAATGAAGGGGGTCGGCTCCAGAGCAAGGCGCAGCTTGCCCGGCCAGGAGATCAGGCGGCTTTTCAGGAACGAGGGGCCGTTCTCCGGCAGGCGGTGCAGCTCTCCCCCCGAGTAGATGAAGCGCTTGCGGGCGTTATCGTTGCTGCGGTGCAGAGTGCCGTCGACACCGACCGACCGGCATAGGTCGAGGGTCTGGGGCTTGCTGTCAAGGAATCCGTTCGGTCCCCATTCACAGGTGTAGCCGTCAGCCCTGATGCTCCAGACTTTTCCCCCGGGCCGTTGTTCCCGCTCAAAGAGGCTTAATTCGAGATCAATGTCCGCTCTCGCCGCTTTTTCGCGCAGAAGCCACGCCGTGGACAGCCCGGAGATCCCTCCGCCGATGATGATCGCCTTTTTCATGCCAGCTCCCTGATCTGCAGTAGTGCTCTTGATAGTACGTAGCTGCTCAGGGTGTGTCAAGCCGTGTGTAATGGTTTGACAAGTGAGCTATTGCGTATAATATTACCGGCAGTACGCAGTATTTTCCAGAAGGATTTCCCATGAATTTTTTCCGTCCCCCCTCGCTTCAGGAGGCCATGGACGCCCTTGGGGGTGTATACCGGGCCTTGCGGGCATGGAAGTTTTATCCGAAGGGGCATCCATCCCGAAAAGCGTCGATGCAGTCAGCCCACCAGGATCTGCTGCTGATGCTTGGCGGCAATGATCTGCACCTTGCCTGCGGGCGAACCGGCTTCAGCCTCCCGGATGGAGAACAGCTCAAAGATCCGTCACGGATGGCTTCCGCGCTTTCCTACGAACTTTTTATCCGGCGGGCACAGAAAATAACGATTCTAGGTGACCTGCTTCAGGACGATCTGTTCAATTTTCTGCGGGTGTTGGCATTGACGCCAGATGAAGTGCAGCGGTCCGGGGGGCTTGACCGCCTGATGGAGGACCAGGGGATCCGTACGGTCTGGCTCAATGAATTCGACCTCTCGATTATCAGGCGCCGCCGGCAGGAGATCGAAAGTCGGGGGGTGAGTGCTCCGCGCCTTGATGAGCTCGATGAAGTCGTTGATGCGGCCGAGCCGGATCAGGACCGAAACCCGGAATATGACCTGCAGACCCTGCTGGGAAGACTGACCGCTGCCAGCGACGGAGACAGCTACACGATCCTGGTGCGCCAGGCGCTTGGGTGCGCCGACCTGTTGCTGGCGGGTCACCAGATTGAACCGCTGATACCGCTGGTTGAATTGCTGGCAAACCATGCTGAAGAACAGGGCGAGTGGGCTTCCTGCGCCCGTTTCGGGCTGGATCACCTGTCTGCGATTCCCGACCTGCTTGATTTTCTTCTTGAGCATGCCGACGATGCGCACGGCATATCCCGCACATCCCTGCGGCAGGTTCTTTTCTGTGCCGGTCCCGGTGGCATAACGGCAGCCATAGAAAAAATCGGATCCACCGAAAGCATCGCCCTGCGCAAAGTGCTGACGCTTCTTCTGGTGCAGCTCGGAGAGCCTGCCGTGAGGCCGATCCTGAAACTGATCGAAGACCCTCGCTGGTATATAGTCCGCAACCTTGCCGCCATACTGGGAGACATCGGCAGTCAGGAGGCGGTTCCTGACCTTCAGCGCTGCCTGGCGCACTCCGACATCCGGGTTTGCAAGGAGGCCATCCGCAGCCTGGCAAAAATCGGCGGCAATGATGCAGAGCAGGCGATCATCGCGATACTGCGCGACAATAATCCGTCGCTGCAGCCCCAGGCAGTTGCCTCGCTGGGGGGTATGAAAAGTCGCCGGGCCCTGGGCGACCTGCTCCAGATCGCCTGCAGCAATGATACCTTCCTGAAGCAGTTGGCGCTCAAGGTCGATGCTGTTACGGCAATTGCCCTGATCGGAGATCGCAAGGCGGTTCCCTATCTGGTGGACCTTCTGGAAAGCCGGCACCTGGTTGCCCGGTCCCGCTGGGATCAGTACAAGGTGGCCGTGGCCGGCAGTCTGGGAAGGCTCGGAGATTCCAGGGCCCTGCCTGCCCTGCGCAAGAGATCCTTCGAATCGGGTGATGTGGCCCGTGCCTGTGCTGAAGCGGTTGAAATGATCGAACGAATGGGGGATATTCCCGATGGAAGCGCTTGATAAACCGGGTGCATTGCGATTGGTCACGCTGTTCTCAGGGGTGGTCAAGGGCATGGCCTTTTACCCGGAATCCCATCCGGCGATCCGGCAGCCGCTTCTGGAGCTGGACCGAATGATCGGAATGGCGCTGACAACGACCGATCAGCTCTCCTGGGGCGTTATCGATGGCGTCCTCTTTCTTGATGAGTACCTGTTTGTTACGCCGTCGACCGCCATTGCTGACCTGGTCAACCGTATGATGGAAAAAGAGATCGGCAGGATCATCGTCTCGGCCGGGCTCTCGTTTGATGAACTGCGGGGATTTGTTGCCCTGCTTGCCAGCCGGCCGGCTACGTTTGACCTTCTTAAAGCCCGGATGCAGCAGGAGAGGATCAGTCACATTACGCTGGTGCGGCAGGGTGAGGAAAGTTTTCAGGCTGAAGATCATGACGAGATCGAAGTTGAGGCAGAAGGGGATTATGTTGCCACCTATGGCCGGGCCCTTGATGCCATCCGTGGTCTTTGCCGCGACATCGAGCGTGGCAGAATCCCCAACAGTGCCCCGGTAATCAGGGTTGTTGACCGGATGGTCAGCATCACCATGCAGGAACCCTCAACCCTGCTTGGCCTGACCATGATCAAGGATTACGACAACTATACCTTCAACCATTGTGTCAATGTCGGCGTGCTGGCCATGGCACTGGGCGCCACCCTGGGGCTCGACTCCCAGGACGTCAAAAGCCTCGGGATTGCCGGTCAACTGCATGATATCGGCAAAACCATGATCCCCAAGGATATCCTCAACAAGCCGGGTAAGCTTTCCAGCGACGAATTTGATGAAATGAAGCGCCATTCCGAACTTGGCTCCAAAATAATCCGCGAAATGGAGGGGCTCGGTCCGGAGATTGCCCAGGTGGTCCTGGGCCATCACCTGCACTTTAATCGCAACGGATACCCGGAATGGGCCCGTCGGCTGCCGTTTAGCCAGATGGTGGATATCATCGCCATTGCCGATACCTATGATGCCATCACCACCTTGCGGGTCTACCAGCATCCGGTCAATCCCCGGGCCGCACTGACGGAGATGCAGAAACTGGCCGGCACGCTCCTGGACGCGCGTCTGGTAAGCCGTTTCGTTGAAATGATGGGAAAATATCCGGTCGGGACCCTGGTGCGGCTTGATACGAATGAAGTGGCCGTGGTTTACCGTCCGAACCCGATGGACGAGGATGCCCCGATCGTCAGGGTTTTGATCGATGTTGACGGCAGCCGGCTTACAGCGCCGCGGGAACAGTCACTGGTTGCCAATGACGGTGAGCGGTATTCTTCGATTGTGGCGGTGGTTGATCCGATGCTGAAAAATATCGATGTGGGTAAACTGATTGCCAGCGGGCATTACTGAAGCGGCAGAAGGCTTAATGCCAGGGCCGCTGCCTGGCGGGTTGATGCATGGGGTGATGACAGCAGGCCGGCAATCGTCTCGGCTGAACTGCAGTCTCCCAGGCGGGCCAGCGTAATAGCCGCTTCCGCCTCACGGGCGCCGTCGGCGGAAGCAAGGAAAGGCCTCACCTGTTCCAGGATTTCCTTTTCAGACGAAAAACGCCCTAATGCTGTTAAAGCTCTGGTCTGGATCGCGGGATTGTCATCCTTCAGCCGCTCGAGCACCACTGTCAGCGTTGCCGGAACGGCCAGGTTTCCAAGCACTTCAACCGCTGCGGCCCGTATATCAGCTTCCGGGCGGCCTGCGCAGTAGACCAGCGGCACAACGGCTTTCTCCCCGCCAATTTTCCCCAGTGCATAGATGGCTGAAATTCTGCCACCCATATCCCCGGTCTTGAGTGTATGGAGAATCTGCTCAATGCTGCTGACCCCTTCCAGCCGCTCAATCGATTCGGCGGCCGTTGTCCGCACCTCGGGACTGGCATCTTTGAGCAACGGGCGCAAAAGCCCGATTCGTTGGCGTACGATCGGATCCATGATTCATTTATGTAGCAGATTGAAACGTCTGAAACAAGACCATTTCTCCAGAGGTTTTTAATTGCATCGGGAGAATATTCCACATCTTGCCGTAATACCTCACTCCGG
Source organism: Geobacter sp. UBA1603 (assembly GCA_002322035.1). Taxonomy (GTDB): domain Bacteria; phylum Desulfobacterota; class Desulfuromonadia; order Geobacterales; family Pseudopelobacteraceae; genus UBA1603. The sequence goes on from DCNF01000075.1 coordinate 19,458, forward strand.
ATAATATGCTCGAATGAAGCCAGACAGGAGGAATACAATGCAGACCTACTATGACCCGTCGGATTTGAAAAAATTCGGTGAGATCGGAAAAGACGCCCCGGAGCTTGCAGACAAGTTCTTCGACTATTACGGCTCAGTCTTTGCCGACGGAGCACTGAGCGAACGAGAGAAGACGCTGATTGCTCTGGCGGTTGCCCATGCCGTCCAGTGCCCCTACTGCATAGATGCCTACACCGTCGCCTGTCTCGAAAAAGGCTCGAACCTCGAAGAGATGACCGAAGCGCTGCATGTGGTCACTGCCATCCGGGGCGGCGCATCGCTTGTCCATGGCGTGCAGATGCGCAAAGTCGCCGAGAAGCTCTCCCTGTAACATGACCATGTCACGCTTTGCGCAGAGGCTGTCTGATCACGGCCTGGAACTCACCCGGGGTGTGACGACGACGCTACAGGTAAACGTGGGGCTGGCCTGTGACCTGACCTGCCGCCACTGCCATCTGGGGGCCGGGCCATGGCAGACCGAGCTGATGACATCTGCCGTCATCGAAGATGTCATCGCCTGCGCCGCCAGGATACCTTTTGCCTGCATCGACATCACCGGAGGGGCTCCCGAACTCCTTCCAGAGCTTCCGTATCTGCTTTCGGGTCTGGCAGAGCGCGCCCCGAAGCTGATCGTGCGCAGCAACCTGACAGCGCTCTCACTGCCGGGCTCTGCTGCCCTGCCTGAACTCTACCGCGACCTGAAGGTATCTGTTGTAGCGTCTCTACCGGCGGTCAATGCCTCCCAGACGGAATCCCAGCGCGGCAGCGGTGCATGGGATACCGCCATCCGAACATTACAGAAACTGAATGTACTCGGGTACGGTCTGGCCGGCAGCGGGCTCGAACTGGATCTGGTATCAAACCCGGTCGGGGCCTTCCTTCCCCCTGGCCAGGCTGCGACCGAAAAACGTTTCCGCCAGGAACTCGCACGGCGCCATGACATCAGCTTCAACCGCCTGTTCACGTTTGCCAACGTGCCGCTGGGGCGCTACCTGGAATGGCTTGAGAGTTCCGGCAACCTCTCAGTATACCGGGAAAAGCTTGAATCGTGCTTCAATCCCTCTACGCTTCCTGGTCTCATGTGCCGTTCACTGATCTCGGTCAACTGGCTCGGCATAATCCACGACTGTGATTTTAACCTGGCTGCCGGCCTGCAGCATGGCCGGGCCCCGCTCAATATCTCTGAATTACACGAGGTACCATCGGAAGGGACCCCGATACCGGTTGGCGACCATTGCTTCGCCTGTACTGCCGGTTCGGGCTTCACCTGAAGCGGCAGCATCGAACCTCCGGTCGGAGGATGCTGAATTGCAGATCATGTGTTGCGCATGGAATATTTTGTGATAGTTTTTAACGACTGGCAGACCTGTTTGAGACAGGAGTGACGCATGAAAATAAAAACAAAACTGATCATCAACATGGTCATTGGAGCTGTCGCCGTCTGGTCTCTGGTGATTACCAGTGTCTTTGTCACCAGCTTCATCAAATCGAAACTCTCCTACCTAACCCAGAAAAGCACCCCCTACCAAATCCGTACCATTGAGTTCCAGAAGGAGCTGCAAGGGGCAATCACCGACCTGGTAAAAGTGGGCGCCGCCAGCAACGATGCCGAATTTAAAACCTTCAAGGCCGAAGCTGACAAATCACTGTCTCTCGTCAAACAGGCGCAACAGGCCCTGGAGGAGATGAGCAGCAGCAAGCTCGGTACCGCCGAGGAGCTCTCCAGAATCGCCGATGAGCTCTTCAGTGCCGCCCATGCACGCATCACCACCGATCGGGCTGCCGCCGAAGCCAATATCAAAATCGCCCAGCGTATGAAGGAATCTTCGACCCGGCTCAAGGAGCTGGACAAACGGATCCGTATCCTGCAGACCGGCCGCGCCAACTCATTCTCGGCGGCACTCAAGGATACGGGCAGTTTCTCAACCAAACTGCGCAGCGTTGAAGAGCTGCGCAACCTGGTGAAAGACCTGCAGCTGATCTTCATCACCGTGCAGAATGCCCAGAAAAGCACCGCCGTACTGATTGCCAAAGGGAAGGTCAACTCAGTGCTCGGCAGAATCAGCAAGAACGAGTACCACAATGACACCCCCGCCATCGAAAGCGATACGAAGGCCGTGTCTGACAAGCTGACAGAGTTCATCAGGCTGCAGACCGCCGCCCTGACCGCCAAAGACGAGGACAGCAAGGCAAAGGCCGCAGAAACGGGTAAGGAGCTTTCGGAAAAACTGAATGCCCTCTACCTGACACTGGATCAGGAGGCGACCCTGGCCGGTGAAAAGGTCGGTATCGAGACCCAGAAACAGGGGAGCATCTACAAGGAATCCAACGCGGCCAACACCATCCTGCTTGACAATTCCGAGCTGGTGGCTCTTGGCCTGATGGTGGAGGGCCAGACCACCCGCATGTTCACGCTCGATTCTATTACAGCCATCGACAAACTGGACCCGGAGATCCGCGCCCTCTTCGGCCGCATCACGGAAAAGTCTTCAGCGGTGGAAAAAGCGCTGACCCCCCTTGGCGCCAAAGAGGAACTGAAGATCCTCAAAGGGGTTACGGCAAGTCTGGCAGGGATCAGAAACGAGCTGTATGCGGAAAGCGGCATAATCCGCACCCTGAGACAGCATCTGGATGCCAGCGAGCAGGCACTGAAGGCGGGTGACAAGCTGCGCGCCGTGGTAGTCAGGCAGGCGGAGAAAGGCAAAGAGACGGTCGACTCGGCCCGCGGGGAGCAGGAAAAAGCGATCGGCGCCGTCAACAAGATGGTCAAGAGCAGTATCATCATCCTGATTGCTATCGGCTCGGTAGCGGCGGTCATTGGCACCTTCTTCGGCGTCTGGGGATTCCGCTCTGTGATAAAACCGCTCAACCTGCTGGTCGAAGTGGCAGAGAGCGTTGCCCAGGGGAACCTCCATCTGCGTGACCTGCCCAAGAGCAACGACGAATTCGGCAAGGTGCTGCGAGCCATGGACAGCATGGTGCACAATTTACGTGATATGGTCGGGCGGATCAGTGGCACGACCACCACGGTCGCCAGTAGTTCCCGGGCGTTGGCCGGTACCGCCGATGAACTGGAACGCAACTCCCATACCCAGACCAGCGGCATTGATACAACCGTGACCGCCATGACCGAAATGGTGCAGACCATCCAGGATGTTTCCGGCAACGCCATCCACACTGCCGAATCGGCGGGACAGATGAAACAGATCGCCCTGGAGGGGCAGAAGGCCCTTGACAGTACATCCAGAGAGCTGTTTGCCTTTGCTGACATTGTCCGTCAGTCGGCCGAGAAAACCGAAGCGCTTGGCGCTAAATCGGCGGCGATCAACGATATTGTCGATATGATTAAGGATATTGCCGACCAGACTAACCTGCTCGCGCTCAACGCCTCTATCGAAGCTGCCCGGGCCGGGGAAATGGGCCGCGGTTTCGCCGTGGTTGCCGACAGCGTGCGGCAGCTGGCGCACCGCACCATCGAGTCATCAGACGAGATCGGCCGTACGGTCAAAGACATGCATGACGAGGTCGATGCGTCGGTGGCGATCATGATCAGGGAGCGCAAGGCGATTGAGGGGATCATCGAGCATGTCAACGATACCCTGGCCTCAATGGGCAGAATCGTTAGTCATGTGGAAGAAGTTGCCGGTATGGTTCAGACCATAGCCACAGCTACCGAGGAACAGTCGGCCACTGCCGAGGATGTCAACCGTACCATGGTCGGCATCAACGATATCACCCGCCAGTTGACCGTGTCGGTGGGTGATATCAAGGGAACATCGGAGAATTTCGCCAGGCTGGCCGCTGACCTGCAGCAGATGGTCAGCTGGTTCAAGCTGTAACCCAGTTACCCGACAGGAGGGGATTCATGAAAAAAACCGTTATGTCATCTTTGATGCTGCTTGTCCTGGCTGCCGCTCCGGCATGTGCCGATGTGCTGAAGGTCGGTGCCGGAGCGGCACCAACTGAAAACGTGCTGAAACCGAATAAAGCCGCCTTCGAAAAGGCCACCGGGATTGACCTTTCAATCACCGCCAGCGGACCCAAGCAGGCGTTTATCGACCTTGACCGCGGCACCGTCGATGCCGCAGCAGCCGGTCTTTCATTCGATGACTGGATGGCACTTCTGAAAAAAGAAGGGGTCTCCGTTGCCGACCCGGCCGCCTATCGGTCCGTTGTCATCGGCAAAGACAAAGTGATCGTCCTGGTCCACAAGGACAACCAGGTTTCCACCCTCAGCAAGGAGCAGCTGACCGGCATTTTTACCGGAAAAATTGTCAACTGGAAGGATGTCGGCGGCAAGGACATGCCGATTCTGGTCGTCTGGGGCGGATTGACCCAGGGGACAAACTCGATGTTCGTCAAACACATCATGGAGAATGCCAAACCGACCAGCGAGGTGATTCAGGCAACCACAGCAGAGGACATCCGCCATAACGTTGCATCAAACCCTGAAGCGATCGGCATCGGACCGCAGGCCATTGTCAACGCCACGGTCAGGGCACCCCAGACCCCGGAGGTCGCCCGGCCGATCACCCTGATCACCAAGGGAGCGCCGTCAGCGAACGTTCAGAAACTTATCGATTTTGTCACCAAGAAATAGTCCCATCACGGAAAGGAGAAGTCTGCCGATGAAAAAACTGGTCTTACTATTCACTGTTGCTGTTTCAATTATCGCCGCAACCGGCACCCTGGCATTCGCCGTAGAAACCATTACCCTGATTGGCGGTTCAACCTCAATATCCACCGTTATCAACCCGATCAAAGCGGCATTCGAGAAAAAGACCGGCATCACTCTCAGTGCCACCGCCGCCGGCTCCAAGATCGCGCTGCAGAAGCTGGATGCCGGCGAGGCAGAAGTTGCAACCGCCGGCCATACTCAGGAGGAACTGTTCGGCAACATCAAGAAGGACAATATCAAGCTAAAAAATCCAATCGAAAGCATCAATGTCGTGAAGCTGGCAGAGCCGACAAGTTACTCGGTGATCGTAAACCCGACCAATCCGGTTGCCAAGCTCTCCAAAGAGCAGCTTGAAGGGATTTTCACCAGTAAGATCAGCAACTGGAAGGATGTGGGGGGAAAAGACGCCGCCATCCTCTGCGTGGTCAGCAACCTGAGTCCTGGCACCAACGATACCTTCGCTAAGACGTTCCTCGGCGGCAAGAAGATCAGCATCGACACCCTGGACGCCTCCAACGCCGCAGACCTGCGCCACAATATCGCTACCAATCCGGACGCTATCGGCTTCCTCGCCTCTGCCCTGATCGACAGCACGGTGAAAGGGGTGGACACCTTGCCCATGAAGTCAAGTCCGATCATCATGCTGACTATCGGCAAACCATCGGCAAAGGTTCAAAAGCTGGCTGACTTCATTACATCGGAAGGCTCAAAGTATATCAAGTGATCGGTTGAATGCAGCTATCCAGTCCTTCGGGAGGCCGGCTTTGCCCGGCCTTTTCTTTTTTCTGGCATTCCTGTCTGAAACCGCTATAATTTAACGTTCAATCGAAAGAATTTGAGAGGATTACACAACCATGAGCAGAAAAATGCTGATCAATGTCATGCACCCGGAGGAGGCCCGCGTCGCAATCGTCGATGAAGGCCGCCTGATGGAGCTGAACATCGAGATCAGCGGCAAGGAACAGACCAAGGGAAACATATACAAAGGGGTTGTGCTACGGGTCGAACCGGGTCTGCAGGCCGCTTTTGTCGACATCGGACAGGGTAAGCCGGGCTTCCTCCAGATGGGAGAGCTTCATCCTGATTTCTGGCAGTGGCGCGATGATGTGCCCGAAGAGGAACGTAAGCGCCGGCCGCGCATCCAGCAGGTGCTGCGGCGGGGGCAGGAGTTGATCGTGCAGGTGGAGAAGGACGGTCGCGACCACAAGGGTGCGGCCCTGACCAGCTACCTGTCGCTGCCGGGACGCTACATGGTGATCATGCCGGGAAGCGACTCCACTGGCATATCGCGAAAAATCGAACGCGAAGGCGAACGCAAGCGCCTCAAGGAGCAGATCGCCGAGATGACCATCCCGGAGGGGATCGGCTACATCATCCGCACAGAGGCGATCGACCGGACCACCGAGGAGCTGCAGAAGGATCTTGACTCTCTGGTTGAGCGCTATCACGAAATCAAGCAGCGCTACCTTGAAATCAAGGGTGCCGGCGAGATCTACCAGGATTCGGGCCTGATACTTCGCACTATCCGCGATTACTTCTCCGCCGATATCGATGAGATCCTGGTTGATAACAAAGACGCTTTGAAGCAGGCCCAGGAGGCGCTGGAGGAAATCGAGCCCGGCTTCGGCAAGCGGGTCAAGCTGCACAAGGAAAAACGGCCGATCTTTTCCAAATTCCAGCTTGAAGAACAGATCGATCAGATTTACGAGAAGCGCGTTCCGCTGCCGTCCGGTGGCTACCTGATCATCGAGCCGACCGAAGCGCTGGTCTCGATCGATGTCAATTCCGGCAAGTCCAGCGGTGAGCGGGGTGTGGAAGACACCGCTTTCAAGACCAACCTTGAAGCGGTCGAGGAGGTGGCCCGCCAGCTGCGCCTGCGCGACCTGGGTGGCCTGATTGTGATCGACTGCATCGACATGCGCGAGAGCAAGCACAACAAGGAGGTTGAAAAGACACTCAAGGCGGCCCTGAAGATGGACAAGGCCCGGGT
>DCNF01000075.1:26401-37657 GCA_002322035.1 Geobacter sp. UBA1603
TGCCGCTCGAAGTGGCCTATTATCTCCTCAACCGCAAGAAGCGCGAACTGACCCAGATTGAGAACGACTACGAAATTGAGGTAACGGTCAAAGGCAAGCCTTCATTTACCCTGAATCAGGTGGAGCTGGAGGTTGTCAGACGCGAAAAACCGGAACCGGACAATTCTCTGCTTCATGATGAAGACCTGCCCCAGAACCACGCGGCCGCCGGTCCGCCCGCAGCACAGGGTGAAGCAGCGGCCGAAGGGGTAAAAAAGAAGAAACGCCGGCGCAAGAAGAAAAAAACCGGTGGCGTTGATCCGGCGCTCACGACGGACGTGACCATCAGCTTTGAGGTCGTTGATGAGCCGGGTCCACCGGCGCCTCCCACTGAACCGGCAGAACAGGAGGCCGATGCCGATCAGGCGGAAACACCGGCCCGCAAAAAACGAAAGCGCCGGCGCAGTCGCAAGGGCGGCAGGGATGCCGGTGCATTGGCCGCTCCGGCTGATATTCCGGGACAGACGGTAGAAATACCGCCGGCTGCAGCAGAACCGGCTGCAGCGGATCCGGAGAAGCCGAAACGCGGACGGCCGGCGCGGAGCCGCAAGAAGGTTGAAACCGCCGAGGGAGCTGTGACTGTTCAGGAAGCCCCGCCTGTGCAGCCTGCCGATCCCCCTGCGGTTGCGGGAAAAGCGAAACGGGCTCCGCGCAAAGCGGCCGCAGTGACGGCGCCAGAAAAGACGGCAGCAGACAGCTCGACAACGGTAGAGCCTGAGGCGGCACAGAAGCCGAAGCGGGCTTCCCGCTCTAAGAAAAAAGCGGCTGCTGACTGAAAATCTATAAGTGTTTTTTAAGAAGGAGAACAGCAACGTAATGAATCGACTTACCGCAACCGCCCTCGTAATGATCTGCGCAGCTGCCGCAGCCGGATGCGGCACGAACGCCAACACAACCACCGGTAACCCGATCTATGGCACCATCAGCAGCATGACCGCTTCTGGTGCGCTGATCGGCGGCAATGTTCAGGCGAGTGCTCTTTCATCAAAGCAGGCACATTTTTCAAGCGCCGTGTTTCGCCCCTGGAGCAGCATCACGTTCGGCGCCCCGATCTCTGTTACGAACGACGGGAATAACAGCATCTATGTTGCCAATCACCTTCTGCACAACATTTACCGGATATACTCCGGCAACAAGGTGCGCCGCTTTGCTGGCAGCAGCTTTGGACTGGCCGGTTTCCAGAATGCCTCATCGGCACGGGCAACCTTTTACTACCCGACCGCTATCACCAGTGACGGTTCAAAACTCTACGTCGCTGACGGCAGTAACCACGCCATCAGGAAAATCGACCGCTCCGGGTATGTGTCGCTGATTGCCGGTGACGGCGTCTCGGGAAGCGACGACAGTTCCCTGACCGTCGTCGCACGGTTCAGCTCACCAACCGGCATCACTGCTGTCGGCAGCATGGTCTATGTCGTCGACTCCGGCAACCACACGATCCGGAAGGTGGACCCGGTAACCAGGACCGTTACCACCCTGGCCGGATTCCCCGGCACGTCCGGCAGCAGTGACGGCGACCGGAGGGGAGCGCGTTTTTACCAGCCGTCCCGGATAACTTCCGACGGTAGAAACCTGTATGTAACAGATTTTGGCAACAAAACGGTTCGCATGATCTCCCTGTCGAGCGGCACGGTAACCACGATTGCCGGCCGCGCCGGAATTGCTGGCGCAAGCGATGGCCCGCTCGGCCGCTCCCTCTTTAATGGGCCAAGCGGCATTGCCACCGATGGCATCTACCTGTATGTCACCGACTTCCCGCGCATTGTCAAAGATGACCGGCCCTCATTAAGCCAGAATTACGGGACGCTCCGCAGGATCAAACTTTTTGGCGGCTACAGCACCGCAACGATCCTCACCGGCCTCAACACTCCGGTGGGGCTTGCTGTCGACAGCATCGGCCTGTACGTCACCGACCGGGTTACCGGCAGTATCACACGGGTGAAATAGGGTAGCGGTGCCTTGGCTCTTGACGCAGAAGCGATTCAGGGATATTTTTACAAATTCTTTACCAGCTGAAATTACGTAACGCGAAGGATAGTACATTCATGGAAGAACTCAGCGAACTCCTGCTCCAGCGCCGGCGCAAAGTTGACGCACTCTGGGAGGCGGGGGTAAACCCCTACCCGAATGACTTCAGACCACAGCACACCTCGGCCGATTTTATCGCGGCATACGGCGACACAGAACAGATCGACGCCATGGATGACACCTTTATCGTTGCCGGCCGGATTCTTGCCCGCCGCTCGTTCGGCAAGGCGGCTTTTATCCAGATTCAGGACCGCAAGGGGCGTATGCAGGCCTACGTCAAGAAGGACCAGGTTGGTGATGAGGCTTTTGCTGCCTTCGAAGCATTTGACATCGGAGATATCGTCGGGATTGAGGGATACCCGTTCCGAACCAAGACCGGTGAGTTGTCCCTGCACGCCCGCTCGATCCGACTGCTGGTAAAATCGCTCCACCCGCTACCGGAAAAGTTCCATGGCCTGACCGACGTGGAAACTCGTTACCGTCAGCGTTATGTGGATCTGATTGTCAACCCGGAATCACGTGACATCTTCATCAAGCGCTCCCGTATCATCAACCTTATCCGCAGTTTCATGGCTGCACGCGACTTCCTGGAAGTCGAGACCCCGATGATGCAGCCGATCCCCGGCGGTGCCACGGCGCGACCGTTTATCACCCACCATAACGCCCTTGATATGGAGCTTTACCTGCGGATTGCGCCGGAACTCTATCTGAAGCGCCTAGTGGTCGGGGGGTTTGAGCGCGTATTTGAAATAAACCGCAACTTCCGCAACGAGGGGATCTCGGTCCGACACAACCCGGAGTTCACCATGATGGAGTTCTATCAGGCCTATGCCACCTACGAGGATCTGATGGAACTGACGGAAGAGCTGTTCTGCCATGTGGCCCGGGAGGTTCTCGGTACCCTCGACTTCAGCAATCAGGGGATGGAGATCAGTTTTCAGCGCCCCTGGAAACGCCTGACCGTCCGGGAGGCGATCCTTGAGTACGGCGACATCGACGCCCGGCAACTTGACGACCGTGATCTGGCCCTGGCCTATGCCCGCAGCATCGGCCTTGACCTGCCCGGCACCATCGGCTACGGCAGGCTGCTGATGGAAATTTTCGAGGAGGTCGCTGAACACAAGCTGATCCAGCCGACATTTATCACAGCCTATCCGACCGAGGTTTCACCATTGTCCCGCAAGAACGACCATAATCCGGAAATAGTTGACCGCTTTGAGCTGATCATTGCCGGCCGGGAGATTGCCAATGCCTTCTCCGAGCTGAACGACCCGGTTGACCAGAAAGAGCGTTTCCTGTCTCAGGTTGCCGAAAAAGACAAGGGGGACGAAGAGGCCCACTATATGGACGAGGACTATGTCCGGGCCCTGGAGTACGGACTCCCGCCGACCGCCGGCGAGGGGATCGGAATCGATCGGCTCGTTATGCTGCTGACCGACTCTCCCTCGATCCGTGATGTCATCCTGTTCCCGCAGATGAGGAAGGAAGCCAAGTAGTCAATGCCCTTTGAACTGTTTATCGGCCTGCGCTACCTCAAAGCCAAGCGCAAGTCGACCTTCATCTCGATCATCACCTTCATCTCCACCGCCGGGGTGACCCTGGGAGTCATGGCCCTGATCGTCGTACTGGCGGTCATGACCGGCTTTGAAGCCGATCTGAAGGAGAAGATCCTCGGCACCAATGCCCATGTGGTCGTGGTCCGTAGCGGCGCCCCGATGGAGGGGTATCAGAAGCTGATCGAAAAACTTAAAGGCTTCAAAGGGGTGAACGCTGCTACACCGTTTATCTACAACCAGGTCATGCTCTCTTCCGGTAAAAACGTCTCTGGTGTCGTGCTGCGCGGGATCGACCTGGAGAGCGACAGGAAGGTGACCCGGTTAAGTAAATCGGTGGTTGAAGGCGACATATCCCGCCTTAACCCCACACTATCCGGCAATCCCGACGGTCTGCCGGGGCTCTTGGTGGGACGCGAACTGGCCAAACACTTAAGCCTGTTCGTTGGTGACAAGGTCAATGTGATCTCGCCGATGGGAAATATCACGCCGCTCGGCATGGTGCCGAAGATGAAGCCATTCCGGGTGGCCGGCATTTTTAACACCGGCATGTTCGAGTATGATTCAACCCTGGCCTACATCAGTCTTGATCAGGCCCAGATTTTTTTTGATCTGGGGGATACGGTAACCGGCATCCAGCTCAAGGTCGACGATGTCTACCACACCGGCGAACTGGCCCGCACCATCAATAGAGAGCTGGGCGCCAACTATTATGCCCGCGACTGGATGCAGATGAACAAGAACATCCTCTTTGCTCTCAAAACCGAGAAGATGGTCATGTTTATCATCCTGACGCTGATCGTGCTGGTGGCGGCATTTGGCATCGCTTCGACCCTCTTCATGGTCGTTATGGAAAAGACCCGGGACATTGCGATCCTTAAATCGATGGGGGCAACCGGTACCAGCATCATGAAAATTTTCGTGCTGGAAGGCCTGATCATCGGCGTAACGGGGACCGCGCTCGGGATCGCTTCCGGGCTGCTGGTCGCCAACAACCTGGAACCGATCATCAATGTTGTCCAGAAGGTGACCGGCCAGAATTTTTTCAGCAAGGACGTGTATTATCTGGACCACTTCCCATCGCTGATCATTCCGGGTGACGTGGTGATGGTTTCGGTGACGGCAGTCGTGATTTCATTTATCGCCACCCTGTATCCGGCATGGCAGGCATCCAGGATGCTCCCGGCGGAGGCCCTGCGTTATGAATAGGAATCGAGGATTTTCAGCACGGCATATTCTCTCCGGGCCAGATACCTGTGCGACGCCTCCTCGCAGAACCATCACATATTTCAGAGGGTTGGCCCGTGGGTAAGCTTCTGGAAGTGCGCAACCTCTGCAAAACCTACCGCACCGGGCCCAACACGGTTGAAGTGCTGAAAGGGGTCAACCTGGATCTTGAGGCTGGCTCGACGGTCGCTCTGGTGGGGGCTTCCGGTGCGGGGAAAAGTACGCTGCTGCAGCTGGTGGGGGCCCTAGACCGCCCTTCATCCGGGACGGTCTCCTTCGGGGGAGTCGATATCTTCAGCAAGAATGATCGTGAGCTGGCCCTGTTCCGCAACAAAAGCATCGGGTTTGTCTTTCAGTTCCACCATCTCTTGCCTGAATTTACCGCCCTTGAAAACGTGATGATGCCGGCCCTGATCGCCCGCAGACCACGCGAAGAAGCCCGCACAATAGCAGCGGGGCTGCTTTCCGATGTCGGACTGGGGCACCGCCTGACCCATCGTCCGGGAGAACTTTCCGGCGGCGAACAGCAGCGCGTGGCCATTGCCCGGGCTCTGGCCCTCTCGCCGGCCCTTCTTCTGGCCGATGAGCCAACCGGCAATCTTGATATGAAAACCAGCGAAGATATTCACGGCGTGCTGGCGGAACTGCAGCGGAGCCGGGGGCTGACGCTGGTGGTGGTCACACACAACGAACGTCTGGCGGCAGCCATGGGACGGGTCGTCCGCCTGACCGACGGACGGCTGGAACAGACATCCACATCACCGGGGGAAGCGTGCCCATAATTCAGATACTTTTTATTGCCGCACTGACCCTTCCGTTTGTGTGGGCATCTCCGGCCGCTGCGGAAGGCGAGAAGATCGTCGAAGTCCAGGTCAAGGGCAACAGGAGAATTGAGTCGGCGGCCATCCTGAACGTGATCCGCCTCAAAGCCGGCGACATCCTCTACGCCGACAAGACCGACGATGACCTGCGCGCGATCCATAAGCTCGGTCACTTTCAGGATGTTCAGGCGGTAACGGAACAGTCGGACAAGGGCATGGTCCTGTACTACACGGTACTGGAAAAACCGGTGGTACGGACGATCACCTTTGCCGGTAACAAGGAACTGACCGTCGACAAGCTGAAAGAGGTGCTCGAACTTCGCCAGAATTCAATCTTTTCAACCAAGGACCTCGACAAAAGTATCGTTAAGATCAAAAAACTTTATGGTGATGAGGGATACTACCTGGCGGAGGTTACTCCTGAGATCGAGAAGCGGACTCCCACCGATCTTGATATCAAGCTCACGGTTGTCGAGGGGAAAAAGATCCTGATCCGCTCTATCCGTTTTGACGGCAACCGCGCCTTCAGCGATCGTAAGCTGAAGGGGCTGATCGAGACCAAAGAGAAGTGGTTTCTCTCCTGGCTGACCGGGGCCGGCACCTATAAGGAAGAAGTGCTTAAAAACGATGCAGCCCTGATCACCGATCACTATCTCAACAACGGCTATATCAACATCAAGGTCGGCGAGCCGACGGTGAAGCTGACCGACGCCAAAGACGCCCTTGAGGTCTATGTCCCGCTGACAGAGGGTGACCAGTATCGGATCGGAGAAATCGGCTTCAAGGGGGAACTGCTCGAGCCGGCGGCAGACCTGCGCAAAAAGATCAAGTCAGAACCGGGTGAAATTTTCAATCGTTCATTATTACGCACCGATATTTTCACCCTGACCGACAGTTATGCCGACAAGGGTTACGCCTTTGCCAATGCCAACCCGATCACCAAGGCGGATCCCGATAAAAAAATCGTGGACCTGACCTTTGATATGGAAAAGGGAGAGCTGGTTTCGATTGAACGGATCAGTATCGCAGGTAATCCGAAAACCCGCGACAAGGTTATCCGGCGTGAGATCCGCGTCACCGAAGGCGAACTCTACAGTGCTACCGGCATGAAGCGCAGCAAGCAGAACCTGATGAACCTCGGTTTTTTCGAGGACGTTACCATTGCCACCGCCCAGGGAAGCACGAGCAATCTCCTGAACGTCAATGTCAGCGTCAAAGAAAAACCGACCGGCACCTTCAGTATCGGCGGCGGATACAGCTCCCTTGACGGTTTCATCGGCCAGGGTTCTGTCCAGCAGGCCAATTTCCTCGGGCTGGGGCTGAAAGCCAATGCCTCGGCCTCAATCGGCGGAAGTTCCCAGACCTACTCGATTGGCCTGACCGATCCCTACTTTCTTGACACACGCTGGACACTTGGCGGTGATATCTACCGTTCGGAACGTGATTACAGCGACTACAGCCGGCGCCTGCTGGGCGGTGACATCAAGGGCGGCTACCCGATCAGCGACGAGATCGGTACGTTTTTCATGTACAAGTACGAAATCAAGGATATTTATCACCTCTCGGAATCCTACAAGAACCTCAATAGCATCGATCCGGTCAATTACCCCTCTGGCACGACGACAACCAGTTCGGTCTTTGGCAGCATCACCCGTAACACCACCGACTATCGGCTTGACCCTTCAACCGGCATGATCAACAGCTTTTCAGCCGAATACGCCGGCCTTGGCGGCGACAACAAGTTTTACCGTATTGCGACCGATCATACCTGGTTCAATCCACTCTACAAGAAACTAATTTTTTCCAGCAAAATTACGCTCGGTTATGTTGGCGAAGTAAGCGGCCCGGTTCCGATCGACGAGAAGTTTTATCTGGGTGGCATCTACTCACTGCGCGGCTATAAAGCCCGTACCGTGTCACCGCTCACCAGCCAGACCGTTCGTGATGTTAATGCCAACACCTCGACCAACACCATCTACCTTGGCGGCGACAAAGAGCTCTTCGGCAATGCCGAACTGTCGCTCCCGTTGATCCAGGAGGCGGGCGTCAAGGGGGTTATTTTCTTCGACTACGGCACATCAACCAGCAGCAGCTATGCCAAAATGTTCGACAGCATGCTGATGAGTTACGGCGGGGGAATCCGCTGGGCTTCGCCGATCGGCCCGCTGCGGCTGGAATACGGCGTACCGGTCAATCCGCGCAAGGACATAGACAGCGCAAGTGGCAGATTCGAGTTTTCAATCGGCAGCATGTTTTAAACAGCTGCATTACAGGACAAAGGAGAGCACTAACATGAAACGGATTGTTGTGATGGCGCTTCTGGCAGGCTGCATCGCCGCTGCCCCGGCACTGGCGGCGGACGCCAAGTTTGGCTATGTTGATATGCAGCGGGCCCTGAACGGTTCCGAGGCAGGCAAGGAGGCCAAGGAACAGCTGGCCACCCGCCTGAAGAAGTACCAGGATGAAATCAACGTCAAGCAGGAGGAGCTCAAGCGCCTCAAGGATGAACTGGAGAAACAGGGGATGCTGCTCTCCGAATCAGCCCGGGCCTCCAAAGAGAAGGACTACCAGCAGAAGCTGAAAGAATTTCAGCGCTTTACCAAAGACGCCCAGGACGAGCTGCAGGGCAAGGACGAAGAGTTCACCCGCAAGATCCTGGAAGGGATGGAGAAGGTCATCCAGGAATTCGGCCGCAAAAACGGGTACACGTTCATTTTTGTCCGCAACGAGGCGATGCTGTTTGTTGACGAAAAAGCGGATGTCACCGAAGAGGTGCTGAAGCTGTTTAACGCCAACCGGAAGAAGTAGCCATGACACCTACCAGGACCCGCAGGGAGCTGGCTGAATACCTCGGCGGGAAGGTGATCGGCGACGAGACGGTTGCTGTTAACGGTCTGGCACCCCTGGAAAATGCAGGGCCCGACAAAATAACCTTCCTGGCCAATCCCAAGTATGCTGCCAAAGTGGCAACGACAGGGGCGGGCGGCGTACTTATGGCACCGGGGGGCGAGCGATACGGTCGCTCGGTGATCGAGCTGGCAAATCCGTATCTCGGCTTTGCCAAGCTGCTGACCCTGTTCTATACCGCACCCCACCCGGATCTGGGCGTGTCCCCGCAGGCTTGTGTCGCAGCAGATGCCCGTCTGGGAGAAGGGGTGAGCGTCTACCCGGGAGCCTCGATCGGTTCCGGCGTGGTCATCGGCAGCCGCTGCGTGGTTCATCCCGGTGCCGTGATCTACGCCGGCGTTACGATCGGCAATGATACCGTCATTCATGCCAATGCCGTGATCCGCGAGCGCTGCCGGATCGGCAGCCGCTGCATCATTCAGCCGGGCGCCGTCATCGGCTCGGATGGTTTCGGTTATGCCCCGGACGGCACCGGCTACTACCGGATTCCGCAGATCGGCATCGTTGTTCTGGAGGATGATGTTGAAATCGGAGCCAATACGACCATCGACCGGGCGGCACTGGAAACGACCCTGGTCAGGCGCGGCACCAAGCTGGACAATTTGGTGCAGGTGGCCCACAACTGCCAGATCGGTGAAGACTGCATGATTGTCTCCCAGGTTGGGATTTCCGGCAGCGCAAAGATCGGCAATCATGTCACCCTGGGGGGGCAGGTCGGCGTTGCCGGGCACCTCTCGATCGCTGACGACACGATGATAGGCGCCCAGTCCGGAGTTCCCGGAACAATTCCCGCAAGCGGCATATTCAGCGGCTCCCCGGTCATGCCCCACAAAGAATGGCTGCGGGCCATGGCGGTAGTGCCAAAGCTGCCGGAACTGAAGAAAAGAATCACCGAGCTGGAAAAAAAGATTGCTGGACGTGAGACCATAACGGAAAAGGAGTGAATATGATGGAACAGCCGGTTCTGCCCATGGATGTTAATGAAATCATGAAGATTCTTCCGCACCGCTACCCGTTTCTGATGGTCGACCGGATCGTTGAGGTTGATCCGGGAGTGCGCTGTGTAGGAATCAAGAACGTCACCATCAACGAACCATTTTTTCAGGGGCATTTTCCCGGTCACCCGGTCATGCCGGGAGTGCTGATCGTCGAAGCCATGGCCCAGGTGGCCGGCATCATGGCCTATCTTGCTTCAGATGAGGCAACTCGGAAAAAAGTAACCTACTTCATGTCGATCGACAATGCCAAGTTTCGCCGACCAGTGTTCCCGGGCGACCAGCTGCGCATCGAGATCACGACCACCTTTAACCGCCGTGGGATCTGGGGTGTAGACGGTAAAGCCTTTGTCGGCGACAGCCTGGTCACCGAGGCAGCGCTGAAAGCAACCTTCGCCGAAAAAGCGGCATAACCGGAAATCGGAGAACTTCTCATGATACATCCCACCGCAATTATCGACCCTTCGGCAGTGCTTGACAGCAGTGTCGAGGTAGGCCCCTACGCCATCATCGGAAAGCAGGTACGAGTCGGTACGGGGACAACCATCGGCGCCCACGCGATCATCGGCGACTGGACCAGCATCGGCGAGAATAACCGGATATTTCCGCAATCATCGGTAGGGGCACCTCCCCAGGATCTTAAATACAAGGGTGAAGAGTGCTGGACCCGCATCGGCAGCGGCAATATGGTTCGGGAGTTCGCAACCATCCACCGGGGCACGGTCACCGGCAACGGTGAAACGGTGGTCGGCAACGGCAACCTGTTCATGGCCTATTCCCATGTCGCCCACGACTGCATTATCGGCAACAACGTGGTCATGGCCAATGTGGCCACCCTGGCGGGGCACGTCACCGTGGAAGACAACGTCATCCTCGGCGGCCTGGTGGCGGTGCACCAGTTTTCAACCATTGGCACCCACGCCATGATCGGCGGCGGCACCATGGTGGGGCTTGACGTCCTCCCCTACTGTATCGCCACCAACGGCAAGCGGGATGCCAAACTACGGGGCCTCAACCTGATCGGCCTGAAACGCCGCGGTTTTTCTGACGAGGCGGTCAGCAACCTGAAAAAAGCGTACAAGGCCCTGTTCATGGCCAATCTGAAGACCGAGGAGGCAATCGCCCGGATCAAGGCTGAAATCAACGGCTGTGCCGAGGTCGACTACCTGCTTGGTTTCATCGAGCGCTCCCGGCGCGGGTTCTGCCGCGGATGAGCATCATACGGGCTGCGGTCATCGGCGTCGGCTACCTGGGCAACTTCCATGCCCAGAAATACGCCCAGCTGCCGGATGTGGAACTGGTCGGCGTGGCGGACAGCGATCCGCAGCGGGCGCGGGAGATTGCCGCCGCCCTCGGCACCCGGGCCTTTGACGATTATCGTGAGCTGATCGGCATGGTCGATGCTGTCAGCGTGGTGGTGCCGACCCAGTACCACCATGCCGTGGCACAAAAATTTCTCGCAGCCGGTATCCATGTGCTGATCGAAAAGCCGATCACCGTCACCATTGCCGAGGCGGACGAGCTGATCGCCCTGTCGGAGCAGCAGGGGGTCGTTTTCCAGGTCGGCCACCTGGAACGGTTCAATCCGGTGCTGGTGGCACTGGAGGGAGTGCTGGCCGAACCGCTCTTCATTGAATCGGTGCGGATTGCGCCGTTCAAACCGCGCGGTACCGATGTCAATGTGGT
>DCNF01000075.1:37775-45807 GCA_002322035.1 Geobacter sp. UBA1603
CGGATCGACGCCATCGGCGCCCCGGTGTTCACCGGCGAGGAGGATATCGCCAACGCCCGCATCCTGTTCAAAAACGGCTGCGTCGCCAACGTCACCGCCAGTCGCATCAGCCTGAAAAGCGAACGGAAAATGCGGCTGTTCCAGCGCGACGCCTACATCACCCTCGACTTCCAGAACAAAAAACTGCTGATGGCCCGCAAGGGTGCCGGCGAACTCTTCCCCGGCGTGCCCAACGTCAAAGTTGATGAACGGGAACTGGGAGAGGCGGATGCCCTGAAAAACGAGATCGAATCATTCCTGCGGGCGATCCGTGAGGGGAAGGCACCCGAAGTGAGCGGCCACGACGGCCGCATGGCGCTGGAAACCGCATTAAAAATCAACAGCTGTCTCGGGAGAACCGCATGATACCGATGGTGGACCTGAAAACCCAGTACCTGGCGCTGAAAGAAGAGATGGACCGGGCCCTGCTCACCGCCCTGGAGAGCACCCAGTTTATCCTCGGCCCCAACGTCAGCGCCCTCGAACAGGAAGTGTGCGAGTACCTTGGCGCCGGCCATGCGGTCGCCTGCGCCTCCGGTACCGATGCCCTGATGCTGGCGATCCGCGCTGCAGGCATCGGCCCCGGCGACGAAGTCATCACAACCCCGTTCACCTTTATCGCCACCGCCGAAGCAATCTGCTATGCCGGGGCCACGCCGGTCTATGTGGACATCGATCCGGCCACCTTCAACATCGATCCGGCATTGATCGAAGCGGCCATCACCCCCAGGACCAAAGCGGTCATTCCGGTGCACCTCTTCGGCCAGCCGGCTGACATGGCACCGATTACGGCGCTCTGCGCACAGCGCAACCTGCTGCTGATCGAGGACTGCGCCCAGTCTTTTGGCGCCTCAACCCCGCTGGGCATGACCGGATCCATCGGCTCCTTCGGCTGCTTCAGCTTCTTCCCGAGCAAAAACCTCGGCTGCTACGGCGATGGCGGCCTGGTCACCTGTGCCACCCGGGAACAGGCCGAGGAGTTGAAGGTGCTGCGCAACCACGGTAGCCGGGTCCGTTACCACCACAGCATGATTGGCTACAACAGCCGCCTCGACGAACTGCAGGCCGCCATCCTGCGGGTCAAACTGAAACACATCGACGAGTACAATGCCAACCGGCGCCGGGTTGCCCACCTGTACTCTGAACTACTTAAGGATGCGGCGGTTGTGCCTTTCGAGGACGGGAAGGGAAACCATGTGTACCACCAGTACACCCTGCTGACCGACCGTCGTGACACTATAATGACGAAGTTGAGCGAGCGGCAGATCGCCTCGGCGGTCTACTATCCGATTCCGCTGCACCGGCAGGAGGTATTCGCCGGGAACTGTGCCGGCGTGAGCCTGCCGGTGGCTGAAGATGTGGCCAACCGCTGCATGTCACTGCCGATCTATCCCGAGATGAGCGATGAACAGGTGCGGACGGTAGCATCGGCGGTGAAAGAGGCGCTCGCCTGACGGGACAGAATAGGCCGGCAGACAGCGCATGGTGAATGATCACGGGCGAAGTTGGGGTTATCTCTGCTTCGCCCGTTCAGCAATAAGGGACGGCATATGCCACCAGTTATCATTTTAACCGATATCCGTCGCGTATTCATCATGGGTGACCAGCAGTTCGAGGCGCTCAAAGGCGTATCCTACAGCGTGGCTTCCGGTGAGTTCGTGGCCATCATGGGAGCCTCCGGCAGCGGCAAGTCAACCTGCATGAACATCCTTGGATGCCTTGACCGCCCCACCTCGGGCGAGTATCTGCTGGACGGCATCGCGGTGGGGGGCCTGAACGGTGACCAACTGGCCGATATCCGCAACAGGAAACTCGGCTTTGTCTTTCAGGGTTTTAACCTGCTGGCCCGAACCCCGGCGGTTGAGAATATTGAACTGCCCCTGATCTACGCCGGTATAGGCGCAAAGGAGCGCCGCCGGATGGCGCTGGAGGCCATGGGAAAGGTGGGGCTCGCCGGCAAGGAGAATAATCATCCAAGCCAGCTTTCGGGCGGCCAGCAGCAGCGTGTTGCCATTGCCCGCGCCCTGGTCAACAGCCCGGCGGTAATCCTGGCCGACGAACCGACCGGCAACCTGGACAGCCAGACCAGCGAAGAGATCATGAACCTTTTTACATCACTCAACACGCAGGGGATCACCATCATCATGGTGACCCACGAGCCGGACGTGGCGGCATACGCCCGCAGGAGAATCACGTTCAAGGACGGAAACATCATCGGGGATACGGCATCATGAATATCACCTTGCCTGACGGATTCGGAAAAAACTCCAGGTGCAAGGTGTGCGAGGAACGGGCAGGATCATTCGCGTTAACAAATCAAGGCTGACAAATGAAGCAGATTCTTATCATAGGCGGCGGTTTCTTCGGCATGTACCTCGCCGAGCATTTTGCTCAAAGAGGTTGTGCTGTGCGACTGGTTGAGAAGGAACCGCAATTCATGACACGAGCCTCCTACGCCAATCAGGCACGTGTTCACAACGGCTACCATTATCCCCGCAGCGTTTTGACTGCCCTGCGATCTCGGATATCTTTCCCACGTTTTGTTAGCGAATTCCGTGAATGTGTCGATTCTGACTTTGAAAAGTATTATCTGATAGGCAACCCATTGGGGAAAGTCTCGGCCAAGCAGTTCTTGAAATTTTGTGAGCGAATCGGCGCACAATGCGAGTTGGCGCCCAACAGAATAAAGGCATTGACTAACCCAGCCTTGATAGAGGCCTGTTTTTCGGTCGTTGAATATGCCTTCGATGCGGTCAAATTGCGTGACGTGATGATAGAGCGCCTTGCCTCATCTACAGTAGTTTCATCACTTAATACTTCGGTGGAGTCGGTCAGACAGCAGGGTGAAGGTCTGTTGGCGGAGATTCGTAATGAGGTATCGGAAGAGACTGAAACAATCTGTGCAGACCATGTGTTTAACTGTACGTATTCACGCATCAATTATGTTAATGCACATTCCGGCATCAATTTTGTGCCACTCAAGCATGAGATGACAGAAATGTGCCTGGTCGAGGTACCGGATCAATTGAAGCAACTCGGCATTACGGTCATGTGCGGCCCATTTTTCTCTGTTATGCCGTTTCCGCCCGCCGGTTTGCACACGTTCAGCCATGTTCGCTATACCCCCCATTATGAGTGGAGAGACGGCGATGGGATTGAATATGAAGATGCGCACGCCAAGTTCGCTTCTGCTCAGCGTAACAGCGCATGGCGCTATATGCAAAAGGATGCAGCCCGCTATATTCCCGTGCTGTCAGAATGCAGCTATCAAAGTTCTCTCTGGGAAGTCAAAACTATACTACCACGCAGCGAGACTGACGACTCGCGGCCAATCCTGTTCCTACCCAATCATGGCCTGAAAGGTTTCCACTGTATCATGGGTGGCAAGATAGATAATGTCTATGATGCCGTTGAGGCCATCACAACACAGAATCTTCTAGAGTAATCTTACGGAGTATTATTGTGAAAAGCGATTCATTCGTTTCTGTTGTACTTGTACAAAACCAGCCTCTTGCCACTCTCGAAAATGACCTGCTTCGCATACAGCGCGATCTGGACGAGCGTTTCTCTGATTATGAGGTTGTTGTGATTGGTCAAGGGACATCGAAAGCTTACTCGCTGCAGGACGAAGCTGTCTTAAAACATATTCCTAGTTTACGGTACATACAGTTGACGGCGCAAGTGCATCCGGATGTAGCGTGGGCAGCGGCATTGGAGAATGCAATCGGTGATTTTGTCGTCATGTTCAATCCTTCAGAAGATCCTTTGAAAGCCATTTCCGAGACAGTTGACATCTGCAAATCTGGATTCGATGTAGTAGTGGGGGTTGCAAGCCAGTCACGCACACTTGCTTACAGAGTGTTTCGTTCAATGGCGGACAACATCCTGAAGATGGTTGATTATTCGTTGCCCCGTGATGCAACTGGACTGAGGTGTCTCAGTCGCCGGGCAGTAAATTCTGTAACATGTACCGGACGTTTTCATCACCAATTATCCATGAGAATCCAAAAAACCGGTTACCCGCAAACCGCTTACAATTACTCACTCCTTCCTACAGATATACAGCCCCCCCCCAGCTCTCTACTTGCTGGGATAAGAGGGTTACTGCGACTGATGGTATTTAATTCATCCCGGCCCTTACGTTGGATGTCAGGCCTTGGTCTACTTGGGAGTATCTCAGCATTTACCTTTGCCGTATACAGTTTACTGGTTCATTTGGTGAAAGGCCACGTTGTCGAGGGTTGGACTACTACAATCCTTTTCATGTCCGCCCTGTTCATGATGCAGTTCATAATGATGGCTTTTTTTGGAGAGTACCTTGGTCGCCTGTTAGACGATAGTAGCGAGCAGGCTGACTATTCGATTGTCTTCGAAAAAAACAGCTCAGTGATGGTGAATCAGGATCGGGTAAATGTCCTTAATAATGCCGTGAGCTCGGAAGTGAATTTTGTACAGACGGGTCGAAATCGATGAACATTCCTGAAGTATCTTTCAAAGAAATGAATGAAGCTGAAGCGTTCAATATGTCAGGCTCAGATTCAAAAAATGCTGGGTGGGTCTATGTCTTCCTATTTATTGGAATCTACTCTCTTCTTGCACAATGGGATTTGCCAATAGGTATTCGACCATTGTTTCTTACAATTGGATTTTTATTCTGTGTTTTGGCGGCTATTAGCCTTTTATTTATTCAGCTCAGAAAAGAATACTTATTACTAGCGCTCATTATAGGTGTGATTTTATATTGGCTATTTGCTTTTCCGGCAGCCATTATTGCTCCGGTGGTTAAAGAGTCAAACTATGCTGCATAGGCAACTTTCGGATGCTTGAAGTAACTCCGCACATGATGCGGTCGCCTTTGCAGGGTTTTCATAAACGAACGTGTTTTCTTAACCAGATCCTTCTGTGACCGCGCCGGTATGCCTGAGCGGACTTTCTGCTTCAGGTTTCCGTTTAGATATTCATCAGGGTTCAATTCTGGTGAATAGGATGGCAGGTAGAAAAGCTCTATCTGCTCCCTGTACTTTTCGAGCCATGCTTTGACATCTTTGCTGTGATGCACCCGGTGGTTGTCCAGGATCAGAAATATCTTGCTCTTTGCATCTTTGACGAGCCGCGACAGAAACTTGATGAATACCGGCGCTGTCATGGTTTCTTTGTACAGCATGAATCTGACTTTCCCCTGATTGGTGATCGTCGAAATCATGTTGATACTGGCTCTTTTGGCAGTAAGCCTGACAACCGGCGTCTGACCCTTGGGGGCAAAGCCTTTGGCGTTGTAGGCATCGTTTTGAACGCCGGTTTCGTCACCCCAGTGGATTTCGGCCTTTTCTTTCTTCGCACGGGCCGTAATCTCCGGGTAACTTGTCTCAAGCCACTGCTCAACAGCCTTGGGGTTCTGCTCGTAAGCACGCTTGGTCGGCTTTTGCGGCGTAAACCCCCAGCGCTTGAGATAGTCGGTTATGGTACGAGACGGCAGATCAATACTGAACTCCATTTTGATAGCCAATCGGACGACATCTCGCGTCCACAGGGCAAACTGGAGTTTCAGTTGATCAGGGGTCTTGTCTACCAGAAGTTTTTTGACCACCGCCTCCTGTTCAGCGGTCAGACTACGTTGTTCACCATGTTTGCGGCCCCGCACCTTTGGCTTCAGGGCTTCAAGGCCGCCCTTCTGGTACATTTGCCAGATGGTGCTCACATGGGTGTGACATATACCAACGGTATCAGATATCTCCTGGTTCGACTTGCCCTTCTTGCGCAGGCGGATAACCTGCTTGCGAAGCTCGTACTGGGTTTCAGAATTCAATTTCCGGGCGTCTGTCTTTTCCATGCCCAGAATGTATCACAAATCAACAAATATTTGAATATTTAATCACCGAGTCAATAATGGGAATGACGACAACACAGCCTATTTAGTATTTGCCAATGATTTCTATTCCGACATCATGAAAACAATACAACCTTTAAGTGAACGTCGTTTGTTTTCAGTTGGCGGAAATTATGCACTGCAGGCACCCGTAATGCACTGGATCGGCATAAGAGGCCTAAGTCTTGTTGAACCTGTACTAGGCCTAATTCTATTCTTTATTGTCATCACAGCAAAAAGAACAACGAACTCACCCATTCAAGGCTACTTCCTAGTTGGTGCCTTAGCCCTCATACCTCTTGGTGGTTCAAAAGTACTCGCAAATACTGCTAGTGTTTTTGTACTTTCTGCTTTTACCTTGGCACTTCTTGAAACTGGTCGCTCTATTTTGCAAAATAGAAAAGCAACATGGTTCGAAATAATATTACTGGTTGTGTTGCCGCTATCAGCATCGATCTTTCGTCCGACTACGGCTCCATTTAATTTATTGATTTCAGGTTTTATATTATTGTTTATTATCACCAAACTGAAAGCTGGAAAAAAGGTACTAATCACAGGAGCAGCAGCTCTCACTATTTTTTATTTTGCACTGTATCCCTGTCATCAAGTAAGCAATACCTACTTATATCCTATTATGGGGCGCGGGTTTCACATCACGGCCGTATAGTAACATCAGTTACACTTCAGAAACATCTGGCCAATTTTTTAAAGATTGCCTTCACAGACCCTTTGTTTATCATTAATATTTTGTTATCAGTGATATTGGTTAAACTCAATTTAAAGAATAATTGGCGTTCTGTAATATTTATATTTATTATCATATATCTTGCTTTTTATTCTCTTATTGTTGTCAGTACGGGTGGACTCGCCTCAACTCGTTATATATTCCCAGTGTCATTGGCGCTATTAGTGACACAGCTAATAACATTGTTTGACCAAATAAAGGTTCCCAATAGTGCCACGTTTAAACGTTTTACTATGATTACAAGAGCAGTATGGGTAGTTACGGTTCTGGCAAGTTTAGTTTCAGCACGCATTATCGTCGGCCCCGGAGTTATTGATAACCGACTAAAAATGTATGAACCGACAAAAAAAATGCAGTTAATTATCGATAATGTACAAAGTATTGCAAATATAGCAAATGGATCAAAAGGAGCCACCCTTGTCGTAAGTACTGGTTATGAGCGTTTTATACTTAGAGCTTATCCGTAAATAAAATATACTTTCTGCAGCATTTCTGGTACGATAACCTTCCAGCGTTCATCAATATTGCTGGGAGGGTGTTATGGCAAAGATTCAATCATGGGAAGTTTCTGATGCCTTTTGGGAGAAAGTCTCTCCATTGATTCCTTCTCCAGAGCGTGATCCTAACAAAGCTTATCGCCGCAAGTCTGGCTGCGGCAGAAAGCCGATGGAGCATCGGCAGATCTTTGAAGCCATTATGTACGTACTTCGTACCGGTTGCCAATGGAAGGCATTGCCAAAAGAGCGCTTTGGTAGTCCGAGTGCAATCCACACCCATTTCATGCGCTGGATGCATGCCGGCTTCTTTGTTTCCATCTGGCGTGCAGGTCTTGCCGAGTACGATGAGATGGAAGGCATTGCCTGGCACTGGCAAAGTATAGATGGCGCAATGACCAAAGCTCCACTGGCTCAAGAAACCGTAGGTCGTAACCCGACTGATCGGGGAAAAAAACGGAAGCAAGCGCCATATTCTGGTGGACGAGCGTGGCGTCCCCTTATCGATAGTCGTAACCGGAGCAAACAGGCACGATGTGAGTCAACTTGAGCTTGTACTCGATGAAATCATCATTGTTCGCCCAGATACGGAGCAGCATCTATGTGCAGATAAGGGCTACACCGGAGAACCTGCGCAGAAAGCTATCAAAGACCGGAACTACATCCCGCATGTAAAGCAACGGGGTGAAGAGATGCAGGAGAAGAAAGACAATCCAGAGTTTAAATGCCGACGATGGATTGTCGAGGTTGCTCACTCCTGGTTCAACAGATTCAGAAAGCTATTGGTGAGATACGAAAAACTCACCAATTCCTATGAAGCACTATTACACATGGCTGCGGCCATAATCGCCTTCAGAAAAGCAGGCTTTATTTACGGATAGGTTCTTA
>DCNF01000015.1:0-18877 GCA_002322035.1 Geobacter sp. UBA1603
AACAGGAGGAAATGCCATGCGAGAGTGGCAAAGTTTAGCCCATGTGAAATGGGAGTGCAAATACCATGTGGTGATAGTCCCGAAGTACCGTAAGAAGGTTTTGTATGGTCGTCTTCGCGGAGATGTCGGGAAAATCATCCGTCAGTTGTGCCGCCAGAAAGAAGTGGAACTCATCGAAGGTCACGCCATGCCTGACCATATCCATCTGGTGTTGAGTGTTCCACCGAAGTACAGCATTGCAATGGTGGTCGGATACCTGAAAGGTAAATCGGCAATCCATGTCCACCGTAAGATTCACGGAATCAAGAAAGGTTTTACTGGCAAACACTTTTGGTCACGAGGTTACTGTGTCAGCACCGTTGGCTTGGATGAAGAAATGATCCGAGCCTACGTGAGAGACCAAGAGCATTTGGATAAACAAGAGGAGCTGGACTTTACCCAAGAAACCTAGCCCCTTTTAGGGGCTT
The DNA here is from genome assembly GCA_002322035.1 of Geobacter sp. UBA1603. Taxonomy (GTDB): domain Bacteria; phylum Desulfobacterota; class Desulfuromonadia; order Geobacterales; family Pseudopelobacteraceae; genus UBA1603. The sequence goes on from DCNF01000015.1 coordinate 468, forward strand.
TCCTCAAGCCACCCGCTCTGCGGGTGGTCATGACTAAAGAGGTGCCGAGCTGATGAAAACATTAATTATTGAATTATTGGAAAAAATAATTCAATTTTTGCCAGTAAGTGCAGGTCATTATCTTCAAAAAGTTAAATTAAGTGATGACATAAGTGGAGTTATTGTAATTGCAATAATATTTTTTCTATTAATTATTTATATAGCTGACTTTGTACGCAATAAGGTAAAAAAAAAGAAATAGTAAGCACACTCAGGTCTATTAGAATGACGAAGGCCCAACTTGCGGCCGTACTGGACAACGGTAAAAGCCCCGCTGGCCTGTGTGCCTTATGATGTTGATCTAGAGAAATGATGAATTTACCTGATTTGATAGCCGGTCTTCAAAAGTCCGTTTCTAGTGGCGGGATGACAAGTGAGACTGTAGCCAAAGCAATCGAAGAGTTAGCCACTCTCGGATACCAATATGATTACGAAACCTTTCCGAAGCTAGAAAATACGGATAACTTCATAAACGACAGTGCAGAGACGCCTAGAAATCTTGCGGAGGCTTTACTTTGGAAACTTGGGAAATGGAAATCCTATAAAAAGTTCGCAATGCAATATTCAGAAAATAACTCACAGCCAACGGACTCTGACGTTGTCTTTTTCGCTTTCGCTAAACATCTTAAGAACGCAAATAATCCGATATACGATCAGCATGCTATTCGTGCCATGTGGGCCATCTGTGGCAATTTGACAGCAGATGAGAAGGCAAAATGCAAAAGACTTCTTATGAACACAAGAGAGGAATGGAAAGAGGCAGGTTCAGGAAGCAGTGCCGTTGATTGTTACAACATTTATGTGAGGCATCTGAACGATATGGTTAAGGCCGGTGCGACGAAACGCGAAATTGACCTCCTTCTGATGCCTTTAGGGCAGGCATTAAAAAAGTCTACAAGAAACTTCCACGAATTTAGCGCCTTGTGCAGCCTTTGAAGGGAACGCCAAGAGATCAACCAGGCCCTTGGGCACCGACCGGGGCTGAGAAACGCCCCGGTGCGGGTCAAGGGCGCGAGCCGTTGAATACAAGAAATTAATACGACAATTTACAGGAGAAAGGTAATAATGAATAAAATTATGAATATCTTACTCACGGTTATAAGTTTGGCAATGGCATCTTTTTCAATCAGAAAAACCTGACAATCAGTAATGGCTACAGCCGAATAATNNGGGCACGAGCCGTTGAGCAGAGAATAATGACAATAAAGCTGAATTGTTCTTTACTTGAGGAGGTAGCATGGGAATTTTAGATTTCCTTTTCGGCAAGAGTGAACCGCAAAAGAAGGTTATGCCGATTTTGAAGCCAGAAAATCTTCAACCTGTTGACGCCCCGATTTCAACGACAGAAGCGAAAAAGATATTTAGGGAATGGATGCTAAAAATCGGCTACTTAGACAAAGAAGAAGTCGCTGATCATGTCAAATACTTTGCCGATGAAATGAAGGAACAGGACGAAAATTTCAAGATATATATCGACGAGGAAAAGGAAGACATCGAAGGATCAATCAACGATGAAAAAGAAGAAATCATGAGTCTCAAAGAAGAATTGAAATCGTGTAAAGACCCCCAAGAAAAAGAAGAAATTCTTGATGCAATTAAGGATTGCGAAACCAATATTGCAGACTATAAGGCTGATCTTGCGGACCGAATCGCAGCATTAAAGGGGAAGCAAACCGCATTCAAAACTGATAAGCGTGAATTCCTAATTGATTACATTAATACACAGGTTCATGGTTCGGATTGGAAGGAAAAAAATTGAAGTAGCGTGCTCAACCAGGCCCTTGGACGCCGACCGGGACTGAAAGACGCCCCGGCTCGGGTCAAGGCCCGGCCCGTTGGACAAAGAACAACTTAGAAAAGGCATGAGGGAGCAAAAGCGTAGACGTTACATAAACCATCCTTTACATTTCACATACTAATTAGTAGTATATTTATATACTACTAATTAGGAGGATATATGCACCTCGTAAAAACTTCCATTACCCTACCCGACGATCTCCTTCAAGAAGCTAAAACGATGTCGAAAAACGTAAGCAGCTTCATCACTGAGGCCCTGCGGGAACATATCCGCCAACGAAAAGTGCAGAAGGCAATGGAATCCTTTGGCAGTTGGAAAGGTAGGGAAGACACAAGCGTAGACATTGTGAACGACCTAAGAAAAGAGGGGGATCGCGATTATGCCGGGCGTTCTCATTGATACTGATATTGCAATTGACTTTCTGCGGGGGGCTGCCTACACACAACCTCTGATAGGTGGTTTGTGGAGCGATGGCCAAGCGATGATAAGTGTGTTGACTGTGCACGAGTTGACAGCTGGCATGCGTGATACGGAGAAGGTTGTGACGTATAATTTTATAGAGGCCTGCGGTGTTGAACCCGTTACTCCAGAGATTGCATTTAAGGGTGGGGAATTGTATCGAAAATATCGCGCTAAAGGAGTTACGCTTACTTCACTTGACTGCCTTATTGCAGCAACGGCAATTGTTAAGGGATATAAGGTTGCTACCAGAAACGTGAAACATTATCGGGAAAAAGGATTATTGCTTTCCATCTCCCCATAAATGTTCTGTTTGGGTAGATCTCCTGTCCACGCGCGCGTGAACAGGCCAATAACATCTTATTCGCCTACATTCGGACTGCTCGCCTTGCTTACCGGTTTCTCCGGCACAGGTAACGTATGATACCATCTTCCGACATCCAGCAGCAGGTCTATGACCTGCTGGCCCGCGCCTCGAACATCTCCTTCATCGGAGCGGACCAGGAGGCCGGAACACGGCTGAGCCTCTCCCCCGGCCAGCGGGTGACCGCCGAGGTTTTGACCACGCTGCAGCCGGGAAACCGGACCCAGGTGCGAATCGGCAGCGAGCGGTTCACGATGGAACTGCCCATGGCGGTCCGGCCGGGGCAGACCCTGGAGATGACCTTTGTCTCCGAAGATCCACGCTCAACGTTTGCGATTGCCCGCCAGGGGGGCATCTCGCCGCCGGTCAGCCTTTCGGATGCTTCCCGTCTGTTGAGCCTGCTGGTGGGCAGTGAACAGATTCTCGATCCCAGGCTGCGCTCGTCGCTGCAGAGTATCGCTGATATTCTGCGGCGCTCATCGGGGGAAACGGGCGTTCTGGCCAACCTGATGGATGAGGCGGCAACCTACGGGCGCAGCATGCTGGAAGCGGTCAAGGGGCCGCCCCAGTCACCGGATGACTATCAGCCGGGGCGCGGCGATCAGGGGGGGCTTCCGCAGGGAGCGCAGCGCAGCCCGGCCCCGGAGCAATCCCGCCTGGCGGCATTCGAGGCCAACGCATCCCAGATCCTGCAGCACATTGCCCGCAGCTCTCGTTTTCTGCTGGCCGAGGCGGCCCGCCAGCCGCTGGGGCCGCTGCCGCTCATGCCGGGGGAGGAGGTGGAGGCCCTGGTAACCGGGACCCTGCCGGGGGGACGGGTGCTCGTACAGGTGGCCGGCACCTCGCTGGAACTGCTGCTATCCCGGGCGGTGCAGGCCGGCGACATCCTGCGCCTGACCTATATCGCCTCACAGCCCAAGCCATTGTTCGCACTGCCCCGCCTGCAGGAGACCACTCCCGGCCTTCTCAGCGAGGCCAGCCGCTGGCTGAGTGTCCTCGAACACTCCGAAGGGGGGCTTTCACTTCAGCAAACCGGTGTGCTGGAACGGCTCAACTCGGTCCTGACCAGCCTGCCTGCCGACTCTCCGGCATTTACCGTCATCCGTGATGAGGCCCGGCTCTACGGCCCGCTCGTCCGCCGGCCGGTCGAGCAGGATGCCCATGCCACAGATTCGGGGTACGGCCATGGTCAGGCGTCTCTGCAACCCGGAAACGGAATCGTCTTAAACAATGATATGGCAACATTGCTCCAGGGACTGATCAAGGGGAACCGCCTGGCCCTTCTGGAAGCGATCGGCCAGCAGGCGGCAACCGGTCTGCAGCCTGGACAGCAGCTCAAAGGCGACGTTGTGGCGGCATTGGGCGGCGGTCGCTTCATGGTGCAGGTCGGCGGCCGGTCGCTTGAGCTGTCACTGCCCCGGGGGATCGGGGCCGGCGAACGGCTGAACCTTTTCTTTATTGCTGACGAACCACACCCGACGTTTCTGATGGCACGTTTTGGCCGGCCGGGGGATGCGCGGGTCAGCGATACCGGCCGCTGGCTGAGCGGATTTCTGGGGGGGGCGGCTGATCAGGCTCCGGCCCAGGCGGTTTTCGGGCTGATGAGGACGCTCCTGTCGGAGCCGCCATCCGAAGCGGGCCAGGTCGGTACCATGCTGCAAAAGGGATTGCGGGAGAGCGGTCTGTTTTATGAGTCCCATCTGGCTCGATGGTTCGGAGGCGACTACCGGCTGGAAGACCTTTTGCGTGAGCCCCAGGGAAGGTTGTCGCGCCGTGTGAGCCTGCCGGTACCCCATGTGGGGCCCGAAACTGTCTCCCGGCAGTTCGCGCCAACGGTAGAACTGATCGAGTCTGTTATGAAAAATGCAGCATCAGCACCCCACGAGGGGATCGCCGACCAGCGCAGCCTGCCTGTTATCCGCGAACAGCTGAACAGCCTGCAAAACGGCCAGCTGCTGTTTCGGGGGGAGTTGTTTCCCGGCCAGCCGATGGAGTGGAGTGTTGCCGAGCGGGATGCCCGGCGCGGCAGCCAGGGGGAGCGGGAACGCTTGTGGGAAACCGGGCTGACCATCGATCTTCCACGGCTTGGCAGCATCAGAACCCATCTGCGGCTCGACGGCCGCCGGCTCTGGATCGACGTGACCGCTGACCGCCCTCGGGCGGTGGAACAGCTTCAGGCCGGAGTCCCTGTATTGTGCGGGCAGCTCGGGGCAGCCGGTCTGGAAGCCGCTGACATAGGGGTTCGCCATGCCGCGCTCTCCTGATGAACGACAGGCTGCCGCACTTTCCTACAAGCAGGGGCAGTATGCCCCGGTTGTCGTGGCGCGGGGTAGCGGGATAACCGCCGAGGCGATCATTGCCTGTGCCCACGAAGCGGGAGTGTATGTTCACGAGTCACCGGAACTGGTGACGCTCCTGATGCAGGTTGATACCGACCAGTACATCCCGCCTGAACTCTACCGGGCGGTTGCAGAGATACTGGTCTGGCTGTATGCTATGGAAAAAAATGCCACGGAGGGGTGAATGCAGATAAAATTCGGAACTGACGGGTGGCGGGGGGTTATTGCCCGTGATTTTACCTTTGAAAATCTGTCGCTGGTGGCCCAGGCCACCATGGATTATCTCAATCGCGAGGGGCTCGGGGGAAAAGGGCTGGTGATCGGATATGACCGCCGGTTTCTTTCCCGTGATTTTGCCCGATGTGTTGCCGGCATTGCCGCTGGAAACGGGATTCGCGTCCGCCTGACGGACGACTACGCCCCGACACCGGCGGTATCATGGGCTGTACGGGAGTCGGGTGCCGGAGCCGGCGTGATGATTACCGCCAGCCACAATCCACCGGAATACAACGGATTCAAGGTAAAGGAAGCTTTCGGCGGTTCCGCCCGCCCTTCGACGACGAAGGTTCTTGAGGAGATCGTAGCGTACAATGCCGATAACAACCGCCGCCCGGTTGCCATGCCGTTTGATGAGGCCTGCAGCAGGGGGCTCGTGGAACTGTTTGATCCCTGCCAAGGATATTTCCGGCAGATCGGCCGTTATGTCGACCTTGATCTGATCAGGAAATCAGGCATCACAGCGCTGGTTGACCCGATGTACGGTGCCGGGACCGGCTTTATCCCCCGGCTGCTGGGAGCGGTGGATGAAATTCACACCGAACCCAATCCGCTCTTCGGGGGGCAGCCGCCCGAGCCGATCGGAGAGCATCTGGCCGAACTGTCCGGGCTGGTAAAAAGCGGCCGGTACCGGGTCGGTCTTGCGCTTGACGGCGATGCAGACCGGATCGGAGCTGTGGATGAAAACGGCGAATTCTTTTCATCACACAACATCTTCACGGTGGTGCTGCAGCACTTGATCAGCCATAAAAAGCTGACCGGGGCGGTGGTAAAAACCGTTTCGACGACCCGGATGATAGACCTTCTGGCCGAAAAATTTGGCCTGGAGCTGTTTGAGACGCCGATCGGCTTCAAGCACATCTGTGAGCTGATGCTGGATCGGGATATCCTGATGGGAGGCGAGGAGTCGGGAGGGCTGGGGGTCAAGGGGCATCTCCCGGAGCGTGACGGCATCCTGCTCGGGCTGCTCCTTTTGGAGTCCATGGCGGTCAGCGGAAAGGGGCTGCGTCAGATGCTTGACGAAACCATGGATGAGATTGGCCATTTCCACTACCGTCGCATTGATCGTCGGATTGAAGATGCAGCCAAGCAGGAATTGATCTGCCGTCTTTCATCAGCCCCCCCGTCCGAGATTGATGGCCATCGAGTGGCCGGCACCAATTTCAGTGACGGTTTCAAGTTCATGTTTGAAAACGGCGATTGGTTGCTGATCCGGCCCTCGGGGACCGAGCCGGTGTTGCGACTTTACAGCGAGGCGGGCTCGCCGGCCCAGGTCGACCGCTTTCTGCGGGCTGCCTCGGTGATTGCCGACGGGTAACGAACAATAAAAAAGAGATGAATTTTATTGAATTTATGCTATTAATTCGGGCACGGAATTTCCGAACAAACAGACGCCCAGCGCGCTCAATACACGAGGAGGAACACAGGCATGGCGAACATTCTTATCGTTGACGACTCTTCCACCATGAGAAAAATCATTTCCCGCTCACTCAGGCAGGCTGGCCTGACCGTGGACGACATCTACGAAGCCGGCGACGGGATTGAAGGGCTGAACGAAATCGCCTCCGGCAAAAAGATCGACCTGATTCTTTCCGACATCAACATGCCCAATATGGATGGCCTCGAGTTCATCAAGCAGGTTCGTGCCAACGGCAATGCGGTTCCGATCGTGATGATCACTACTGAAGGTGGAGAGGAGATCCTCAAGGAGGCCATGTCAAGCGGTGCCAGCGACAGCATCAAAAAGCCGTTTACTCCCGACCAGCTGCAGGAAAAGCTGGGGGGGCTCCTATGAGTCTGAACGCGGAGATCGCGGCTTCGACAAAGTTTACCGAGCAACAGCTGGCAACCTATGTCATTGATGCTACCCGCGAAGTGTTTTCGACCATGGTGATGATGGACCCCACGGACGAATATCCGCTCAGGGATCCGATAAACCGCTTCAAGTGCAGTATTACCGGCATGGTTGGGTTTGCGGGAACCTACTCGGGGGTGATTTCAATCCACTGCCCGGTCTCCCTCGCGCTCAAGGTGACGTCGAGCATGCTCGGCATGGAGTGTGACGAGGTCAACGAGGACTTAAACGACGCGATTGGCGAGATTGCCAATATGCTGGGTGGAAGTGTCAAGCAGGTCCTGTCCAAGGGAGGGCTCGATGTCAAGCTTTCGATCCCGACGGTGATATCAGGAGAAGAATACACGGTCAATTCTCTTTCAGATATCGATTGTGTTGTTATCCCCTTTATGATTGAAGAAGAAAGATTTCTGGTCGGGCTGACCCTCAAGAAGGAAGATTAGCATTACTTTTGCATGTGCCGTGCCCTGACGCCACTGGCGTTTACCTCGTGCCCACACCGGAAGATCGCTCCTGATGGATGGATACACCACGCTACATGAGATGTTGAGTTCTGCCCTGAAGCAGGCCGGAGAAGAGAGCGGCATGCTTCTGGGGCAGGAGCTCTCCATCACTCTCGTTGACTCCCTCGCAACTAGCAAAACCTCGTATTTCGGCGGCCTTGACGATTCCTGCTTCGTGATCGGCGTTGAGTCTCGCGAAGCCTATAACGGTCAGTTCTATCTGGTTTTTTCACTCCGCGATGCGATTGTCATGAGCAGCATCCTGCTCGGAATTCCTCCGGCCCGTATCCAGGAAAAAAAGCGGCTTTCGATCATTGAAAATGACGATATCGATGCGTTTGCCGAAATCGCCAACATGATCAACGGCTCTTTCAACACGGTATTTCAGGGGACGCTGCCTGAAAAAGTCCGCCTGAAACTGCTCGCCCCGAAAAAATTCATTCCCGATGTCGACCAGTTGAGCCCGGAGGAGCCGCTTCCTGACGGTGAGTATCTGATGTTCCGCTCCAGGCTGGAGATGCCGGACCAGGAGCTCAATCACCTTGATGTGCTGATCCCGGCTGATCTTGGCAATCGCTACGACCCCCCTTCCGAGGCGCCGGAAGAAGCGCCTGCTGCCGTCGATAAGGCGGCTGTTGATGCGGAGGTTCCTGCTGACCCCGTAGCCTCTCCGGAGCAGGCCGGTGAATCGGGTATCGACAGTATTGTCGTTCTGGAAGATGACGAATCAGAACGGAAACTGATGGCCGAGGCGGTCGCTTTTACCGGATTTGATGTTGTTGAGGGGACGCTTAACGCAGATATCAAGGAACTGTTCAGTGGCCGGGCGGTGCGGATGGTCCTGATCGGCTCCCTTGATGCCGATGACCGTGAACTGGCGGTCTGCATCAAGGTCAATGCCATTCGCCAGGATGCGCCGCCTCCGATCATCATGAGCGCCCAGCGCTGGACGCGGACGGCCGTGCTGAAAGCTCTCAAGTACGGTGCCAGCGACATCATCATCAAGCCGTGCGGCGAAGAGGAAATTTCCGCAAAAATCCGCCGCTTCTGCAAGGTGCCGGAACCATGAGTCCCGCCCGGTGGTTTGTCGCCCCTGTCCGGCACATCCTGGCGTGTGCGATTGTGCTGCTGGTCTGCTGTTCCGGGCTGGCCGAGGCATCAACCCCAGGTCGGGTGTACCGGGTTGATATCCGCCCGCACCAGGGATTTACCAGGCTCGCGCTCAAGCTTGACGCTCCGCCGGTCTATGCGCTTTCCCGGCTTTCAGGAAACCGGGTCAGGATTACGCTGCGCGATACGGAAGGCCCCCTTTTCCGGAAGTTCCGCCGCTATTCAGACCAGAGTATCGGCGGCCTTGTGTTCTCCCGCCGGGGTGGAGATCTGCTGGTGACGTTTCAGGCCGCCTCCGGAGCAGGTGTCCGGGATTTAACCAGGCAGGGCGTCAGCGTGGTGACCCTCGATGTGGGGCGGGGTGTAAATCAGTCTGGCACTGTTCTGCCGGTTCTGGCTGGGCGAGAAAAAATCCGCTCCGGTATTGAAAAGCTGATCCGCGATTTTGATCCTCCCCTGAAAACAGAAATTCCCTTTCAGCCGACAGATCGGAACGTCTTGAAAAAACTGTTCGACGAGGCGGGAGGCCAGGCTTTTATGGCGGCGGAGGCGGCGCTTTACAAAGGGCGACTCTCCGAGGCGGAGGAAGGTTTTGCGCCCTTTACCGGCCGCAGCGGACCGGTAAAGCCGCTGGCTCTCTACCGGCTTGGCGAAACATGGTACAAACTGCAGAAATATCCCCAGGCGCTGGCGGCATTTCGTGAAGCGGAGAAACTCTGGCCTGACTACCTGAACCTGAATCCGGCCACAACGTTCTACTACGGGGACAGCATAGCCCGCAGCGGGGACCTCCCGGGCGGACGGATGCTGTTGAGCGGATTGATCAGCCGGCTTTCCGACAAAAAATTTGCTCCGGCGCTTCTGGTCCGGCTGGCAGATATCCAAGCCCGCCAAGGGCATGAGCATGAAGCGCGGGCCGTGTATCGTACGGTTTCGGAGCGTTTCAGCGATAACAAGGCGAGCCTGATGGCCCGTCTGCGGCTGGCAGATGGTGATTTTTTTCAAACGTCCCCATGGAACTTCAGAAGTTTAAGTGACACGTACCAGCAGATTTCCCGCGAAAGCAGCGATTTTGAGCTGCGCGAAGAAGCGTTGTTCAAGCATCTGCTGCTGGTTTCGATGTATGCGGGGGCTCCGGAGGCCCTCCAGCAGGTTGCCGCGTTCCAGAAACGCTATCCACGAGGAGTCTACGCAGCGGTCTGTCGCACGATCCGTGAAGTCCTTGTGTCGCTGGCGTTTCAGGAGTCAGCCTGGGCCAAAGACCCTGCCGGTCTGGTGCGCTTTGTCGAGGAACACCACGATTATCTGGCCGGATGTGTTGAGTTGCCTGATTTCCTGAAAAAAGTCACCCGGGCCTATGATGAGGCGGGCCGTCCGATCGAGTTAATCAAGCTCTTCGATGGGCTGCTGGCCCACCCCTGGTCTGCCGCCCATGCCGCGTATCTGCATGAAGAGATTGCCGAGAATTCTGATCTGATCGGTGACAGCGCCATGGCCCGCAAGGTTCTACAGTCATTTTTGCGTAAATATCCGTCCCACCCCCGATCCCGGGTTGTTCTCGAGCGGCTGGGCGGCTTGCAGTTTGCTGGCGGCAGCTATCAGGATGCCCGGTCTTCCCTGGCCTGGCTGCTGAAAAAAGGGGAGCGGGCCCAGCGCCCCGAAAGCTATTACTACCTCGGCCGCTCACTTTTCATGCTCAAGGAGTATGCCCAGGCGGCCAAAGCGATTGACCTGTATCTGGCCTCACCCGGTTCCGGAGGGGAGGCTGCGGCGCGCCTGCTTCCGGACGCCTATTTTGTTGCCGCCATGTCCCGGGATGCGGCCGGCGATCGCAAGGGAGCCCTGCGCCTGCTTGAAAACGGGATTAACCTTGCCAAGAATGCCCGTCAGGACGAGTTTCTCTACAAGGCCGGAGAACTTAGCCTGCGGGACGGGAAAAAGCAGGTCGCCAAAGCCTACTTTGACCGAATCATAAAACATGGTAAAGATTCCGACTGGCAGCGACTCGCCCGCCAGGCTGCCGAATCGCTCTGATCCCCGCCCTCGCAGGTCTGTCAAAAAAACGTCATTGTCAAAATTGTGACTCGCTTTTCGGCCCTGCCCCCCCCCGGTTTCCTGTAAATATGCCCCCTTCCCCCCGATAACTGCCGAAAACGCCTGAAATCAGGCCGATAGATTTGCGGTACGATTTTTGCAAAAACAGGCACCGAAAAGGGGGCGACATGCCGGTTAATGGAATTTTCAGCTCAACAATCGACCTGCTCGGAAAGACTATCGATCTGCGTGCCCGCAATCAGAATCTGCTGGCTTCCAATATTGCCAATGCCGAGACACCCGGCTATGTCCCGAAGTCACTCAGTTTTGAGTCTGAGCTGCAGGGTGCGTTGCACGGAGGATCGAAGGGGGCGTCGGCCGTTACCCACTCCCGGCATCTGCCGCTGAAAGGTGCCGGAACGAGGATTAATTCAGTGAACGGCACGGTGGTGGAAACTCCGGCGGCGACGCCCGGCAAGGATGGTAATGCCGTGGAGCTGGAAAACGAGATGGGCCGCATGGTGGAAAACCAGGTTATGTTCAACGCCTCGGTCCAAATTCTTTCAAAAAAATTCGAGGGTTTGCGCAGTGCCATCAGGGAGGGTAAATAAATGGATTTTTTCAGCGCCATGAACGTCAGCGCTTCGGCCCTTTCAGCCGAGCGGACTCGTATGAACCTGATTTCGAGCAACCTTGCCAATGCCAATGCCACCAGAACCCCCGAAGGCGGGCCCTATAAGCGCAAGGACGCGGTCTTTGCCGCAGAACAGCAGCCTGAAAACGGTTTTGGCCGGGCTCTTGACGGTGCCGCCGGTCGCCATGTCCGGCAGGTCAAGGTGGCCGGGATCGTCGAAGACCAGAATCCGCCACGGATGCAGTACGATCCGTCGCACCCCGATGCGGACCCGCAGGGGTATGTGGCGCTTCCCAACGTCAACGTCGTTGAAGAGATGGCTGATATGATCAATGCCACCCGGACATACGAGGCCAATGTCACTGCTGTTCAGGCTGCCAAGAGCATGGCGCTGAAGACGCTTGAGATCAGCAGATAGGCTAACAATCAGTAAGAAAGTGAGGTAGTGTCGTGCAGATAACCGGTATTGAAAGCGGCATAGGCATCGGTAAAGCGTTCCCGTCATCAGGCTCCGCACACGGCGTTGCTCCGGCAGAAGGGGCGGGAAAGTTTTTCAGTGAACTTGTCAATAAGGTCAATGACCTGCAGACCCAGTCGGATAAATCGATTCAAAGCCTTGCCAGCGGCGAGAGCAAAAATCTGCATGAAGTGATGATCGCCATGGAAAAGGCCAGTATCTCATTTCAGTTCATGTCCCAGGTACGAAACAAGGCGATCGAGGCCTACCAGGAAGTCATGCGGATGCAGGTCTAGTAATCGTCGCCGATCCAGTGCCAATGCCTGTACCGTTGATCGTGACAAAACGCGGAAAGGATGAACAGAGCCACAATGCCTGAAGGATTGAGACGACTGATAGAACCGTTCCTGCAGCTTTCCTCCGGTAAGCGTATGCTGATCGTTGGAGTGACCCTTCTGTCGGCAGCAGCGTTTGCGATTCTGATTTTTATTGCCAACCGAACCGATTTCCGCCCCCTGTTCACCAATCTGACAGCGGAAGATGCCGGTGAAATTGTCAAGAAACTCAAGGATTCCAAAACGCCGTACCAGATCACCGCCGACGGCAAAGGGGTGCTGGTTCCGTCCGACAAGGTCTACGAACTGCGGCTGTCCCTTGCCTCGGAAGGGTTGCCCCAGGGAGGCGGGGTCGGTTTCGAGATTTTTGACCGTAAAAACTTCGGCATGACCGAGTTTGTCCAGAAACTCAATTATCAGCGAGCTCTCCAGGGAGAACTTTCCCGGACGATTTCCCAGATCAACGGCGTCGAGCAGGCCCGGGTTCATCTGGTTATTCCTGAAAAATCACTTTTCAAGGAGAGCGAAAAACCGGCTACAGCCTCAATTGTCCTGAAAATGAAATCGAACCGCTCCCTGCGTGACAGCGAGGTGCAGGGTGTTGTTCACCTTGTGTCGTCCTCGATTGAAGGGATGGACCCTGAGCGTGTAACCGTTCTGGACAGCCGCGGTAAAATACTCAGTAAAGGCGGTAGCAGTGACGCGACAGCCCGGATGACGTCCGCCATGCAGGAAACCCAGCGCGCCTATGAAAAAAATGCCGAAGAGCGGCTCCAGTCCCTGCTTGACCGGATCGTTGGAGGCGGTAAATCAGTGGCCCGGGTAACGGCAACGTTTGATTTCAAGCAGGTTGAGCGGGTTGAGGAAAAGTTTGATCCCGAGTCGATAGCGGTTCGCAGCGAACAGCGGACGGAGGAAAAGGGAGCATCAACCACCTCTGCCGGTGGAGTGCCGGGGGTGCAGACCAACCTGGGCAAGGCCGGTGGCGGTGCTGGGTCCAGCACGGGGGGGGGCTCTAAAAACGACGAGACGCTCAACTACGAGGTCAGCCGTTCAACCGCAAAGATTATCGAGCCGGTCGGCGCCTTGAGCAAGCTGTCGGTGGCGGTTCTGGTCGATGGCAAGTATGAGTCGCCGGCCGCCGTCAAGGAGGGGCAGACGGCCAAGGCGAAGTATGTCCCCCGTTCGCCGGATGAATTGCAGAAGATAGAAGCGCTGATAAAAAGCGCGGTCGGTTTCAATCCCGAACGTGGTGATCAGTTGAGCGTTCAGAATATCCCGTTCCAGGATACCGGTGATGCCGGGACAGCAGAAACGGCGGCCTGGTGGACAAACCCCTTCTATCAGTCTCTGTTCAAGAATCTGATCATCGGCATCGGTTTCATGGCGCTGATAATGTTTGTGATCAGGCCGCTTCTGGCCTCCTTGCGCACGACACGCCAGCCGTTGTTGGAGACGTTCGAACCGCTGGGCGAAGGTACGGAAAAGCTGTCGAGTACCGAGCGTGCCCAGCTGGCGGTGCAGATGGCCGAACAGCAGAGCCTGATCGACCAGGCCAAAAAGGATCCCTACCAGGTTGCCCAGATCCTGCAGAACTGGCTGGCTGAAGATAAATAAAGCGGAATCCGCGATAACAGGCAGGTGACATGACCACGGGAACAATGACCGGCTCGGACAAGGCTGCAATTTTGCTTCTTTATCTCGGCAACGAGGTAACCAGCAAGGTGTTCGAGCATATGGATGACGATGAAATCAAGCGAATTTCCAAGGCGATGGCCAAGCTGGGGCATGTCCCGCGCAGTACGATCATGGAGGTTGTGGAACACTATACCGAAACCGTTGACCCGGAATCAGGCATTTTCTCGCAGGGGGATGAGTTTGTCCGCAAAATCCTGGAGAAGGCGCTCGGCCCGGTCAAGGCGGAGATGCTGATGGAGGAACTGCAGGCTTCCAGCTACGGCGATCTGGTTGACCTGCTTTCCAATATGGACTCAAAAACGATTGCCAATTTCCTTTCCCAGGAGCATCCGCAGACCATCGCTGTTATTCTGGCCAAATTGAAATCAAAGCAGACCAGCGAGATCATCAGCCTGCTGCCGCAGGAACTCCAGGCAGAAGTGGTTCTGCGGATTGCCGATGTTGAACAGGTCTCCCCGGAGATACTGGCTGAAATCGATGAGGTTATGAAGCGCGAAATCAAATCCATGGGCGGAGTGCAGCGTTACAAGGTGGGCGGTGTTGAAAAGGTGGTTGATATGTTCAATCACTTTGACAGAAGCAAGGAAAAGCAGATTCTGGACAAACTGGATGTACTTTCCCCGCCGCTGGCCGAGATCATCCGCAAGCACCTCTTTACCTTTGAGGATGTCTTTGCCCTGGATGACAGAAGTATCCAGTCGATTATGCGCGAGGTCAGTAACGATACCCTGACCTTGGCAATGAAAACCTCGCCCGATGAGGTCAAGGAAAAGATCTTCAAGAATATTTCGAGCCGTGCGGCGGAGATGATCAAGGAAGACCTGGAGGTTATGGGCCCGGTGCGGCTTTCCGATGTGGAAAAAGCCCAGGGGGAAATCATCAAGATTGTCCGCAAGATGGAGGAGGAGGGCAAGGTCGTGCTGGCCGGGCGTGGTGGGGACGATGTCCTCGTCTAGGATCATCAAGTCGGAACGGGCCGCGGACAGCCCGGTCGCGGGGTTCCGTTTCCAGCCGATCGGGCATGCGTCTGAAGCACGGGACGCGGGCAGCTTCCAGCCGATGGGGCTGTTTGACGGTTCGGAGCTGGCAGGCCAGAAGAAAGGCTATGCAGAGCAGGAAACAAGCCTCCCCCCGTCCGTCACCATCAGCGAGGAAGAGCTGGACCTGCAGCTGAAAGAGGCGTTCAGCAGTGGTCTCCAGGAAGGAAAAAATCTTGCCGAGCGCGGTCTGGCGAATGTCTTCCGCTCTCTCCGGGCTGCGGCGGAGGCCATCCACGCCCTGCGAGACAAGGTGCTGCGGGAGTCAGAGGATGAGGTCATCAAGCTGGTGATCCTGGTGGCCCGCAAAGTGATCATGCGCGAGATAACACAAAACCGCTCGATTCTTGCTGACGTGGTCAGGTCGGCCGTTTCCGGCCTTTCCGAACGGGAGGAAATAACCATCCGCCTGCACCCTGACGACCTGGCTCTGATCACCTCCGGCCACGAGGAGATGCTCCGCCGTGAACTGCATAACGAGCGGATGCACCTCAAGCCTGATCCGGGCGTGCCGGCCGGCAACTGCCTGATTGATACCGAGATGGGCACGATTGACGCCCGGGTTGAAGCGCAACTGGATGAAATATACCGCCGCCTGCTGGAGGAAAAGAACCAGCCGCCGGCCGGTGGTCTGCAGGGCTGACGGCGGTGTCTGATCCAGCGGCTGCCTTTCAGAAGTATCATGATGCCCTCGAGCTGTTCAGGCCGGTAAGGCTCCATGGCAAGGTCACACAAGTCGTCGGCCTGGTGATAGAAGGCTTTTGCCCGGATACATCGGTCGGTGCAATCTGTGAAATCAGGACCCAGGACGGGGAGGCGATTCCGGCCGAAGTGGTCGGCTTCAGGAACAACAAGACATTGCTGATGCCGTTGGGAGAGCTGCGCGGTGTTGGCCTTGACAGCCTGATCTCGGTACGGCGGGAGAAGGCTTCGCTTGGCGTCGGACCGGCCCTGCTTGGCCGTGTGATTGACGGCCTCGGCAATCCGATCGACGACAAGGGGCCGATCAGGATCGAAGAAGAGTTCCCGATTTATGCCGCTCCCGTCAACCCGATGACGCGGCCGCCGATCAGAAAGCCGCTTGACCTGGGAATTCGCAGTATCAACGGTCTCCTTACCTGCGGGCAGGGGCAGCGGGTCGGGATCATGGCCGGCTCTGGCGTCGGAAAATCGACACTGCTGGGGATGATTGCCCGTTACACCGAGGCCGATGTCAACGTGATCGCCTTGATTGGCGAGCGCGGCCGCGAACTGCGCGAATTTATCGAAAAGGATCTGCAGGAGCAGGGACTCCACAAGTCAGTTGTTGTTGTGGCAACCTCGGATCAGCCGCCGTTGGTGCGGATGCGCGGCGCCTATATTGCCACCACGATTGCCGAGTACTTTCAGAAGCAGGGTAAAAAAGTTCTGCTGATGATGGATTCGGCCACCCGTTTTGCCATGGCAATGCGCGAAGTCGGCCTGGCAATAGGTGAGCCGCCGACTACCAAGGGATACACCCCATCGGTCTTTGCAGCCCTCCCGAAGCTTCTGGAGCGAACCGGCAACTTCAGCGAGGGAAGCATTACCGGACTCTATACGGTGCTGGTCGAAGGGGATGATTTCAATGAACCGATTTCTGACGCCATGCGCAGCATTCTGGACGGCCATATCGTGCTTTCCCGCAGCCTGGCCGCCCGGAATATCTATCCGCCGATCGACGTGCTGGCAAGCTCCAGCAGGGTCATGACCGACGTGGCCTTGCCCGAGCACCTTGCTCTGGCCGGAAAATTCAAGGAATCATTGGCCACCTATCGCCAGTCAGAGGATCTGATCAATATCGGCGCTTACAAAGCCGGTAGCAATCCGGGCATAGATTATGCGATTTCCCGCTACGACGGCATGGTCAGCTATCTCAAGCAGGCGATTCAAGACCCGGTTCCTCTGGCCGATGCCGTCCAGGGGCTGAAAACACTCTTTGATTCCTGAATGAGGCAAGGGGCAAGGACGGTGTGCCATGGCTGATCGGCATTTCAAGCTGGAGCAGGTGCTCACCTATCGTTGTGAGATGGAGCGATTGCGCAAGCAGGATTTTGCAAGTGCTAAGCAGGCATTTGAGCATGCCCATGACAGCCTGCGGCGTGACGAAGAACATCTTGGCGGCGTGTCCCGTGAGTTTTGCGACCGCCAGCAGGAACTGTCAAGCATTGATGAAATGCGAATGTATACTGATTTTTTCTCCCGCAAGCGTGAAGAAATCAGGCAGCAGAAAGGGCGGGTTGAGCAGTTGGGTGAAGTGATGAACTGTCGCCGCGATGATCTGCTTGATGCCACCAAAGACAAGAAGGTACTCGAGTCCCTCAAAGATAAAAACAGCAGAGAGTTCAGGGAGCAGCAGGCCCTTCGTGAACAGGCGTTTCTGGACGAGATTTCGGTGCAGAAAAAGGATGAAAGCAGCCGATGAATCGTAAAGTCAAAATTATGGCAGCCGGTTTTTGTGTTCTGGCGACAGCGGCAGGCATGAATCTGTCGTCTCGCGCCGGTGCTGAAAATCCGCCTGCTCAGCATGATCAGGTCCAGAATCAGCAGCCGATGACCCCTTCCCGGGCGGCCCGGGAAGAAAAGGCGATCATGGATGCCCGCCGTCAGCAGCTTGCCGAGAAGGAAGCTGCGCTGGCCGCCAAGGAGAACGAGCTTAAGAAATTGAGTGAAAAGCTGGATTCACAGATCAAGTCGCTGGAAGAAAGCCGAAAAAGGCTTGACGAGAGCATGAAAGCCCAGGCTGCCCAGAACAGGAAGGCCCATGAGGAAAAAGTTCAGAAAATGGTCAAGCTGTTCAAGACCATGCGCGGCGAGCAGGCCGGCCGCCTGATTGATGCCATGCAGGAGGATCTGGCATTATCCCTGCTTGGGCGGATGGATACCAAGACCGTTGCCAAACTGACCCCGTTCATCAATCAGCCGCGGATCTTGAAATGGATAACCGAGAATCTTTCTAATCGATAATCAGTGTCCGGGAGCATTGCTGTCCCGACCCGGACAAATTCAGAGGAAAGGAGGTGAAACCAGATATGATAACAGGACAGTTGTTAAGTAGCATCGCAGTACCAGCAGCAGTGACGTTGTCTGGCCCGCCCGTTGTGCAGCCTGATGCTGCCGGGGGGATGTTTTCCCGGGCCATGGCCGAGTTGCTGCAGCCGGCAGCCGTTGTTCTCCCGCAGCCGGAGGGGGGCGGTACTCTGCCGGCAACGGAAGAGCACCAGGAGGTCGTGGATGAGGGTATGCCCCCTCCCCAGGGCGGAGCGCAGGTGTTTCCGCTGTTTGCCGCCTTTGCTGCGATCCAGCATGCTGGCGGCGCCATTGATCGTCCGCTTGGCGTGGTGTTGTCGTCTCACGTCACACCGGCCCCGCTTCCGGTTGCAGAGATGTCCGCAGCAGTTGGGGAGCCTTCGTTACCGGTGTTCCCGAACGCATCAGCGCCGGACATGCCCCG
>DCNF01000015.1:18940-27208 GCA_002322035.1 Geobacter sp. UBA1603
CCCCGCAGCGTCCCGGCATCACCCAATCCGGTGCCTGTCCGCCCTGAATTGGCGGAAGCGTTGGCAGAAAGACAGCCAACAACACCGGTTGCCCCCGGGGAGTTCCCGTCCCGAGTGCACAGTGAACGGCCGGTGGTCGAAGCGTATGCCGTCAGAAGCACTGTTTTACGAACAGATGACGGTGAAAGAGAGCAGAAAGGCTCAACGGGACAGATGGCTCCGGAACAGCCACGTCTGCTATTGCGGAGGGAAGCGGAAGTGCTTTTGGACCGAGGCGGTGTAATGGCGCCGGAACGTGAGGCACGCGGTTCATTTACACCAGAAACCCGCCTGGTGCAGGCTCCGTCAGTGCAGGAGCAGAATCAGGCCAATACGGCGGTGCCGCTGGCCGCCGGACAGATGCCCAGGGCAACCACTCTCAATCGGGTAGCAGTCATGCCGGTACAGGTCGCTGAAATAAGGCGTCCGGAGAGTGATCCGCTACCAAGTCGCCAGCCCCAGGAGGTCGTCACGGCATCTGCCGTGCCGGTCGTGCCGGAGCTGTCGGACTCTGCCCCTGACACAGAACAGCAGAGTTCAGGAGGGGAATCGTCAGACAAGGATCGTTCAGTTGCAGTTCCCCAGCCGGGCCGGGATGTTCTTTCGGCACGTTCTACCCATGTGCGCACCACTTTTGAGCATGGGGCGGCCAGTCTGACGGTGCCAGCCGATTTGCCACCGCAGGAACAGCGAGACCAACTTGTGCGCCAGCTCGCTGAACGGATGTCCCGATATGAAGTGCGGGACGGGGTTGACCGGATAACGGTCAGGGTTAATCCGGAACATCTGGGACAGGTTCAGCTGCATTTCAGGATGGACAACCATCGTCTGCAGGTCGAAGTCATGGCCGAGAACCGCCAGACTCGTGATGCGCTTGTGCTTCACTCCGAAACGCTTCGCGAGGCATTGTCACGGCAGAATATCATTATGGAATCGTTTGACGTCAGCACCGGTGGGCGCTGGTCAGGCTCTTCGGGGCAAGAATCGCAGCAGTGGAGGGAGTTGGCCCGTCAACGGCAGCAAACGGCATCCTGGATGCCGTCTGGCCGGTATCGCGACCAGGCGCAGTTGCAGCAACCGCCACCGGAATACGGGTTTGTCCCCCAGCGGGGTATGGTTGATCTGCATTTTTGAAAGTGAGGTGAGAGCACAGTGGTAACAACGGATGTAACCGCGACAACATCAGTAACAGCGGCATCTGCGGCAATGAAGAAGTCGATCGGGATGAATAAGGACGACTTTCTCAAGCTGTTCATTGCCCAGCTTCAGCACCAGGATCCGCTCAAACCGCAGGATCCGAATGAGTTCTTGAGCCAGCTGGCGCAGCTGACCCAGGTCGAGCAGTCCTACAACAGCAACACGGCATTACAAAATCTGCTGACAGCCCAGAATGACTCCATGACAATGACATCGGTTTCATTTATCGGGAAAACGATCAAAGCACCCGGCAACGCGGCCGTGTTTGATGGCACAAATCCGAGTCAACTGCAGTTCAGCTTCAGTGTGCCGACGGTTTCAGCCACACTGACAATCAGCGATGCGGCTGGAAACCCGGTCCGGACCGTGCCTCTGGGGGCGACAGGCTCGGGTGATGGGTCCTCTGTCTGGGACGGGCGCGATGCAGCAGGAGTGCTTCTGCCCGCCGGAGCATACAGCTTCTCGGTCGTCGGCGCACCTGCCGGTGGGGGGGCGGCTGTATCGGCCACAACCTACACAACAGGTCGGGTCGATGGTGTCACGATCAGTAACGGCAGGCCGCATCTTGCCATTGGCCCGGCATCGGTCGCGCTGACCGATGTGATCAGCATCAAGGGGGTATAGGGGATGGTTGACCAGATTCTTTTTCCCAATCCGGTCCAGCCTGCCCGCCAGGAACGACCGGAACATCAGAAACCGGGCGGTATTACGGTCGATTCTCCGTTTGCCAAGGTTCTGGACCAGAAACTGCCGGCACAGCAGGGGGTTCGTTTTTCGCAGCATGCCCAGGACCGCCTCAAAGCCCGCAACATCAGTTTTTCGGCCAGCGATCTGGCCAATCTCGAAGGGGCTGTCAACAGCGTCGCCCAGAAGGGTGGCCGTGAATCTCTGGTCATGATGGGGGATGCCGCCCTGGTGGTCAGTGTCAGGAACCGCACCGTGGTAACCGCCATGGACAAATCCCAGATGAAGGGGAATGTATTTACCAACATTGATTCGGCAGTTGTAATCTAACAAACACAAAGGGCTGGCCCTCCGTGAGGAAGCCCTGAAGCGCCGACCGATTGAGGCGCTTCACCCACTCAAAATTTCACAGAGGAGGCATTACCATGAGTCTTACATCTACCATGTTTACCGGAGTCAGCGGTCTGCTCAACCAGGCCGAGGCAATGAATGTCGTTGGCAATAATATTTCAAATGTCAATACCGTCGGTTTCAAGGGTTCGCGCATGCTGTTCTCGGATGTGCTGTCAACGTCGGTCGGAAGCAACTCGATCGGTCAGTTGGGCCATGGGGTCCAGATCCAGAAGGTCGATACCATGTATACCCAGAGTTCGCTGGAAACCACATCGATACCGACCGATGTGGCTATCCAGGGCGATAATTTCTTTGCCCTGGCCAAACCGGCCACAACCGGAGCAACGGCCATCACGCCGGCAGATGCCTATTACACAAGGGCTGGGGCGTTCCGTGTGGATAGCAACCGTGCCCTTATCAATCCTGATAACTATGTCGTGCTCGATTCCACAAGTCAGCCGATAGAGTTCCCGGCCACATATGTTTCCGGAGCAAACACGCTTAATTTCCAGAAAGTTGCCGGTATCAATGCCCAGGGAGCAATTTCCCTGCTCTATTCTGATGCGGCCGGTAACAGCGCAACGGTCTATTATAACGGCAACGGCGTTATTCCGGTGACAACCGCCCCGACGGTTTTTCTGGGGACCGCAAAAATTCCCAATCCTCCCGGCCTTGAGAAGGTTGGCGGTACCCTTTACCGTCAGACCGGAACGATCATCGGCGGGTCGGGAACACCGGTGATCAGCAGCCAGAACGGATCAACGGAGAAACTGATGGGCAATAATCTGGAGCTTTCCAACGTTGACCTTGCAACTGAATTCGTGAAGATGATCCTGACCCAGCGGGCCTATTCGGCCAACTCGAAAACAATCACGACATCGGATGAGATGACGCAGGAAGTGCTGAATCTCAAACGGTAACCTGTGAGCTTTTTGTAATCTAGATCTAATCCCGGAGCAGGCACTCTTAAGGTTGTGCAGGGTGTCTGCTCCGGAACCAGATGGGATTGAATATTTAACAGGAGGCATCTATGCACCTTAATAATCTCATGAAAGCGGTCGTGTTGTCGTTGCTTGTGCTGTCGGCCGTCCCGGTTTTTGCTCTCCCAGATCAAGTGTCAGCGGTTTCGGTATCGGGAATAACCCTGCAGCGCCCTGTTGACATCGCCGTATCGGGGACCGGGCCATCCCGGCTCATCTATGTTGCCGACCAGGCTGCCCATGCGATTTATAAAATTGATGCTTCCGGAGTTGGCAGTGTTTTTGCCGGTATTCCAAATACTGCGGGATACAGCGCTGACAGTACGTCTGCCTCGACGGTGCTGGCAACCGCATCACATCTCAATGAGCCGACCGGAGTTGCCGTTGATTCTTCCGGCAATGTTTACATAGCGGACAGCCTTAACCACCGGATTAGAAAAGTTGACAGCAGCGGAGCCATCTGGACGGTTGCCGGTACCGGTACTCCGGGTACCGGTGCCAATCAGCTCTTCCAGCCCACGGGGGTGAGTGTTGATTCTGCCGGCAGTGTCTATATTGCTGATAATGGCAACTACCTGGTCAGAAAATTGAGCAATGGCTCTCTTACGACAGTGGCTGGAGACGGCAGTGCCAAAACGTTAACACCGTTCCGAGTTGCTGCGCTCCCGACGCCTGGCGATCTGTATATATCAGATCCGGGGAATAACCTGGTCTATGCCTTGTACAGCGGAAAGCTGACCAAGGTCGCCGGTGACGGTGTTCCGGGCTATACAGGAGACGGTGGTGATGCGCTCAAGGCACGACTGACCCAGCCAAGCGGCGTTGCGGTTGACGGGAGTAAGAACATCTACATTTCAGACCCGATCAACAATACCATCAGAAAAATAACGGTTTCATCGGCAGGTGTAACAAATGTGATTGCAACCCGGGTCGGTAACTCCACAGATTTAAAGCTTGAGGCAGCTGTTCCGGCCGCGCTCTCGAAGCCGCTTGGAATGGCTTTTGACGCAGCCGGCAACCTTCTGATCGTCTGCCATGGCAGTACCACGGTCAGTGAAGTGGGAGCGAGTGTTTCGGCGATAACAACACCATCGCCGATCGGAGGGAGCATTGCCGGAGGGTCTGTTGATGTGTCGCTCACGTCAAGTCGCACGGTGCAAGCGGTATATTATACACTGGATGGCACGTCTCCAAAGACCTCGGCTACCAGAAAGACGTATTCCGGCCCCATAACCATTTCTTCCTCAACGATCCTCAAATTCTACTCTCTTGACCTGTCAGGCAACCAGGAAACGATTTCTACCGCAACCTACGCAATTCCGGTGACGGTAACAGCCGCGCCTGTTCCGGGAAGCTTCAACGTGTCTCCGCTTTCGGTGACTCTCTCGGCCGCCCCTTCCGCCACAATCCATTACACAACCGATGGCAGCGCCCCGAGCCTGACTTCCGCCGTTTATGCAGCACCCATATCGATTTTGTCGACATCAACAATCAAATACTTTGCCGTTGACAGCATCGGCAATCAGACGAATGTTGCTCAGGCAACCTACCTGATTGACACCGTTGCTCCGACTACAACAGCTGTTCCCGATGGCTCTGTCCCCTATCGCACCGATCAGACGATTACCCTGACAACCAATGACTCTACGGCGGCAATTTACTACACTGTCAACGGATCTACCCCAACAGCAACAGTATCGAATAAATACACAAAACCGATTGTGATTACGGCGACAACAACGCTGAAGTACTTCGCGGTTGATGCGGCCGGCAACCAGGAAGCTGTCAAAACGATTATTTACACGATAGACAAAACGGCGCCGAAAACAACGGCAACCCCGGCAGCCGGTGCATATAAGAGCGCTCAAAGCATAACACTGACGGCCAATGAAACGTCAGCGATCTATTACACCACCGACGGGAGTGTCCCGACAACAGCATCGTCCGTTTTTACCCTGCTGGCGCCCATTACACTGGGTATTCCAAATACGACGACCACCATCAGGTTTTTTGCTGTCGATACGGCTGGAAACACTGAAGGCGTGCAGACGCTGATCTACCGCTACGACACAACTGCGCCGGCAACGACTATTGATGTTGCCGGCACAACATCGACAACGCCGCTGAATGTCACTGTCACGGCCAGTGAAGCGGATGCAACCATCTATTACACAACGGATGGGAAAGCCCCGACCCCTGCGACTACCACAAAGGCGGTGGGAACGGTTACAGTCCGGATCGATAAAAGTTTGACATTGCAGTATTTCGCCATGGACCCGGCCGGCAATATGGAGACGTCGGTCCATACCCAGACCTATGTAATCGATACGACTGCGCCGACGACAAGTGCATCCCTGAAAGACGGGATCTATACATCGGCCCAGACGGTAACCCTGACATCAAATGATGCGGGTGCAACGATTTATTATACGATCGACGGTACGGTGCCGAGCACATCATCCCAGAAGTATTCTTCTCCGATCGCGATTGACAGGGATACGGTGCTCAAATATTTCTCCCGTGACAGCCTCGGCAATTCTGAAAGTGTCAAGACCAACACGTATTCCATTATTACTCTTACAACGGCAGCCACCCCCCCGGGCGGCGTGTTTGCCAAGAATCAGACGATAACACTGACGAGCAACCTCCCGACAGCCACCATAAAATATACGCTTGACGGGACTGACCCCAAAACAAGTGTGAGCGCAAAAACATACAGCGATAAGAGCAAAATCCTGATAACCGACGTGACGACCGCCACATCGAAGACAACGATCCTGCAATTCTATGCTGAAGAGAAAAACGGGATCATCGAATCGGTTAAAAGCGAGCTCTACACGATTGATACGGCAGTCCCGACAACAACGATGGTCTGCCCGGCAGCTGGGAGCGGCGCCAATCTGGTCAAGTTTACGGCCTCTGACCCCGGCGATCCGCTTCCGAGGATCAAATACAGTGCAAACACACCTACCAACAATGGAAGCGCCATCCCTGCCTATACTCTTGCCGATTATACGAATCAGGTGACGTACAGCGGCAATACGATATTCAGATTTTTTGCCTATGACGAGGCCGGAAACGTGGAGTCGATAAAAATCGGTTACTGCACGGATGTCGTCAGCGTTACGGCAAACCCGTCGCTGTATCTTGAAACTCTGGCGACAGGGACGGCAACTCCGTCGTCAGCCTTGTATGTCCATGGATATGCAGCCCCGTTTGGAAGCGCCACCGTCACGGTAAATGGCATTAGCATCACGCCTGCGCCGGCAGATGGCGCATTTTCAACGTCGCTGTCAACACCGCTGACCGCTGACACCTTGACCGTTATTGCAACAAGTGGCGCATCGACAACGACTGAAACTAGAACAATAACCCAGAACGCGGCAGCTTCATCAGCAACAATGACGATTGGAAATGGAATGGGGGTGTCTGGAAGCCGAATACGTGTTCCCTTGTCACTTTCCAGCGGCTACCAATCTGCCGGTGTTACGTTTGACGTACGTTATGACCACACAAAGCTTTCAATCATGGATGTCGAGTTTGCACCGATTGTTAGGGCTTTGGGAAAAAACGTTCTGGGTGAGCCACTCACGAGTGGTGATTACCGGGTTGTGGTCATGGATATACCAGGCGGGGGCGTTTCGGCACTGCCGGAGGGTGTGCTGGCCTATGCCGTATTTACTGTTGTGGCCTCTGCCGGGACTGACAGCGTAAGCAACGCTGCCCCGACAACCTCGCGTGCGACCGATGTTGGGGCGGCAGCAATGCTGAATGTGACGACGATCAACGGCACCGCCTCTCTGATCAGAAACCCGGGCGACAGCAATGCAGACGGGACAACGACGATCGCCGAACTGCTTCAGGGTCTTTATATGCTGATTGACCCGGTCACCTATCCACCGAGCGGGGCATTTGATCTGAATGGCGATGGCGTTGTTTCTCTATTAGAGGTCCAGCAGGCCATTAATGCCTATGTTAAGCAATAGGGTCGGAAGGCGGGGCGGTATGAAGCATCGGATTTTTTTCGTCGTTGGCCTGGTTATGTCCTGCTGCAGTGTCGCCGCAGCCTATACGACACTTGCCGTTGGCCCTTTGACGGTACAGGGAGCTGTCGTTACTGTCCCGATAACACTGGGCAACAGTAATGGGCTTAATAATGAAGTTACGTCCCTTGATGCGGTGCTTGGCTTTGATTCTCTCACGCTGTCAGGGTCTGTCACAGAGGCTGTCACCGCGGGCTCCGCGATCGGGGACAAGACAATAAAACCTTCGCTCCTGCGCGATGGTGTTATCCGTTGCCTGGTCAGCAGCTTCAGTCTGTCGGTTATTCCGGACAATCAGACAGTCGCTTCAATTGCCTTTACGCACCCTCCCGGTGTCAGCCCATCAATCTTCATGATCAGCGGGCTTAAAATTGAAGCAACGACAGCTGCGGGTAATACGGCCATTGTTTTTGAGCGCAGGTATGCGGAGTCAGATGCTCTGCGCCTTCTTGGGGCTTCACTCGGTGGGGTTTCGCTCACAGCTATGGAAAAAAGCGGGGCTGATCTTAATAATGACGGAAAGATTGATATCGGTGATGCCGTCATGGCAATGGCTCACGTGGCGGGGGTGTGATGCGATCGGTGACGGTTTGTGCTTCCGTAGTATTGACAATGATTGTGGCGGGGTGCGGGGGTGGCGGGTCAGGTGGCTCTTCCGGGGTGTCTTCGCCACATGTGGTATTCCGGATTACTCCTCCGCCCACACCCCCGGTGGTTGGGCTTCAGTTCTCTGTGTATCTTCCGGCAGGGGTTGAGGTTCCCCTTGAAGCTGGAACAAACAGGGTGCAACCTTCAAAACTGGTTGCAGGAAGCGGCGTGGCTGGAGTACAAGTACACATCTACGGAACCTACTCCGCGTCAGCCAGAAAAATAAAAATCGGCGTGCTTGCAAAAGACAAGCAGGCATTTGCCAAAGGTTTGTCCGGAGAGAT
>DCNF01000015.1:27234-27379 GCA_002322035.1 Geobacter sp. UBA1603
GCCGCCCTTGCCTACGCGGGAGGATCGGAACTCAAGGCAGCCGATTTTAAGAATGCCAACGGAGCAAAACCTGTTGTTGATGTCACTGGATACAGGTATGATGCCACCAGCAAACAAGCCGTGGCGGTTCCAGCAGCATCAGTAA
>DCNF01000015.1:27395-53993 GCA_002322035.1 Geobacter sp. UBA1603
ACCGGTAGTGGATCTGCAATGATACTCTGATAATACAGTGTTGGGAGGGATAACATGGCCAAGGAAGAGCAGGCTGCCGTTGAGGGTGAAGGTGGCGGCGGAGGCAAGAAAAAGCTGTTTATCATCATTGGTGCTGCGGTGGCGGCGGTGGTTGTCCTTGCGGTGGTCGGCTTCATGATGATGGGCAAGGGAAAGAAAGAAGCCCCAAAAGAAGGTGCCGAAGCAAAACCTGAAGCCGGCGCCCACGGCGGCGGAGCCCATGGCGGCGGTGGCCATGGCGGCGGTGCCGCGCCGGCTGGCAAAGAAGGGGCTGGCGCAGCCGGTTCAAATACATATCCGCTTGAGCCGTTTATCGTCAACATTTATGACGGCCAGGAACTGCGCTATCTCAAGGTGAAGATCGAGCTTGATATGGTTGGTCCGGCGGTCAAGGGTGATCTTGATATGCGTCTGGCCGCAATCCGGGACGGGATTCTGGTACTCCTGAGCGCAAAGACCCTTCAGGATATCCAGGATATCCAGGGTAAAAACCAGCTTAAGGACGAGATTCTTGGCGCTGTCAACAAGCACATTCCGCCCGGCAAGATCGCAAAAGTGTATTTCACCGATTTCGTAGTCCAGTAAGCGGGCAGGCCGGTTCCCATGGAAAAGATTCTTACCAAGGCAGAGATCGAAGCGCTGTTAAATGCGGTCTTCGACGGGCGTATCGAGCCTGAAAAGGAACTGGCCAAGACAGAAGGGACGGCGGTCGCCTACGATCTGTTCAACAGCGAGGCCCACAAAGGTTTTGTCCCGAACCTCGACATTATCTACGACAGCTTCATCCGCTATAACCGGGTCAATCTGTCGAACCGCCTGCGCAAATCGGTGGAGATCAAGAAGGTCGGTGCCCGCTCCTACAAGTTTGACGATTTTATCCAGACTCTCCCGTCGCCGGTCTGCATGGCGATTTTCAAGATAGAGCCGCTTAAAGGCGCTGCACTGATATCCTTTGACAGCGGTCTGGTGCTCGGTCTTGTTGACAGCCTGCTCGGAGGGGGCGGGGCATCCAAAATTTCTACTCTGAACCGCATGTTTACCAGCATTGAACTGCGGTTGATGGAAAAGATCGTCAAAGATATCCTGGCAGACCTGGAAAAAGCCTGGGCGCCCCTCTACGCGACAAAAATGAATCTGCTGCGGATGGAGATGAATCCGCGTCTGATCAGCATTGTCCCGCCTGAATACCAGATCGTGACCATGTCGCTCAAGGTCCAGATCGAGGAAATATCGGGGAATATTGTTTTTGCCATCCCCTTTATGACGATCGAACCGATCCGGGACAAACTCAAGGCGGGGATGCAGTTTGACCTGATGGCGATTGACCCCCAGTGGTCCTACCGCCTGTCATCGGAGATTCTGGAGGCGCCGCTTGAGTTGTCAGTTGAAATGGGCAACGCCGGCATTACGCTCAGCGAGCTGCTTGACCTTAAACCGGGCGACACGATTATGCTTGATAAGCCGTGTACCAGTGAAATGCAGATAAAAATTGAGGGGATCGCCAAATATCAGGGGATACCTGGCGTTCGTCATGGCAACAAGGCGGTACAGATAACCAAGATTGTCGGAAAAGGGGGCAGCAGTGAGCGACAAGACTGATGTGAACGAGAGTGAACAGCCTGACCGCAGGAAGCTCGACTTCATTCTTGACATCCCGCTGCAGGTCACCGTGGAGTTGGGACGCACCAAGCTGCTGGTAAAAGATGTCCTGCAACTCAACCAGGGTGCTGTTGTCGAGCTTACCAAGCTGGCCGGCGAGCCGCTTGATATTTTTGTCAACTCCAAGCTGGTGGCGCGGGGCGAAGCGGTTGTGGTCAACGAAAAATTCGGCGTTCGACTGGTTGATATTGTCAGCCCCAATGAGCGAGTGGAGAAAATTTTGTGAAATTTATTGTGCCCGCACTGCTGCTTCTGCCGTCACTGGCATATGCTGAAAGCGCGGCGGGGCCACAGTTCAGTTTTATCGCCAGCTTTTTCCAGATGCTGGCCGCACTGGCAATTGTCGTCGGTTTGATCCTTGTCACCTGGTATGCATCGGGCCGACTTGGTCGCGGCCTGATGGCTGGGCATTTTCCTTCCCGTCACATCCGCCTGGTCGAAACCAGGCACATCTCTCCCAAAAAGTCGCTGGTGCTGGTCGAGGTTGGCGGAGAATATCTGCTGCTTTCCTGCAGCGATGACCGGCTTGAGCTGGTAAAGCAGATCGATATGCTCGAAGAAATTGAAGTTGTTGAAGAACCGGAACAGGGCCAAAGCCAGATGACAGCGCTGATACGGAAGCTGGGGGGGCGATGAAGATGCCGGTAACCCTGCGCGGGTCAGGACGTGTGCTGCTCGGAGCGTCCGTGCTTGTGGCCGTTTGCGGTGTGGTTGCGGCAGTGGCCGAGCCGGTGCCGCTTCCGTCGCTGAACATCGGCGTCGGCACCGCCACCAAGCCGAATGATGTTTCGGTTACAATTCAGATTTTCCTGCTGCTGACGATCCTCTCGCTGGCCCCAGGTCTGCTGATCATGACCACCTCATTTACCAGGATTGTCGTCGTACTTTCGTTTCTGCGGACCGCCATGGGTACCCAGCAGGCGCCTTCAAACCAGATTGTGTTAGCCCTGTCGATGTTTCTGACATTTTTCATCATGGGGCCGGTCTGGCAGCAGATCAACAACGAAGCCTACAAACCCTGGAAGGCACAGCAGATCAGCCAGGAACAAGCCATGGAACGTGCCGTCAAGCCGGTTCGCACGTTCATGCTCTCCCAGACCCGTGAAAAGGATCTGGCGTTGTTTGTCAGTCTTTCCAAGCTGCCGCGGCCAAAAAACGCCAATGACATCCCGACCCTCACCATCATCCCGGCTTTTATGATTTCGGAGCTGCGAACGGCATTCCAGATCGGTTTTCTGATTTATATCCCGTTTATTGTTGTTGATATGGTGGTGGCATCGGTCCTGATGTCGATGGGGATGATGATGCTTCCGCCGGTCATGATTTCGCTGCCGTTCAAGGTACTGCTGTTCGTGCTGGTGGACGGCTGGGGACTGGTGATCGGCTCACTGGTCAAGAGCTTTGGATAGGAACCGGCGATGACTCCTGAACTTGTTGTACAACTGGCCCGGCGCAGTTTCGAAGCGACGCTGCTGCTGGCCGCCCCGCTGCTCTTGTTCAGCCTGGTGGTGGGGCTTCTGATCAGCGTCTTCCAGGCGGTCACGTCGATCAACGAGGCCACCCTTGCCTTTGCCCCCAAAATCCTGGCGGTGATGATCGCCATGATCATTTTTTTCCCCTGGATGATGAGCTACATGAGTGACTTTACCCGCGAGATCTATTCCCTCATCGCCACCATGCGACGCTGAAGCCGATGGGCGGCCGCCCGCGGAGGTCTGGACCGATGTTTCCCCTGCTGCCTTTTCCCGCCTCGTCCGAGGTGATCATGTTTGCCCTGGTGCTCTCGCGGGTTGCCGGTATTTTTTCCGCCCTGCCGGTGTTCGGGGGGCGACGGCTGCCGATCAGGATCAAAGCGGTCACCGTGCTGATGATCACCCTGGTCTGTTTTCCTCTGCTGGCAATCACACCGCCCCGCCAGATGCCGACGGATACCTTCAGCCTGGCTCTTCTGGCGCTTTCCGAAGTCATGGTCGGTCTTACCCTGGCATTTGTCACCCAGATAATTTTTGCCGCCGTCGAGTTCAGTGGCCAAATTCTCGGTATGCAGATCGGTTTTACCATCTCGTCAGTCATCGACCCCATGTTCGGTAACCAGGCTCAGATCATGGCGGTTATGCAAACACTGCTGGCGACCCTTCTGTTTCTTGCCCTCAACATCCATCACGTTTTTATAGGCACTATTATCGACAGCTTTTCGGTGATACCGATCGGGGGGTGGCATCTGAACAGCGAGATCATCAGCTTTCTG
This sequence comes from Geobacter sp. UBA1603, assembly GCA_002322035.1. GTDB lineage: Bacteria > Desulfobacterota > Desulfuromonadia > Geobacterales > Pseudopelobacteraceae > UBA1603. Next base: position 31,342 of record DCNF01000015.1, read on the forward strand.
ATCCGCAGGACTTCGGACGTGTTCATCATCGGTATTCGCCTTGCCGCACCAGTGATGGTGGCACTGCTGCTCGCCAGCGTCGCGCTGGGGGTCATGGCCCGCGCATTTCCGCAAATGAATGTTTTCATGGTCAGCATGCCGCTCAATATCGGGCTCGGCCTGATAATCCTCGGAACGACGCTGTCGATTTTCTTCCATGTGCTTGAAGTCAGTTTCGGGCAGCTTAAGGGGCAGGTCGACACGCTCCTGCGGCTGATGGTAAAGGGGGGATGACGACTGGCTGAAGATGTCGATAAGCATTCCAAAACCGAGCAACCCACCGGCAAGAGGCTTGAAAAAGCCCGGGAGCAGGGGGCGCCGCCCCAAAGCCAGGTTCTTACCAGTGCCCTGACGCTCTTGGCGGGTATTGTCAGCCTCTACCTGTTTGGCAGCTACATGATGGATTCGCTCAAAAAACATACCGTCTCGATCTTCACGACCATGGGTACGTTTGAGCTGACGCCCGCCAATCTTCAGACTCTCTCGATCAAGCTGTTCGTCCTGGTGATCATGCTGCTGGCCCCGCTGTTCGTGGTTGTCATCATTACCGGTGTAACTTCCAAAATTGTCCAGGACGAAGGCCGGATCGATTTCAATCTCGAGCGGATGTCGTTTGATCTTTCAAAGCTTAACCCGCTTTCCGGGTTTGGCCGCATTTTCAACAAGGATGCCGCCATTGAGATGATCAAGTCGCTGTTGAAACTGCTGGTTGTCGCCTGGATCGCCTACCGGGTTCTTCGGGACGAGATGCAGAATATCACCTTTCTGGCAGAGGCCGATATCGAGGTGATCATAAGTTTTGTCGGGCACATCGCATTCAAAATCGTCACCCACACCTGCGGAATTCTGATCGTTCTTGGAATTATCGACATGGTCTATGTCAAGTGGCGTTATATCGAAAACCTCAAGATGACCAAGCAGGAGGTCAAGGATGAAGCGAAAGAATCGGAAGGCAACCCGGAAATAAAGGGCAAAATCAAGAAGATGCAGTTTCAGATGGCCCGCCGGCGGATGATTGCTATTATCCCGACGGCGGACGTTGTTATTACTAATCCGACCCACTACGCCGTCGCGATCAAATATGAGCGGGACCGGATGATCGCCCCGGTCGTGCTGGCCAAGGGTGCCGATATCATGGCTCAGGCGATCAAGGCGATTGCCAAGGAGCATGGCGTTACCCTGGTGGAGAACCGTTTTCTGGCCCGCGAATTGTTTGACCAGGTTGAAGAAAATCATCCGATCCCCGAATCGCTCTACGCCGCTGTGGCCGAAGTGCTGGCCTATGTCTACCGACTCCAGGGCAAAGTGTAGTCCAACCCTGGTCATTTTTTTGACAGGCCTTCAATCCTTTGACGCGGCCCCCTCCCTGTTTTGCGCAGCCGCACCTCCCAACTATCTGAATTCGAACGATTATATCCCGTTGCCGGCGATGCGTCTGGCGGCATGGAAAATGCATAATAGCCCTGGTTTCAAGAGAGGGTAAGAGTCGCGCCGGAAAGCAGACGTATGGCACACGGAACAACAGAAACGCTCGAGTTGGGAGCCTTCCGGAAAAATTCGGATATTTATGTGGCGCTGGGGTTGATCGGCGTGCTGTCGCTGATGATTATCCCGCTGCCGGCGTTTATGCTCGATCTTTTTCTGGCAGCCAACATAACCATAGCGCTGGCGATCCTGCTGGTCTGCCTCTATACCCGCCACCCCCTCGATTTTTCGGTATTCCCTTCCGTCCTTCTGGTAACAACCCTCTTCCGGCTGGCGCTCAATATAGCCTCGACCAGATTGATCCTGCTGCACGGCAGTGAAGGTGTCGAAGCGGCCGGAGCGGTTATCAAGGCCTTTGGCCAGTTTGTGGTCGGTGGGAACTATGTGGTCGGGGCGGTCATTTTTCTTATTTTGGTGATCATTAACTTCGTGGTTATCACCAAAGGCGCCGGCCGTGTGGCCGAAGTCACGGCCCGCTTCACCCTTGATGCCATGCCGGGCAAACAAATGGCGATCGATGCCGACCTGTCCGCCGGCATGATTACGGAAAAGGAGGCCCGGAACCGGCGGACCAGAATCGCCCGCGAGGCCGATTTTTACGGTTCGATGGACGGCGCCAGCAAGTTCGTGCGCGGCGATGCGGTGGCCGGCATTCTGATTGTGCTGGTCAATATTTTCGGTGGGCTGATCATCGGCGTTTGGCAGCAGGGGATGCCGCTACAGGCAGCGTTGACCAATTATACCCTTCTGACCATCGGCGAAGGGCTGGTGGCCCAGATCCCGGCCCTGATCATTTCAACGGCGGCCGGTGTGATCGTGACACGCTCGGCCGATGAAAACAATTTCGGCCATGAAATTACCGGCCAGTTCCTTAATTACCCCAAGGCGTTCTACGTTTCATCCGGCGTTCTGTTTCTTTTTGCCCTGATTCCCGGTCTACCGCATTTTGCATTTCTGCTGCTTTCGGGGGCGGCGTTTCTGACCGGAACCCTGGCCCGGGAGAAGGCCGAGCTGGTTGAAGAGGCGGGAATTGCCGAAGCGGTGGCTGGCGATGAAGCCATTGACCAGGCATCGTCAATCCGTCCGCTGGATGTGCTTGAACTGGAGGTAGGGTACGGTCTGGTGCCGATGGTTGATGCGGCCCAGGACGGTGAGCTCCTGGAGCGGATCCGTTCGATACGGCGGCAGTATGCCCAGAAGATGGGTTTTGTCGTTCCTCCGATCCATATCCATGACAACCTTCAGCTGAAACCCTACGAGTACAACCTGCTTATTCGCGGTGCGCGGGTCGGCGGCAGCGAGCTGACCGGCCAGTATCTGGCCATGGATTCTGGCGGGGTGACCGCCCGCATCGACGGGGTCAGCGCCCAGGAGCCGGTCTTCAACCTGCCGGCGGTCTGGATCAGGGCCGAAGATCGTGACAACGCCCAGATCAACGGCTACACCGTGGTTGACAGCACCACCGTGATAGCCACCCACATCAGCGAGGTTATCAAGCGCTACTCGCACGAACTGGTCGGCCGCCAGGAACTGCAGCAGCTTCTGGACAATGTGTCTGCCAGTGCACCAAAGGTCGTCGAAGAGCTCATTCCCGGCCTGCTCAATCTCGGTACAGTCCTGCGGGTGGTCAAAAATCTGCTCAAAGAGGGTGTTTCGATCCGGGATATGCGGACAATCCTGGAAACACTGGCGGACTATGCGTCGATTACCCGTGATCCCGATGTGCTGACCGAGTTTGTGCGACAGGGGCTGGGGCGTTTCATTGCTGACCAGTACACGCTTGAGGACGATACGCTTTTTCTGGTAACGCTTGACCGTCATGTGGAGGATCTGGTTGCCGATGCCATCCAGCCGTCAGACCAGGGCAGCTATCTGGCATTGGAGCCGGCAGTCGCCCAACAGGTGATTACCGTGATCCGCTCCATGTCTGACCGTTTCGCCATGAGCGGCGCCCAGCCGGTGCTGCTTGCATCTCCGACTATCCGCCGCCATGTCAGGAAACTGATCGAGCGGTTCGTGCCGCACATGGCAGTGTTGTCGCACAACGAGATCCCGCAGAATGTCAAAATTCAGTCACTGGGGGTGGTAAGCATACATGCTGGTTAAGACCTTTCAGGCAGCAAGCATGGCCGAGGCGCTCCGGCTGGTTAAAGCCGAACTCGGTCCGGATGCCATGATCCTTTCGACCAAGAAGGAAAAAACCGGCGGTTTCCTCGGTTTTTTCAGCAAACAGGTCTACCGGGTGACCGCTGCGATCGAGCCTGGTCGGCCTTCTGCCGCACAGCCACCGCCGGCGCCCTACCGGGATCGTCCCGAGCGTGAACGGACTGCCAAGGAAGAACTTGAAAGTTCGATGCTTGCCCCTCTGGCCCGGGAGTTGAAGGAATTGCGTGAGCGGGTGGAGGCGCTTTCCCGCCGGGAGGAGGAACAACGCAAAGCAGAACCTCCTAGCGAGGAGCAAAAGCAGGAACAGGCCCTTCCGGCAGGGTTCAGCCTTAAAAATATCCCCCGTGAGGACCTAGAAGAGATCAAGAAGCTCCTGCTGACAACGTTGGCCAAAAGCCAGGAAGGGGCCGTGCGCTCGGTGCAGTGGCCATCGGCTTCGGATCAGAATGCAGCCGAGGGACAGAGCGGCGCAGAGCTGTTGCCGGAAGATTCCCCTCTGGCTCAGGAGTTGAGTAAAAGCGGCATCTCGACGGAGTTGATCCGGAAGATTCTCGATACGCTCAACACCCTGCCGGTGGAAGGGGGGCAGCAGAGCGTCAAGGGGCGCCTGGGCGAGACCTTCGGGAAGCTGATCCGTTTTGCCGGTACGCTGAAAATGCGCAAGAATTCCCCCCGGATCATTGCCCTGGTCGGGCCGACCGGCGTGGGCAAGACCACCACGACGGCCAAACTGGCGGCTATGTACGCGCTTAACCGGGGCAACAAGGTGGCGCTGATCACCATGGATATCTTCCGGGTCGGCGCGGTTGAACAGCTCAAAACCTACTCACGGATCATGGGGATTCCGCTTGAGGTTGCTTCGACCCCCAAAGAGCTTGAAAAAGCTGTGGAAAAGCATTCGGCCTGTGATCTGATTTTCATTGATACAGCTGGCCGAAGCCACAAGGACAAGGAAAAACTGGACGAAATGAAGGGCTTTCTGGAGCATAAGATTCCGATTGAGGTTTATCTCTGCCTTTCGGCGACAACCAAGGACCGGGAACTAGAAGAAATTCTGAATCGATTCAGAATCTTTCAGCCCCGGAAGGTTGTTTTCACCAAAATTGATGAATGTGAAAGTTTTGGCAATATGGTCAACCTGTTGATGAAGGACAATCTGCAGATTGCCTATTTTACGACCGGCCAGCGGGTTCCGGAAGATATTGAGGTGGCCACCTCCGCCAAATTGGCAGAGATGATTTTACGGGAGGCATCCGAATGAGTACGGTAACAGGAACGGGCGATCAGGCCGACACTCTGCGCCAGATGGCGCGGGAGGCCCGCAAAGGGGGGCAGCCATCCAGCGGGGGTGGGGTGGCAGGGGCTGCGGGCGAAAAGGGAATCCGGGTCATATCGGTTACCAGCGGCAAGGGCGGGGTCGGCAAGAGCAACGTGGTCTCCAATCTGGCAATCAATCTCTCGGCCCAGGGTAAAAAGGTCCTGATCATTGACGCTGATCTGGGACTGGGGAATCTCGATGTCCTTCTCGGACTGTCGCCGGTCTACAACCTTAATCATGTGCTGAACGGTGAAAAGAGCATTTCCGAAATCATGATCGAAGGGCCGGCCGGGGTCAAGATCATCCCGGCCGGGTCTGGAGTTCAGGAGTTCACCAGTCTCGGCCAGCATGAAAAGCTGAAGCTTCTTGATGAACTGGATATGCTCGAAGAGCAGTTCGATATCATGATTGTCGATACCGAGGCGGGCATTTCGGAAAACGTCACCTATTTTACCGTTGCCGCTCAGGAGATCATCGTGGTCGTATCGCCCGAGCCGACCTCGATTACGGATGTCTACGCCCTGATAAAGCTTCTGGCGACACGGTATTCCGAGCACCACTTCAAGGTGCTGGTCAACATGGCTAAAGACAGTGAAGACGCCCTGGAGGTTTTCCGCAAGCTTGCCAATGTGGCCGGACGTTTCCTGGACATCTCCCTTGACTACCTGGGGTGTGTGGTCAAAGACGAAAAAGTGGTGGAAGCGGTTAAACGCCAGAAAGCGGTCAGTGAGCTTTTTCCGGAGTCGGAGGCCGCGACCTGTTTTGCCACTCTGGCCCGCAGGGTTATTGAAAATACCCGCCAGACAAGGCTTAAGGGCAATATCCAGTTTTTCTTCCGGCGTTTTCTCGATAATCCCGGCGGTTGACCGGTGTCTGCTGCCTTTCAGAATCAGGGGGGCCGGCCCGAAGAGCGGCAGGCGCTGATACTCGAGCATATGCCGCTGGTGCGGTATCTGGTTGGCAGAATTGCCGCCCAGCTCCCGCCGCAGCTCGATCAGCAGGACCTGATGAGTGCCGCGGTGATTGGCCTGATAAATGCAGCAGACCGGTTTGATCCAGAACGCGGGGTACTTTTTAAAACCTTTGCCGAACAGCATGTCCGGGGTACGATACTGGATGAACTGCGTTCTCTGGATGTACTGTCCCGCTCGATGCGTGACAAGTACAAACGGCTGGAGCGGGAGGTTGCTGCGCTGGAGCACCGGTTGGGCCGTCACCCCTCCGGGGAGGAGGTCGCCGATTCGCTCGGGATCGGGCTGGATGACTATTATGAGCTGCTTGACGACGTTCATGTGTTTACCTTCATCAGCATCGACGACAGTTGGGAGGATGATGACGGTAATCCGCTTTGTCTGGCGGACGTCCTCTGCGAGAGTGAGGCCAAGAGCCCCCAGCAGCAGGTGATGATGATGCAGCTGACAGAAGCGCTCGGAAAGGCGATCGATCAGCTCCCCGACAAAGAACGCCTGGCAGTGACCCTGTATTACAGTGAAGATCTCAATCTGAAGGAAATCGGTGAAGCGCTCGGACTGACCGAGTCGCGAATCTCACAGCTGATCAGCCAGGCCATGGTCAGGCTGCGCAGTCGTCTGAAACTGCATAAGGGATAGGAGGACAGGCATGAACAGCGGAATGTATTCAGCCCTTTCCGGAAACATCGCGGCCATGAAGCGGATGGATATCATCAGCAACAACCTTGCGAACGTCAATACGCCCGGATTCAAGAAGGACAGGATGCTGTTCGAAAGTATGCTGGCCGGAGCGGTCAGCCCCCCCCCGGTGCCCCAGTCGTCGACCGCTGATCCGATCCTGCAGAAGGACAGCGTCTTCATCGACCATGCCCCCGGCCCGGTCAGCCAAACCGGCAACACATTTGATCTTGCCATCGACGGCGACGGTTTTTTTACGGTATCGACTCCAGCCGGGCCGGCTTATACCCGACAGGGTAACTTCAGGCTTTCTGCCGACGGGACACTGGTGACGGTTGACGGCTATCCGGTTACCGGCCAGGGTGGTCCGCTGCGCCTGCAGGGGAGCAAAGTGGAAATCAGCTCGAAAGGCGCGGTGACCGTAGACGGCACACCGGCCGGTACGATCGGGCTGGTTGATTTTCCACGGCCTTATCAGTTAGTCAAGGCCGGGCAGGCACTGTTTGTCCCGGCCGATCCCCAGACATCCCCCCAGGCGGCCAGGGGAGAAATCCGGCAAGGTCATCTGGAAGCGTCAAACGTGGAAAGCATCTCTGAAATGGTTCAAATGATTGAGACGAACCGCTATTTCGACACCTGCCAGCGGGTCATCCGCGGGTTTGATGATATGGCCGCCAAGGCGGTGAATGACCTGGGCCGGCTGTAACCGGCATAGTAAACCAGCAAGGAGCTGAACGATGATACGAGCACTCTGGACAGCGGCATCGGGCATGCAGGCCCAGCAGAAAAACATTGATGTGGTGGCAAATAACCTGGCCAACGTCAATACCACCGGTTTCAAGCGCAGCCGGGCTGATTTTCAGGATTTGATGTATCAGAATCTCAAATCAACCGGATCACCTGCCACAAGTACCACCCAGGTCCCGACCGGAATTCAGATCGGTCTTGGTTCGCGGCTGGCTGCGGTGAGCAAGATGTTCACATCGGGTGATTTTACCCAGACCGGAAACGAATTGGATATCGCTATCGAAGGTGACGGCTTCTTTCCGATAACCCTGCCGGACGGTACCACCGGGTATACCCGGGCAGGGGCATTCAAGCGCGACAGCACCGGGCAGGTCGTGACATCGGACGGCAATCCCCTGTCACCGTCAATTACTATTCCCAGTAATGCCACAAAGATCAATATCGGTAATGACGGGACCGTTTCGGTGCAGCAGGCGGGGCAGAATGCCGCAACCACGGTGGGAAGCATCCAGCTGGCCTCGTTTGCTAATCCGTCAGGTCTTTCCAGCCAGGGAAAGAACATCTACCTCCCGACCGATGCGTCTGGAACGGCAACGACCGGCACTCCGGGGCAGTCCGGCCTGGGAAGTATTGCCCAGGGGCTGCTTGAAATGAGCAACGTCAACGTGGCCGAAGAGATGGTCAATATGATCGTTGGTCAACGGGCGTACGAAATCAACTCAAAAGCGGTCCAGGCTTCGGATGAAATGCTGCAGACCGCCAACAACCTGAGACGGTAGGCATAAACGCAGTGAACAGATTTTTCTCTACCATTATGCTGGTCTGCCTGACCGCTCCGCAGCTTTTTGCGTCACAGCTGATTTCCCACGACGGAGAACTGCGCGGTGTCGTTGAATCATGGCTGACGAAAAAGACAGCAGCCAGCGGCTGGGAGCCGCGAATCAGGCGTTTCCAGGCCACCCCGGTTGGTGTGCTGCCCGAGGGGCCATTGGAGTATGAAGTTATGGCCCCTGACCAATGGGATGGGATCGGTTCTGCCAGTGTGGCGGTCGTTATCCGCAAAGACGGTCGGGTCATACGGAATGTGCCGCTTCGTCTTGAGGTTGAAGCACTGGCCGATGTGGTTGTGGCAACCCGTCAGATTGATCATGGCAGTGTCATCTCTCTCTCGGACCTGTCGGTCCAGAAACGGGACCTGGGAAGTGCGGCGGGCCGACCGGTCAGAACGCCTGCCGATGCAGCCGGCCGCAGGGCGCGCACGACATTCAAGCCGGGCCAGGCGCTGCGCAGCGATCAACTGGAAAAAATACCATTAATCAAATCGGGACAGGCCGTGACGATTGTTGCTGAAAATGAAGCGATCCGGGTCACTGTTTCCGGGCGAGCGCGCGGTGCCGGAGCCGAGGGCGATACGATCATGGTGCAGAACCTGAACTCACAGAAGGAAATGCCGGCCAGGGTTATCAATGCCACGACCGTGCAGGTGACGTTCTGATATGATGTCTGATACCGATTCCATATCCAGGCGCTATAAGTCTTCAGGTGCCTTACCGTGCACCTTGACGCATCTCGCGGTCATATCCTGCGCCGCATCGGGATTATCCTTGAACTGGAATCGGCATACAACCGCCAAGGAAGCGAACATGTACCGGCTCTTTTCTCTCGTAATTCTTGTATGTGCCCTGCTGCTGCCCGGCTGCTCAAACCAGCAGAACAGCATAAAAACTGCCCGGATCGAAGAGCAGACCCTGCGCCCCCAGCCTGACTATTCGGGTGGTTCGCTCTGGCAGGCATCATCAGCCGGCATGAGCGAGGATCTCAAAGCCCGGCGCCGTGGTGACGTGGTCACCATTGTGATATCCGAAACGGCCAGTGCCTCCAAGGAGGCTAAAACCGGTACATCGCGCGGTACTGCGATTAACGCCGGTATGCCCAATTTCATGGGACTGGAAAAGGTTGGTGTATTCAAAAACAATATCGGAGATTTGAGCAAGCTGATCAACGCATCGGTTGACTCCAAATATTCAGGATCAGGATCGACCTCGCGCCAGGAAAACCTCAAAGCGACCATCACCGCCCGGGTGATGGAGGTAATGCCGAACGGCAATCTGCTGATCGAGGGTCGGCGTAATGTCAAAGTCAATAATGAGGACCAGGAAATCATTTTGGAAGGCACGGTCCGGCCCCGCGACATAACGGCTGACAATGTTGTCAATTCGATTTATGTGGCCGATGCCCGGATAAGCTATTCAGGCCGGGGAATTATCTCCGACCGGCAGAGTCCGGGGTGGCTGATGAATATTGTCGATAAAATCTGGCCGTTCTAGGTGCGGAATGAAAAGCATCGTTCCTGAGGAAGTGCTATGAAGCGAACATGTATTCTGTTGATGTTTCTGCTCGTTGTGCTGGTTTCATCGGCCCATGCCGTGAGAATCAAGGATATCGCCTCGTTTGACGGGGTCAGGTCCAACCAGTTGGTGGGGTATGGCCTGGTGGTCGGCCTGAACGGAAGTGGCGACAGCGACCAGGCGCGGATCCAGACTCAATCGGTGGTCAACATGCTGGAGCGGATGGGGATCACGACTTCGATCAACGACATCAAGCTCAAGAATGTTGCGGCGGTGATGGTTACCGCGACGCTCCCCCCTTTTTCCAAACAGGGGAACCGTATCGACGTTCTCGTGTCGTCACTGGGCGATGCCAAGAGCATTGCCGGCGGGACTCTGATCATGACTCCGCTCCGTGGTGCTGACAGTCAGGTTTATGCAGTTGCTCAAGGGGCGGTGCTGACCAATTCTTTTGCCTTTGGCGGCCAGGCGGCCGGCGCCCAGAAGAACCATCCTACTGCCGGGACAGTGCCGGGTGGAGCGCTGGTGGAGCGTGAACTTCCGAATGTGCTGGCCGGTCGCACCACCCTGCGGCTCAATCTTGGTCAGGCCGATTTTACCACGGCGTCACGGATCGCTACTGCGGCTAATGAGCGTTTCAAGTCAGCAGTTGCGACAACTCCTGACCCGGGTTCGGTCATGTTTCAGATCCCGGAGTCCTATGCAAACCGTGTAGTTGACTTTGTTGCGGTACTGGAAGCCATTGAAATCAAACCGGATATTCATGCCCGGGTGGTGGTTAACGAGCGGACCGGTACGATCGTCATGGGAGACAATGTAAGGATTTCGACGGTGGCTGTCTCCCATGGCAGCCTTTCTCTGGTGATCAAGGAAACACCGCAGGTATCTCAACCGGCACCGCTCAGCAAGACGGGTGAGACCAAGGTGGTTCCCCGTACCGACCTGAAGGTGGAAGAGGAATCCCGCAGGCTCCTGGTATTGCAGGAGGGGGCCAGTATTGGGGATGTGGTGCGGGCTCTCAATATTCTCGGTGTGACCCCCCGCGATCTGATCGGCATTCTTCAGGCGGTCAAGTCGGCTGGCGCGCTTCAGGCCGAGCTGGCAATTATTTGAGCCGGGGAGTTCAAGAATTACCCTGGAAAGGCGATAAGAAACCATGACAGTTACGGCAGGGATACCACCGTTTGTCCCCGGTCCGAACGATACGGCGGCCGACCGGGCTCGTCAGTTGCACCGGCAGGCGGAAGGCGAGGGGGTCAGCCGCAAGCAGCGTGAACAGGCACGCACAATTTCCCGGGATTTTGAAGCGTTGTTTGTCGGCATGATGATGAAGTCGATGCGCGGAACGGTCGGAACCGACACGCTTACCGGTGGCGGCCATGGCGAGGAGGTCTACCGCTCAATGCTTGATCAGGAATATGCTGCGGCATCGGTCAAACGGGGAGGCCTTGGGCTGGCCCGGCAGATTGAGAAAGAGATCATTCGCCAGGAAAGCCGGCGCGCATCGAGGCTGGTTGACAGTAAGGAGTAAGGTATGCCTCTTATCAGGAAGGTTTACGACGGGCTTCTGGAGCTGGAGCGTGAGCTGGCGGGCTTGAAGCGGCTTGTGCTGCAGGAGCGGGAGGACATGGTCTCGCTGGATCTGAACGGCATGGGGATTCGCCGGGTGACGCTTGATGAAGCGTTTGCCAGGCTGGGCCTGCTCAACGCCCGGATTGCAGCTGAAATTGAAGATGCCTGTCGCACCAGTGGAGTGACCGGTACGTCTACCCTTACCGCCCTGCTGGCCGTGATCCCCAAGCCTGACCGTGAGCAGTTCGTTCGCATACAGGCCGAACTGCAGCGTCTGGGGGCGTCGGTTGAGAATGAACTGGCCGTGAATCGGGCACTGCTCAAGGATTCTCTTAATTTCACCGACCAGTCGCTTTCCATGTTCACCGCTGCCTTGAAAACGACCGGGACATCAACCTACGGCAGTCAGGGCCGTTTCGTTGATTCGGTGGAACAGCCGCGGATCATCTGCAAGGAGATTTGATATGGGAATCGATGCCATTTTCAATACCGCTTCTAGCGCATTGGCCGCACAACGGGTTGCCATTGATATAACCGGACAGAACATCGCCAATGTCAACACCCCCGGATATTCACGCCAGAGGCCGGTGATGGAGAGCGGCCCCTCGACAACCCACAACGGGTTTTCACTCGGCAACGGTGTGCACGTGGCAGCTGTCCAGCGTTTGTACGACGCGGTGATCAACCAGCAGTTGAACGATGGCAACAGCACCCTGGGCAACAACCAGGCAAAGATGAAGACGCTGCAGCAGCTGGAACCGTTCCTCAACGAGATTTCCGGAAATACCCTGGGTGATGCCATGCAGAAATTTTCCGATGCCTGGCAATCGCTTTCGGTTAATCCAGCCGGAGTGGCCGAAAGACAGACCGTACTCGGCCGGGGCACTATTCTGGTCGATACGTTCCACCAGATCAATGACGGCATTCGTAATGTGCAGAGCTTTGCCAACAGCAGTATTGACGGCGTCGCAACCGACATCACCATCAAAGCGCGGGAAATTGCGTCGCTGAATGTCCAGATCCGGCAGGCAGAGATGGTTGCCGGCAATGCCAATGAGCTGCGCGACCAGCGGGACTTCCTGATTCAGGAGATGTCAAAGCTGGCCGGTATCAGTGCCGCCGAACAGGCGGACGGCACCGTTACCATCACGCTGCCGGGCGGCGAGCCGCTGGTGGTGGGTAACAGGTATGCCGAGGTGTACACGAATCCGGTAGCGACGGCCGACCCAAACCTGCCCAATCCCAGCAACCAGATCCTGGTGACCGGGCTCGGTTTCCCCCCGACCCGCAACTTGGGTACTGACATAGACATTACCGCTACGGTTGGGGGGAGCAATAATACCAAGGGGGAAATCGGAGGCCTGCTGTATGTTCGGGATACGGTCCTGCCGGGGTATCTGGCAAAGCTTGATGAGACCGCCTACAACCTGGCCTGGCAGACCAACACCCAACATGCGGTCGGCTGGAACCTGAATAATGCTACCGGTATCGACTTCTTCTCCCCGGTCATCGGGACCGCCCCGCCGGCCGGAACGGCGGCCTTCGCGGGATACAGCAGTTCTCGCGCTGCAATCGGCATCCGGATGGCTATTTCATCGACAAACGAGATTGCCGCTGCCGATGTCAATCCGCTGGTCGGTGGAATTGGCAACAACAAAAACGCAATCCTGATGGGCAAGTTGGCCAGCCAGCAGGTTTCCTTCTCTGGCGGGGTGCTGTCCACCACAGCATCGTACTTCAATACGGTCGTCAGCAGCGTCGGGGTCGATGTGCAGGGCGCCAAGAACCTGACCGCCCAGAATGAAAATTTTATGCGCCAGTTGAGTAATCTGCGGGAGTCGGTGGCCGGCGTTTCTCTGGACGAGGAGCTGACCAGCCTGATCAAATATCAGAAAGCCTTTGAAGGGGCTTCACGGGTAATCAACACCGCGACCCAGATGCTTGACACGGTGCTCAATCTGGTCAGATAGGCAAGGAGGACTGCCATGCGGATAACCAGCAAGATCAGCGCGGATAACGCGATTTACAGTATCAATCTCGGCCGGGAGCGGATGGATCGGCTGAACGAAATGATTACGACCCAGCAGCGGATCAACAGCCCGTCCCAGGATCCGGTCGCGGCCAAGAAAATTCTTGACCTTGAAACCCAGATTAAAAGTACCGATCAATATATCAGCAATATAAAGAATGGAACACTCTGGCTTGACATGGTCGGCAACACGGTTGAAGGAGTATTGAGTTCAGCTATGGAAGTCAAGTCGATTGCTGCTCAAGCGGTCGGCGGAATTAAAGATCCGGTCAAAAAAAATGAAATGCTGACGTCACTCCAACTGTACCGCGATCAGCTGCTTGATATCCCGAATACGGCGGTGGTGGGCGATCAGTATGTATTCAGCGGTTATAACAGTAATGTTAGACCGTTCCCGATAACGAAGGTGACCGCCGATACCACACTGGGCAGTAACGTTATCAACAATATCGACACTACCAACTTCACTCCCGGAATGCCGATCAGCGGTCCGGGCATCCCGGGAAACAGCATTGTCACCGCCATTACCACGGCCGGTCCTGGGGGTGCCGTTACTATTTCAAATGCTGCGATTGCCTCCGCAACTGGGGTCAGTCTTTCCTTTAAAGGGCTCTTTGCCGGGACGGATGACCCGCTCAATGTAGAGATTAGTGGCGGATTAGAGGTCAATGTCAATGTGACCGGTGGTACTCTTTTGCGTGGCACCACTCCGGGCTCGATGGATATGATCAAGACTCTGGACCAGTTGATGCTGAATATTACCAACGATAATCTAGCCGGTGTTGCTACCAGTGTCACCGAGTTGGACCAAGTGACCAAGGAAATCATGAATACCGTTAGCGATGTCGGCATGCGAAAAGCACGGCTTGAGAACGCTTTGAATGCCCAGGATCGCAAAAATAATGTGCTTAAAACGGTCCGTTCAGGCCTGCAGGAGGTTGACATGGCAAAAGCGGCCACCGATTTAACAAATATGAAAACAGCCTTTGAAGCCGCTCTGGCGGCCACGGCTAAAATAACGCCGCTGTCTCTGCTGGATTATTTGAGATAGCGTAACCTGTTCTTCCCGTAACCGGGCGGGGCCGCCATGCGGCCCCGTTTTTTTACGCCATCTGCCTGCCGGTAGTCAGACCATGACCAGAACCAGACACCATAAACCGGTTTCAATCAGGAGAAACGTTGTCCGGCTTTCACTGCCGGTCCTCTTGTCATCACTGTTCCAGCGCCTGGTTGGAATTGTCGACATTTTTCTGACCGGCGGCCTGGGGGCGGCGGCTGTTGCTGCCGCCGGTCTTGGTCAACTGCTGATGTTTGTCACCATGACGGTTTTCTGGGGGCTTTCCACCGGCACCACGGTGGTGGTTGCCCATCTGTCTGGTGCGGGACGGATGGAAGAGGCGCGGAAGGCTGGCGGAATTGCTATCCTGGGCTGTCTGCTTATGACAGGTGTTGCTTCTCTGGCCGGCAGCATCTGGGGCGGAGATGTTGCCCGGCTGATGGGAGCCCAGGCAGATGTTCAGGCTCTGGCCGGCGACTACATCCGGCTGGTGTTCCTCTGGCTGATCTGGACTACGGGGCTGAACGTGCTCTCGGCAATCATGCATGGCCGGGGAGATACCCGGACGCCGATGGAAGCGATCATCCTGGTGAACATACTGCATGTGCTGATCGCTTGGCCCCTGATTTACGGAAAATTCGGTTTGCCGGCTCTGGGCGTCAAGGGAGCTGCGATTGCCATCAACCTCTCCGAGTGTGCCGGCTGCAGTTATCTGCTGGTGCAGGCGCTACGGCGTGGCTCTATCAGTTTTGGCCGGCCGATCGGAGAACTCTGTGGCAGAATCTGGCGGGTGGGGTGGCCGGTGGCCCTGGAGCGGATCGCCCAGCAGAGCGGCCAGCTGTTTTATTCAAGTTTTATAATCGGTTATGGTACAACCGCCTACGCCGCACACCAGATCGGGCTGTCGATCGAGTCACTTTCATTTATGCCGGGGGCCGGTATGGGGATTGCCGCAGCAACCCTGATGGGGCAGGCTTTGGGGGCGGGGAAATTACGCCGGGCACGGATCAGCCACGCCGAAGCGCTGCGTCTGGCGCTTGGGGTAATGACGGCCATGGCGCTCCTGTTTCTGCTTGTCCCCGGTTTTTTGATCGGCCTGTTTAGTAGTGACCTTCAGGTGATAGAGCAGGGTTCGGTCTTTTTGAGGCTGGTGGCGTTCGCCCAGATCCCGCTGGCGGTGTCATTTGTCTATGCCGGCAGCCTGCGGGGTACCGGTGATACCTTTTATGTGTTTATGGTAACGCTGGTTGCCATGTGGGGGATTCGGGTTGCTTTTTCGTGGATGGCGGCCCGCTGGCTGGATCTTTCACTGTATGCCGTCTGGGGCGTGTTCCTGATTGACTGGTATTTCCGTGGGGCAGCTTTTGCCTGGCGATATCACAAACGGGACCTGCACAGTGTCGTGTGAGTAGGTTTCTTCAATTCAAACCTTTCCTGATCTGATAAAGCTCATCCATATCAAGACCGTTCTTCTCGTAGTATTCGCGTTCCAGTTCCTCCACATAGAACCGGTCGAGACCTGAATTTTCGAGGAAATCCTCCCGCAACCCGACGTTGCGTTCGGCAACGATCGAGGGGAGCAGCGAATGGAGATACATGGCTTCTTTCTTGATGGTGAAGATTATCTCATTGAAAAGGTGGTCGGGAATTTCGCCGGTGACGCTTTTTTTGGCTTTCAGCTCTTCGCCGACTTCCCGCTTGAGAGCCTCCTGGTCAGCCCTGGTGCTGAATTTGGAGTAGAAATTGCGAATTCGGTCGCGGACATGTTCCAGAAGGGCGATCGAGATGCGTTCCTCGTTGTCGATTTCCTGCAGGCTGCGATACAGTTCTTCAATGGTGGCGCCCCTGGATTCAGCATCGGCCAGGCCCTTGAGCAGCGTCGAGACCTTTCTCCTGCCGAACCTTCCCAGATAGGCATTGGCAAACAGCTCACGAATGAACAGTTCTTCAAAACAGCCCGGCCGAAGATTGTCAAAGGCGGCCTTGTGTTCCAGGAGCCCCTGGAGCATATCCTCGGAAACCTTGACATTCTCCATGAAGGCCAGCTGACTGATCAGGTTGGCGACACTGTCGAAGCGGTCAAGATAGGTGATGACGTAGGAAAAACCATCCAGCAGGGAAGGATCGGCACCGTCACGGATCTTCTCATCGCAGACCTTGCTGGCGTCAAGCATGATCTGATCAAAAGTGTGATCCCGGTTCTCCATGGCTTTTTTCTTGGCCCTGATCAGGGTAAGCATATCATTGCGATCAATCAGGCTTTCGATCTCATGCTCTTTGAGGAAGATCCCCTCCAGAATTTCACGGGTGGCGGCGATGTAATCCCGCTCCTGACGGTGGGCAAGGTTGCGTCCTTTTTTCAGCATCTCATCCAGGGTGTAGAACAAGGCCCCGGGGATCTTGTTTCGGACTGAAAGAGTTTTCAGACGGGTCAGCCGGGCGTTGTCAAGCGGGCTGATCTCACCCCGGGCATTGCAGGCCAGAAGGATATTGCGGTACTCATCCACGATCCGCTTGTTTGCCGGATGGCGGTACATAACGTCGATCCGCATCCGCTCCTGCTGGTAACGGTCGATCTGGCAGGCGGTTGCCAGGCTCACCAGTTGTGAGAAATCTTCGTCCGAAATCTTTTTGTTGCGGAAATAGAGTTGCTTGAACAGCTCGCGATAGTGGCGGTGATGGCGGTTGATCAGCTTTACCATGAACAGCTGGGCGGTCTCATCCTCAAGCAGCGGAAAAACTTCTGAGATCAACTGGTCGTCCCGCTCTTCTCCGACCGCCCCGGAGCGCTTGATAACCTTGCCGAGACGTTTTACCAGTTCCTCCTGCTGTACCTTGAGTTTGCGGGAAAGCTTACCCGAATCGACGAAAAAGAAGTAGTTGCAGACCGCGTTACCCTCGAAGAAAATATTCTCGTAACTCTCCTCCCCGTTGGTGCGGTCACTGAACCTGACCGCGCCGGAATCATCGGAACGGGCACCGTACATGACCAGCCGGTTGATAATTTCAGGTTTGACCAGGTCGGATGATGGCTGGTCAACACCGAACATATATTCGCAGAAGTATCCGCCGTTGCCCTGATAGCTGATGCCATCCGGCGATATGATCAGCTCGTTGCCGGGCGAAAAGATTCGCAGATGGTCTTCGTCCTGGACAATATTGAAAAAATAGCGCTGATAGGCATCGGTTCCGACAACCATCACATAATATTCGATCTGGTCGCCGGCCTGGCCATGAAGCCTGATATCCTTATGCATGACCGTTCTCCTGGGTGGTAAGCGCTATTTCAAAATGTAATCCATCGTAGGCGAATTCAACCCCATGCGGCAGCCTGCTGGTGTCGGCATAGCAGACATCGTGTGTCAGATGGGTCAGAACCGTTCGCTGCGGTTTGAGCATTGCCGCCACGGCAAGTGCCCCGTCGATATTGAGATGAGACGGGTGCGATTTCCAGCGCAGGCCGTCAATTACCAGAATATCCAGATTCTGCAGCAGTGGGATGGATGATTCGGGGATCCCGCTGCAGTCGGTCAGATAGGCAAAGCGGCCGATCCGGTAGCCGCAGGCTGTCGTGCGTCCATGGTCAAGCAGAACCGGGGTTATGTCAAGGCCGAACAGTTGGAATGACCCCTTGACCTGATGGGGTACCAGCAGCGGTGTATAGCCGGATTCCGGGCGCTCTTCAAAAATATAGCCGAAACCGTTCTGGAGCGTTTCCAGTGTTTCCGGCGAAGCATAGCAGGGTATCAGGTCCTTGTGCAGGAAGTGGAAGCCGCGCAGGTCATCAATGCCGTTGACATGATCGGCATGGGAATGGGTGAACAGAACCGCATCAATCCGTTCAAGCTGCTCTGCCAGCGCCTGGGTTCGCAGGTCCGTTGATGTGTCGATCAGGACGACACGTCCATCGTGCCGGATCAAAAGGGATGATCGAGTGCGCCGATCCCGTGGGTCTGACGACCTGCAGACCGGGCATGAACAGCCCACCATTGGCACTCCGGTGGATGTGCCGCATCCCAGAATTGTAATCTTCATACCGGCCGTCTTTCAGGTTGATCTGCCTAAAAATAGCAGAAGTGCCTCGGTTCAGGCAAGGCGGATTTCCGCTCGTGGCTTCAATGGAGCAGATCGGCAAGCAGAACAAAATTAAGCCCGATTACCACCAGGCCGACCAGCCAGAGCCAGAAGCGGGTTGAGGGCCGATTGGCGTAGTTACCCATGACCTGACGAGACGATGTCAGCAGGATCAGCGGAACAATCGTGAAGGGCAGCTGTAGCGAAAGCGCGACCTGGCTCCAGAGAATCCCCTGGAACGGGTTGGAGAGCATCAGGATTATAATCAGGGCACCGCCCAGGGTGATCAGCAGACCGGCGCGGGAGTGGGGATCATTGATGTCGAACGGCTCGATGAAAATACCGGCACAGATGCTGCCCCCGGCCATGGCGGCGGTGATCGAGGAAGACAGCCCGGCAAAGAGCAGGCCCAGGGCGAAGACTATTGCCGAGAGTTTTCCGAAAATTGGTTCGAGAGTGACCGCAACCTGGGAGAGCTCGGAAATTGTAATGCCATGCGAAAAGAACACCGCAGCGGCCATGATGATCATGGCACTGTTGATCGCCCAGCCGGCGCCCATGCCGGCTAGGGTGTCGAAAAATTCGTACTTCAGCTGTTTCCGGATGATATCGTCGCCCTGGCAGTTCCATTGGCGGCTCTGGATCACCTCGGAATGCAGAAAGATGTTGTGGGGCATGACCACTGCCCCGAGGACCCCCATGATCACCGGGATCGCTCCGGCGGGGAAGCCGGGAATCACCCAGCCTTTAAGCGTGTTGACCCAGGAGACATCAGCCAGCCAGATCTCGAAGACAAAGGCCAGTCCAATCAGGGAAACGAAGCCGATGATCCATTTTTCCAGCCGCTGGTAGTTTTTGGAAAAGAGCATCCAGGCTGAAAAACCTGCCGCCAGCAGTGCACCGGCCGGCAGCGGAATGCCGCTCAACATATTCAGGCCGATGGCTGCGCCGAGCAGTTCCGCAAGGGCGGTAGAAATGCAGGCGATCATGGCGCTGCCCAGCATCAGGACCCGAAGCCAGGGCTGGAAGAATTTTGAAGCGGCTTCCGAGAGACACAGGCCGGTAACGATCCCGAGATGGGCGGCATTGTGCTGCACGACGATCAGGATGATAGTTGAAAGGGTCACGACCCACAGCAACGTGTAGCCGAACTGAGATCCTGCGGCCACGTTGGTGACCCAGTTGCCCGGGTCGATGAAGCCGACCGTCACGAAAAAACCGGGTCCGATATAGCGGAAGAGTTCAAACGATGCAAGGCGTGAAGCCTGTTTGCCGATATGGGAGAGCCAGCTCAGCATTCGTCGCTTATATACTGGCGTGAGTATCTGACATAATTTCCGGCCGATTTCTTCAGCCAGGCGATCTCATCTTCCGTCAGGTCGCGCTTGTACTTTGCCGGAGCTCCGACCCAGAGGGTATGAGGTGGAATGACAGTCCCCTCGGTCACAAGGGCCCGCGCACCCACCAGGGCTCCTTCGCCAACCACCGCCTTATCCATCACCATAGCCTGCATGCCGATAAAACAGCCGTTTTCCAGAGTGCAGCCGTGCAGGGTGACGCTGTGGCCGATGGTCACGTCGTCGCCGATGATGAGCGGCGCCCCCGGATCATCGGCGTGTTTTTTATGGGTGACATGCAGCATGGAGAGGTCCTGGACATTGCTCCGGGCACCGATACGGATGTGGTTCACGTCTCCGCGGACAACACAGTTGTACCACACGCTTGATTGCGGACCGATCTCAACATCACCGATAATGACGGCAGTTTCGGCCACGAAGGCGCTTTCATCGATAGTGGGGTGCATGCCCTGGAATGAACGGATCATGGCTGGAGAGTCCTTTCCTGTCTGTGAGATTCAAAGACAAAAGTATACCGTTGCCGGCGCTGATTTACAACCGTCCCTGTATTGTGAAAATACTATTAATTGGCTTGTTGCATCAGGCGTTTTTTGCTAGTGTTATCAATCCGAAACTTCACACCAGACAAGGGGATACGAAACAATGAAATTTACCAAGATGCATGGTGCCGGCAATGATTACGTCTATGTAAATTGTTTCGAGGAAACGGTTTCCGACCCTCAACAGACCGCCATCCAGGTTTCCAACCGCAATTTCGGGATCGGCTCCGACGGCCTGATCCTGATCATGCCTTCCGACCAGGCCGATGTGCGTATGCGTATGTTCAATTCAGACGGTTCCGAATCGGAAATGTGCGGCAACGGTATCCGCTGCGTAGCCAAATATGCCTATGACCACGGGATCGTGGCAAAGACCGAAATCACTGCCGAGACCGGTGCCGGCATCCTGACTTTACAGCTATTTCCCGGCCCGGATGGAAAAATTGAAAAAGTCAGGGTCAACATGGGGCCGCCCCGCCTGACCAGGGGCGAGATCCCCATGACCGGCGATGGTGCCGTTCGCGTGGTTTCCGATGAGTTGACCGTGCTGGACCGCACGTTCCGGATCACCTGCGTTTCCATGGGCAATCCCCACTGCGTCATCTATGTGGACGATGTGGACAGCTTCCCGGTTGCCACCTACGGCCCGCTGATTGAGAACAACCCGATCTTCCCCAGACGCACCAACGTTGAATTCATCCAGATCATCTCGCGCAGCGAAGTGAAGCAGCGCACCTGGGAGCGCGGCGCCGGAGAAACCCTGGCCTGCGGGACCGGAGCCAGTGCCGTTTGTGTGGCCGGCGTGCTGAACAACGTCACCGAGCGGAAGATCCTGAACCACCTGGCCGGCGGTGACCTGGAGCTGGAGTGGGTCGAAGACGGGCCGGTTTTCATGACCGGTCCGGCCACTGAGGTCTTCTCGGGAGATATCCCTCTGTAGCCCATGCGTGTCCTTTCCGTCATAAATTGCGTGCTTGGTGTCGCCATCATTGCCATTGCCGCTTCAATTACATCGGACCGGCTGGCAGCGAAGCTCGGCTCGATAATCAAGTCCGGGCCGGCTAAAGATGCGGCTGCGGCGCCCCCGTCATCAAAGTATGAGGATTTGAGCTTCTATGCCCCGATCCTTGCCAGCGGTCTGTTCGGAAAAGCGGCCCAGGGGCAGTTGACACCGGTGCTGAACGCTCCGGCAGCGGCCCAGGCTGCTCCGGCTACCGCACCGGCTGAACTGCTGCTGCTCGGGACGGTTGTCGGCTCGTTCCGGGAATCCTTTGCTCTGGTGCGACACACCACAAAAAACGAAGAGCGGGTTTTCCGGCTGGGTGACCTGGTGTTTGACGCCGGTCGCCTGGCAGAGGTTGGCCGCGAGCGTGCTTTCATCGTGGTCAACGGAAAAAAGGTTGAACTGCTGACGCCGATGACCCCACCCATGGCCGCACCTGCCGTGCACGGTCAAGGCGCAGCGCAGGGCCCCCCGGCACAGGCGGTGGCCAATCTGGGGGGCGGCAATTTTGTTATCGACCAGCGTGCTCTCAACCACGCCCTTGACAATCCGGCCCAGGCCATGACCGACGCCCGGCTGCTGCCGAGCCAGAAAGACGGCAAGGTGGAAGGGTTCCGGGCTTCGGAGGTCAAGCCGGGCGGTCTGTTCGCCATGATCGGGATCAGAAACGGCGATGTGCTGGTGCGCCTCAATGATTTTCCGGTCGATTCTCCGGACAAGGCGCTACAGTCTTTTATCGCCCTCAAAGGCCAGAGCAGGCTCAAGCTCGATATAGTCAGGGACGGCCAGCCTCAGACTCTGAATTATGATATTCGCTAGGTGGAGGAACGCTTGAAAAACCTGAAACGAATACTAGCCCCGTTGCTGATAACGTTGCTCCTTGTACCACCGGTTTTTGCCGCCGGCAAAGGGGTGGTGCTGAACTTCAACGAGGTGGATATCTCCACCATGGTCAAGTTCATCAGCGACCTGACCGGCAAGAACTTCGTGCTCGACGACCGGGTTAAAGGGAAAATATCGGTATTCTCGCCGTCCAGACTCTCCAATGAAGAGGCCTACAACGTCTTCACCTCGGTGCTGGAACTGAAGGGCTTTACCGTGGTGCAGAGCGGTAAGGTTGCCAAGATTGTCCCCTCCGCCGGAGTGAAACAGGCAAACTTCAGCGTACTGCCGGCTGGCGAGCAGGCTCCGGTCAACGAGACCTATGTGGCCCAGGTAACCAAGCTGGAGAATATCACTGCCCAGGAAGCGCTGCCGTTCCTGCAGCC
>DCNF01000015.1:54212-56267 GCA_002322035.1 Geobacter sp. UBA1603
CCACGGTGCGGCAATGGCTGGCCGGTGGCAGTGTCGCTGGCGCCGGACAGGCGGCAGCCGGTGGTGGTGCCGGGGGGAGTGTGCTGGCCGACCAGCGTCTGAACGCACTGCTGGTATTCGGCAACGACGCCACGAAAAAGGCGGTGCGTGACATTGTTGCCAAGCTGGACGTGGCCTCTCCCGAGGCCAGCAGCAAGGTCAATGTCTACTACCTGGAACACACCGATGCCACCGAGGTGGCAAAGGTGCTGGACGGCGTTGTCAAGGGGATCTCGGCAACGGCCGTTTCTACAGCTCCCGGGGCTGCAGCGCCGCAGACATCCCCCTTCGAAAGTGGAAAAATCACCATTACGCCGGACAAGGCCAGCAACTCGCTGGTGATCATGGCCTCACCCAATGACTACGCCAACCTGCTGCAGGTGATTAAAAAGCTTGATCGCCGCAACAAGCAGGTGTTCGTTCAGGTGCTGATCGCGGAAGTATCTCTGGATAGGTCCCGTGATATCGGCATCGAATCCGGTGTGCTTGGCGGTTACGTCGACAAGAACATTGCCGTGGCCGGATTCTACGATCCATTCAGCACTCTTGCCTCCATGCTGTCCACCATGAGTAAGCTCAACATCACCAATGAAAGCCTGAAGCTTGATCGCCCGGCAAATCTGACCGCCGCCCTGCATGCTTTGGATAAAAACGGCCTGCTGAACGTGCTTTCCACGCCAAACATCCTCACGTCGGACAATAAAGAGGCCGAGATTTTCGTCGGCGAAAACGTGCCGTTCCAGGGGTCGTCGATCCAGAATACCACCGGTACGACCACCTCGATCGAGCGTAAGGACACCGGTATTTCGCTCAAGATCAAGCCCCAGATCAGTGATGGCGATTTCATACGTCTTGATCTGAACCAGGAAATATCAGCGATAAAACAGAGCGTTTCGATCGGGGTCAACAGCCAGGATTTTATTACCACCAAGCGAACGGCTAAAACATCGATCACGGTTAAGAACAACGAAACCATCGTGATCGGTGGGCTGATCCAGGAAAAAGAGAACGAAGTGGTCAGTAAAGTCCCGTTTCTTGGTGACATTCCCGGTCTGGGGTGGATTTTCAAGACTAAAAACAAGACTCGCCAGAAGACCAACCTGATGATCCTGCTGACACCGCGCATTATCAAGGACCCGGCCGACATGGCCGAGATGACCGGCACCCAGCGGGCAAAATTTAGCCAACCGATTGAAAGCGGGGCCCCGCTGGATGTCCGGCGTGAGATTACCGGAAAATGACGCCAGACGAGCTTGAATCAACGGCGTCTCTGCTGGGGATCGGCCACACCGCCGTGCTTCCGTCGGCCGATCGCGCCCAGCACCTGCTGGGTCGTGTGCCGCTCGCCTTTGCCCGGGCCAATGGGCTGCTTCCCCTGGGCGAGGAAGATGGCCGGGTGATGGTTGCGGTCTCTGGGGCTTCCTCGTTACTGGTCTTTGATGAACTTCAGCTTATTTTCGGCAAGCCTGTCGAGGCGGTGCTGGCACCGCCGTCGGTGGTTGTCGATGCCATAAATCACGCCTATGCCGGATTCTCGGGCACCGCCCGGGAAGTGCTGCAGGAGCTGGAGGGTGAAGACCTTACCACCGTAGCAACCCAGTTCAATGATCCCCAGGATCTGCTCGACCTGACCGATGAGGCCCCGGTCATCCGCCTGCTCAACTCGATCCTCTCCGAGGCGGTCAAGGAGCGGGTCAGCGATATCCACATCGAGCCCTATGAGAAGAGTTTCCGAGTCAGATATCGGATCGACGGCCTCCTCTACGAGGAGATGAAGCCGCCGATGAAGCTCAAGAACGCCATCACCTCCCGCCTCAAGATCATGTCCGNNATCCACATCGAACCCTACGAGCGTGATCTGGTCGTCCGCTTTCGCATTGACGGCATCCTTTACGAAAAACTCTCTCCCCCAAAACTGATCCAGGAGGCGCTGGTTTCCCGCGTCAAGATTATGGCCGGACTGAACATAGCCGAGAAGCGCCTTCCCCAGGACGGCCGCATCCGGGTGATCGTTGC
>DCNF01000009.1:0-3930 GCA_002322035.1 Geobacter sp. UBA1603
CGGATTATCTTGGACAGCAATGATCTGTTGGCTGTTTCTTCACTGCTGATGACTGCCGGTAATGTTAACGCATCTGGCTTTGCCCTGATTGAACAGAGTGCCAGCGGTCTTGGTAATGCTTATGCCGGCGGTGCCGCGGCTGCCGAGGATGCTACGACGGTCTTCTTCAATCCGGCCGGCATGGTTTTGCTCAAGGGGCAGCAGTTGGTCAGCGTACTGCATTACATATCTCCAGCGGCCTCGTTTGGAAAGGAGACCGCGAGAAATGTTGCAGGTACATCATTGTCAGGCGGTGAGAGCGGCGATGCAGGTGTCGCAACCCCGGTCCCCAACATTTATTACGCGGCCCGGCTGAACAGCGACCTTGCCGTGGGGTTGGGAATCAGCACTCCCTTCGGCCTCACCACAGAATACGACAACACCTGGGTCGGGAGGTACCACGCTGTAAAGTCGGAGATGATGACGATCAACATCAATCCTTCAGTCGCTTATAAGATCAATAACCGCTTCAGCGTCGGTGCCGGATTCAATGCCCAATACCTCAAAGCGGAACTGTCCAGCATGATCGATTTCGGTCTTGCCGCTTACAGCAGGCTGTTATCAACCGGGCAGAATGCCCAGGCCACTGCACTGGCAACTGCCGGCGCACTCTCCAATACCCGGGCCGATATTTTCGGCGTACTCAAAGGGGATAGTTGGGGGTATGGGTACAACGTGGGCGCCCTGTTTACCCCGTCGGAATCGACACGGTTCGGCATTGCCTATCGCTCGCAGATCAAGCACTCCCTGAAGGGTGACGCCACCTTCTCGCCCCGTGACAGCTCCTATCTGTCAGCCCTGGGGCTTTCTGCGACGGCGGGAGCGATGTTTGCCAACCAGACCATAGCGAGCAGTATCACCCTGCCTGCGTCCCTATCGGTATCAGCCTATCATCGGATCAATCCATCATGGGCGATCATGGCCGATGCCAGCTGGACCCAGTGGAGCAGCTTCGACAAGCTGATCATAAATTTTGACGGTTCGCTGAAAAACAGCCCTTCAATCACCACCGAAAGCTGGCGTGATACTTGGCGGCTTTCAGCGGGTGCTTCCTATACCCCGATGCCAAAGCTGGTCGTAAGGACCGGTTTTGCCTTCGACCAGACACCGGTGCCTGATGCGGAACACCGCACACCGCGTATCCCCGATAATGACCGTTACTGGATGGCTATCGGGGCCGGATATGCTTTCAGCGATACGATGGGGGCTGATATCGGGTATGCCCACCTGTTTGTTACCGATGCAAAAATCAACAAGTCCTCCACAACACCGGAGGACAGCGGCAGGGGGACGCTGGTCGGTACCTATAAGGATAGCGTGGATATCATCAGCGCACAGCTCAAAGTCAATTTCTAACCTGACCTGGCCTTAACCTGCGACAGGGACGGGGGCGCCGAATTGCGGCTCCCCCGTTTTTTTATGGTAATTCCTGTGAGTATCAGTCCCGGGTTGATATTCTCGCTTCCACCGCGAAGCGCTTGATCTTGCGGGTCGTGGTCTTGGGGAACTCGTCATCCCGGAGGGTTATTTTTCTGACGCGTTTATAATCGGCCAGGGCGGAGCAGGCGGTCTGGACTTCGCTGCGGATGAGCGCCTCAACGTCGGCAATGGTCATCGGGCAGCTGCCGGTTTTGGAGCAGTGGAGGTCAAGGGCCTCCTGATTGGGATAGATGACGGCGTGGACCTCCTCCGCCGATTGCCCCACCCGGTGCCCGTAGACCATGGCCTCGGCGATGAACGGGCTTTTCAGCAGTTCGTTCTCCACCTCTTCGGGGTAGACGTTCTTGCCGTTGGGGGTAACGATCATATTCTTCACCCGACCGCAGATGGTCAGGTACCGGTCCCGGTCAAGCCGTCCCAGGTCACCGGTGCGGTACCAGCCATCATGGATGACTTCGGCCGTGGCGGCCTCGTTCTTGTAGTATCCCTGCATGACGTTCGGGCCGCGTACGGCGATCTCACCCACCTGGTCCTCATTGGGGTTTTCGATGCGTACCCCGACTCCCGGAATAAGGTGCCCTACGGTCCCCAGCCGTTTGTTGCCCGGATGTTCGGCGCTGATGATGGGAGAGGTCTCGGTGATGCCGTATCCCTGGTAGATCTCTAACCCCAGGCGGCCCAGCCCCGCGGCGATGGCCGGATCAAGGGCTGCTCCGCCGCTGATCAGGATGGTGCCGGATCCGAATGTCCTGCGGATTTTCGAGGTGATAAGCGGCCGGGTCAGTGGAAAATTGAACAGCATCTGGGTCAGTGAGCTGGCGCCAATGTTCTTCATGATCCGGTCAAGCAGCATCCGGTACACCGCCGGTACGGCCAGGAAAAAGGTCGGCTTGATTTCGGCCAGGTTTTCCCCCAGCTTTTTCAGTGACTCGCAAAACGTGACCTTCCCGCCGAGCGAGAGCGGCAGCAGAACGCCGCAGACCTGTTCGAATACATGGTTGATCGGCAGGAACGACAGGGTGGATATGGATCTGTCGAGGCCGAAGTGGGCGGTTGCCGCCTTGATGTTGCTGACGATATTGGCATGGCTCAACATGGCGCCCTTGGAGCGGCCGGTCGTTCCGGAGGTGTAGAGGATCACGGCGGTGTGATCCGGCAGGTTCAGTTTTTCCGGAAGCGGCGCCGTATGGCAGATGTCATCGAGCGGGAGCAGGCGTTTTTCCTTGAGCAGCCGCTTTCTGGTGGATTCGATCTGTGCAAAGGGGTCGGGCATGTCCCGGCCGCCAGCTGCTCCGGATGATGCCGAAAGGAGCCCGTACAGCCTGCCCGCCAGGGTTTCTATCCGCTGGGAATGTTCAGGAGGGATTCCGCAGCGGTTTACCAGGCTCTTCCATTCTCCGAGCAGCTCTTCGGTTTCCTGGGCCACCTGGTCGGAGATGACGGTTTCACGGGGAAGCGGCGAGAGGGTAATGATCTGGCTCAAATCCGGTATGCCGGGGATGACATCGAGCAGCACATCGATGGTTGAGACGTCGCAGAAGGCAAGCCGTGCGTCGCAGTCCGCCAGAATGTGGCGCAGTTCAGCGCTTTTCAGCTCTTTGTCGACCGGCACTACCACACCGCCGACCTTGAGTACCGCCAGGTAGGCGGCGACCCATTGCGGCGAAGCCGGAGCAAGCAGGGCTGCGTGATCTCCCGGTGCGAACCCCTGGCGCAGCAGGCCGGCACCGATCCTGTCGGAAAGGCTCCAGAGCTGGCCGTAGGTCATCGTGCGCCAGGCACCACCTGCCTTGAAGCATAAGGCATCGTCCTCGCTGAAGTTCAAGCAGCTTTCCCTGATGAGCGAGTCAATGGTGTGCATGGGCGCCCTCTCCGCGATAAAATGTGCGGCATTGTAGCATGGCGGCCCGAGGGATTGTCAAAGGCTATCAGGGGTGCGGCCGGAGGTTTTGGCGAGGGTAAACGGCGTTTTTGTGATCTTAACCCTGGTAGTCGCTGCGCGTGATGCCGTACTTTTTCAGTTTGCGGTAAATGGTCGCCATGTTCATGCCGGCTTCCCGGGCGGCAGCCTCAATATTTCCGCCACTTTTTTTGAGCAGTGTCCGGAGCAGGTCGGCTTCAAACTGTTCCAGAGCGGCATTGAAGGGAAGGGTTTCGATTCCGTTCCGGGAGGAAGGTGCGCCTGAATCAGGCAGCGGCCGGTTCTCGACGTCGATGAACTGGACCAGGGTGCTGCGCTCGATAAAGTCGCCGCTCTCCATGGCCAGGCAGGCCTCGATGACATTTTTCAACTGGCGGATATTGCCGGGCCAGGCGAAGTGGCAAAGCTCCTGTGCGGCTTCGGCAGTAAAACCCTTGATGCTGGTCGCGAAGGTCTGGTTCTGCTGGTGTATGAAATGTGCCGCCAGAAGCGGTATGTCATCGGTTCTCTCCCGTAGCGGAGGCAGGTGG
>DCNF01000009.1:3997-4147 GCA_002322035.1 Geobacter sp. UBA1603
GTAGTAGAGGTCTTCGCGGAAGCCGCCCTGTTTGACCGCATCCTTCAGGTCGGCATTGGTGGCTGAAAGTATTCGCACATCGACCTTGGTGGGGGTTGTGTCGCCAAGGCGATGAAACTCCTTCTCCTGGAGAAAGCGCAACAGGGTTTT
>DCNF01000009.1:4405-4659 GCA_002322035.1 Geobacter sp. UBA1603
TGGATGGCCTGGGCAATCAGCTCTTTTCCGGTGCCAGACTCACCCGTGATCAGCACCGCCGTATCACGCATGGCCACTTTTTCGACTTTTTCCAGCACCGATTTCAGTCCGCTGGAAGCCCCGATGATCCTGTCAAAACGAAACTTGCCCTCCAACTCTGCCCGCAATTCCCGGTTTTCTTCAAGTAATTCCGATTGCTGCAGGGCATTCTTGACCCGGTAAACCAGTTCCTCCGGCTCGAACGGTTTGGTCAG
>DCNF01000009.1:4914-5092 GCA_002322035.1 Geobacter sp. UBA1603
TCGAGCAGGATCTGCTCCATCATCCGGCACAGCCCCTCTTCATTGTCGATCAGAAGAATTCGTTTTTTTTCAGTCATTACAACTCCTCGGGTTCGACTGGAAGCTCAACCGTAACGGTTGTGCCCTGTCCCGGCCGGCTCTGGATGCGGATTATGCCATGGTGCTGCTCGATGATCTG
>DCNF01000009.1:5130-10625 GCA_002322035.1 Geobacter sp. UBA1603
CGGACGATGGCGAGCCCCAGGCCGGTCCCGGTGGCCTTGGTGGTGTAGAACGGCTCGAAAATCTTTTCCAGGCTTCCCTCAGGGATCCCGCAGCCGGTGTCGATAAAGTCGATCTGTACCCTCCCTTCAATGGCCAGTGAGGTCCTGACAATCAGCGTCCCCCCTTCCGGCATGGCCCCACCGGCGTTCAGAACCAGATTAATCGCTACCTGCCGCATCTGGTCGCCGTCGAGCATGACCGGTGGAAGGGCCGGGTCGAATTCGGTGCGAATCGCAATACCGCGCATATCGGTATGGTTGGCGGCAAAATCGGCAATTTGCCCGAGCAGTTCATTCAGCACCACCGGTTCCAGGGTTGGCCGGGGGGTTCGGGCGTAGGAAAGTAAATCCTGGACGATCTTTTTGCAGCGCTTGCTCTCACGCTTGATCTCATGGATGTAGCGGTAATTCGGGTCATTCTCGGACAGTTTGCCTTCCAGGTAACCGGCGTAGCCTAAAATGACTCCGAGCGGGTTGTTGATTTCATGGGCCACGCCTGAGGAGAGCACCCCCAGTGACGCCATTTTCCCCTGTTGGGCGAGGCTCGCCTCCATCTCGCGGTTGCGGCTGATGATTTCGGTCATGCGGTTGAAGGCCGCTGCCATTTCGGCCAGCTCATCCTCACCGTCGACGGTCATACGCTCTTCAAAACGTCCCCGTTTGACCTGGCGGATGATGCCGATCATGTGCTCGATCGGCCGGGTAATGATTGTTGATGCCCTGAACACCAGCACCGTTGACAGCACTCCGGAGATCAGGATCAGGATTGCCATGCTCAAAAGAATCCGTTTGGTGATCGAGGTTGCGCCACGGTAGAACTCATCCTCGTAGGAACCGACCGCCACGATCCAGTTCCAGGGCTGGAAATATTCGTAACGGACAATTTTCATTCTGGCGGAGCTATCGGTGGTGTTCTTCCAGGGGTAGCGGATCCAGCCACTGCGGCGTTCGGCCATTTCCTTGATGAACGGCTGTCCTCTGCTGTCACGGGCGTCAATGAAATTTTTCCCCTCCGAGTCGGGGTGGATGGTGAAGGTCCCGGCGCTGTCCATGCAGAAAATATAGCCGGTAGCCCCCACCTTCTTGGCCTTGATTTTCTCTTTCAGGGCGGCAAACGATTTACGCTCGAACGCAGCATCCTCGGATGTTTCCTCCAGGTATCCGCCGGTGGCGATGATCCAGTCCCACTCCCGAAAATATCGATAGGCCACCACCTTCTTACGGGGGTATCTGTCTCCCAGCACAGCGTTTCGCCACGGGTAGGTGATAAAAAGCACCTCACCCGGTTGTGACGCCTTTGCCTTGCGGCACATTTCCCGGATAAAATAGCGGCCGTTTTCATCCTGCTCATTAAATACGTTTTCGCCCTCACGGGCTATGTGCATCTGCAGGTCGCCCCGGCTGGTCATGGCATAAATGTAGCCGGCCTCACCCACGTTGATTTTTTTGAGTGCTGCGCGGGCCTCGCGTTTGGCGGCGGCAAGGTCAAGGCGTCCCTGGCTGTACTGGCGATGTTCGCTTTCAACCAGGTTGTAGGAAAGATTGGTCAGGGTCGCCAGCTCGCTGTTGAAGGTGCGCAGTTTGTCCTGCCGATACACCTGGAACTGCTGGTGATGGGAGTTCAGCAGGTCAATGGTAAAGGAGGCCATGTGCTGCAGATCGTCCTTGCTGGCCTGCGTCACCCCCAGATAGGCTTGACGATTGGCGATGTAGCCGATAACACCGGCAACGACAACGATCGGAACGATCACCAGCGGCAGGACGAGGGTAAGCAGCTTCCAGCGCAGTTTCAGGCGGTTCAGCAGGGAACGCATGGTGACCTCGACAGTGTATACAGTATTCAGCTTGAGATATACCCGAATGACGGCTGCAAGGCAAGAACAAGGGTAGCGGAATAGCGGGTGACCGGGCCGGCCGGCTTTTGATTTGCACTGAAACTGTGCTAGGATTACGCTATGCAGAGCCGGTACATCAGGTCACACGGGGGGACATTATGACGCGAACTGCAGAAAACAAAATTATGCGTGACCTGCTGGATAGTTTGTCCCGCACCTACCTGCAGGGAAAGGAAGAGGTGTTACGCCTTTCATTGGTGGCGCTGCTGACCGGCGGTCACATTCTGATCGAAGATCTGCCGGGGCTCGGCAAGACTACCGTCGCACTGGCCCTGGCAGGTATTTCGGGGCTTTCGTTTNNGGGCTCGGCAAGACCACCCTGGCGATTGCCCTGGCCCATGCCCTCGGTCTCTCCTTCGGCCGGGTGCAGTGCACCAGCGATCTTCTGCCGTCTGACATCACAGGCCTGTCGGTCTATAACCGGGAGGGAGGGACGTTCAGTTTCCTGCCCGGGCCGGTTTTCCATAATATCGTGCTGCTGGACGAGATAAACCGGGCTATGCCACGGACCCAGAGCGCCATGCTTGAGGCGATGGAGGAGCGCCGGGTGACCGTGGAGGGTACGACCCATCACCTGCCCGACCCGTTCCTGGTAATGGCAACCCAGAACCCGGCTGACCAGAGCGGCACCTATCCCCTGCCGGAGTCACAGCTGGACCGTTTTCTGATCTGTACCGGCATCGGCTACCCCCCTGAAGGGCTGGAGAAGGAAATCATCCGCAGCGGCGGTGTCCGGGAACAGATCGAGGGGATGCAGCCGGCAGCTGCCGCTGAAGACATACGGCGGGCCCGGGCAGTGGTCGAGCGGGGGGTTTATCTGTCGGAAAAGGTAGCAGGGTATGTCCACGCCATTGTTGATGCCTCACGGCGCCACCCGATGGTTCAGACCGGCCTTTCAACCCGCGCTGCGATCAGTCTGGCCCAGGCCTCGCGGGCGGCAGCCTTTTTGGAAGGGCGTGACTACGTTGCCCCTGAAGATGTCAGGAACAGCGCCGTGCCGGTCTGCAGTCACCGGCTGATCATGCGCCCTGATCATGAAGCTGTTGACAGAAGGGAACTTGTACGGACAATCGTCGCCGACATACCGCTTCCTTTGGCTTAAGGCTCACCACCGCCGGGGCGCTCTACATCGCGATCACGCTCCTGCTCGGTTTTTCGGCCGTCAACACCGGGAACAATCTGCTTTTCCTGGTCGTGTCGGGACTGCTTGCCTTCATGTCGGCCACCGGTTACGCAGGAATGCTGAATCTTCAGAAGCTGACGCCCGAGCTTATCGCTCCCCGCGATCTGTATGCCGCGACGCCGGCTGCTTTCCGTCTGCGGGTGCACAACGGCAAAAGACGGTTCCCCTCCTTTCTGATCAAGGTCGACTGCCAGGGGAGCAGCGCTCTTATACCGGTTGTGCCGCCCGGCGCCACGGCGGAGCAGATCATCGCCCTTACGTTTCCCCGGCGCGGTTATGCGGAGGCAGGAACGATAAGGCTCAGTTCCCCCTTCCCGGTCGGGTTTTTCACCCGCTTCTGGTCGTTTTCGCTTACAGCCCGTTTTCTTGTCTACCCGCATCCGGTTCCCACGAGGCTGCCTGCCGGTGAGAGAGGTGCAGCCGGCCTCGCGTCCGATCTGACGCGTCGCCTGGGCGGCGGCGGTGATCTGGAGCGGATCACGGCATATTCCGGAGCAGAACCGTTGCGCCAGGTCCACTGGAAGCACTTTGCCCGCAGCGACGAGCTGATGGTCAAGGAGTACGGAGGACTGACCGCCCCGACACTCGAGCTTGATCTGGCCGGCATACCTGGTCAAGGCCTTGAAGAGCGCATCTCGCGGGCCGCCTGGCTGATCAGGGCCTTTGCGTTTCGGCGGCCGGTGTCGCTTAAGGCCGGCCGGAGTGTTGTCCCGCCCGGGATAGGCCGGCGTCATGCGGCCCGAATGCTGAAGGAGCTGGCCCTCCATGATCCCGATTAGCCGATTGGTGCTGATACTGGTCTACGCCGCTGCCCTGTGCGGGATCGCACCGCTTTTTACATGGCTCGGCCCATTGCCTCGCACGGCCCTGGCCATCGGGTTGGTGGCCGGAATTTGGCAGAATCTGCGCGGGGCCTGGCCGATTAAGCCCTGGATGCTGAACAGCGCAATTGTTCCGATCTTTCTCTATTACGCAGGCCAGTTCAGCCGTTCTGCCCCGGTCCAGCCGGTTGTCAGCGTTCTGGCGCTGATGCTGGCGGTCCGTCTGGCGGGTGACAAGAGTGTCCGACATTGTCTGCAGATTCAGGTCCTGTCCCTCTTCTGCCTCTCATCATCCACCCTGTTCGATCTGCGCCCTTCCTTCCTGTTCTACCTGGTCGTGCTGTTGCTCCTGGTGGCACTGCTGCTGGTGCTGCTGACGTTTCAGAAAAGCACACCCGACCTGTGCTTAAACCGTGACGATCTGCGCCGGATTCTTGCCGCGGGCTTGCTGATGCCGTTGGCCTCATTTCCCCTGATGCTGCTGTTCTTTCCGATCATGCCCCGAACCCAGCTACCGCTCTGGAATTTCCTGGCAGCGCCTGCGGCCAGGGTCACCGGCTACAGCGACACAGTCGAACCGGGTGGTGTCGCGGCACTTGCGGAATCGCAGGCTGTTGCCTTCCGTGCCGAGATGCCGCGCCAGCCGCCTGAACGGCTCTACTGGCGGGGTACGGTTTTCAGCAGAATTGAGGGAAAACGCTGGCTGCGAAGGGTCCCTGTCATTGACGAACATCCGTTGCCTTCCGGTCAAGGTATTTCCCAGACCATCTATCCCGAACCGGGTATGCAGAACCGCGTCCTGGCCCTCGACGCACCGGTTTCGGTCGGCGGTATTCGCACCCGGCGGGCCAACGACGGCATCTTCGAATATGCCGGGTACGCCGGTAAACGGCTTGTCTATACGGCAAACTCATACACGGGAGGTGTTCTGCGTACTGCTCAAGGAGTGGACCGTCGGATCTACCGGGAAGTGCCGCCCGACCTGTCCCCCCGCATTACGGCACTGGCGGCCGGTTTTCGGGCCCGGGGAACAGACGATGCGGGACGGCTGGAGCTGGTTGAGGACTATTTCCGTACGGGCGGGTTCCGTTACAGTATGACCGGCCTGCCGACCGGCGATGATGCCCTGGAGCGCTTTCTGTTCAGCCAGCGCCAGGGGCACTGTGAGTTTTTTGCTTCATCCTTTGCAATCCTTTTGAGAAGTGCAGGAGTCCCTGCCCGCCTGGTGGGCGGTTATCTGGGGGGGGAGTACAACCAGCTGGGGGGCTACTATCTGATCTCGGAGAAAATGGCCCATGTCTGGGTTGAGGCCCATATCGCGGGAAAAGGATGGGTGCGGATTGATCCGAGTGCATTGGCGGCCAATGCCGGCGACGTGCTCGGCAAGGAGCGGCGGCGCAGTCTGCTTCTGAACGCCCGGTTGGTGATCGATTCGCTCGATCACATCTGGACCAGGGCGGTGGTTACCTACGATTTTGAACAGCAGGTGGCGCTGGTTCGAAACGCCGGCCGGCGCTTCCAGGGGGTGACCCCGGCTCGGCTGGTGCGTACGGCCGC
>DCNF01000009.1:10653-11299 GCA_002322035.1 Geobacter sp. UBA1603
CGTACGGCCGCCCCGTATACACTCGCAATCCTGTTCCTGGCCGGGGCAGTAGGACTCTGGAAACACCGCGGCCGTCTGCTGATTTCCCGCGACCAGCGCCTGCTGCTGGCGTTTGAGTCACGGGTCAGGCGTGATGCCGGCTGTGATCTGAAACTTTCCAATACCGGAGTCCTCGGTTTGGCCGATGCCTGCGGGAATCCTTTGATCAGACGTTTCGCAGAGGTGTATGGTGCGGCGATCTACCACGATCGGGCCCTGACAAACGAGGAATATCAAGAGCTCGCAGCACTCTGCCGGCAAGGATTTCGCGGAATGAAGACGTGAGTCACCGGGCCGGGAAATGGTCCCGGCCCGGTGGCCTCATGGGGAGAATACTGCTATTTGTGGCACTGGTTGCATTCCACCGGCCCCTTGTCGTTCATGTCATGGCAGGGGATGCAAATGGTGTGGGCTGTCTTCTCGCCCCAGTTGTCAATTTTGGCAAATTCAGTCTTGTGACAGTGGAAGCATTCGTTGTTCAGGTTCTGGATATGTTTTTTGTGCAGGAACTCGAGGTGCATGGCCCCCATCTTGAAATGAATCTTTTCAGGCGTCTCCTTCTTTCTCAAATCCCCGGCCATTGCCAGGCTCGAAAAAATGAACAGTA
>DCNF01000009.1:11343-11597 GCA_002322035.1 Geobacter sp. UBA1603
TGCACATGACATCAGGAATCGGATCATTGGCTGTTACCTCCCGGGTTGGTGTTGTAAGTCAATAATGGCGGGCATTGGCAGAGTGTTTACTCAATACGGAATCACGATGCTATGGCAGTAACCATATCCCGATTATCCGCTTATTTCAAGTCCCGGATGGCAGAATGTATTTTGAAAACCAAGGTCCCTTGACACACGAAGCGGGCCTTCTTATTTTTTATTCAGAACAGCACTCATCGAAAGGAGGTAATCCA
>DCNF01000009.1:11666-12644 GCA_002322035.1 Geobacter sp. UBA1603
GGATGTATTCAAAGAGCTGGACAGTTTAAGAAGGGAAATCGACGAAGCTTTCCGCGGCGTCGGTTACAACAGGCCGTTTGGACCGACATTCCTTTCGCCGGTAACAACCCGCCGTTTCCCGCTGGTTAACTTCAGTGAGGATGCGGGGCATGTCTACATCGAGGCACTGGTTCCCGGCGTTGACCCAAAGGATGTCGACCTGACCGTTCTGCGAAATACCGTCACCATCAGTGGAGAACGTAAGCCCTTTGTCGAGAAGGAGGGGCAGATTGTACACCGTTCCGAGCTTGGCTCAGGTAAGTTCTCCCGGACACTTGAACTGCCGGTCGATATTGATCCCGAAAAGATCACGGCAAGCTGCCGGGATGGCATCATGCAGATCACTCTAGCCAAAGCCGAACATGCAAAACCGAAAAAAATCGATATTAAACTTTCGTGACAATGACCGTACCGGTACGGAAAGGAGGTAAACAATCATGGCAGCCAACAGTCTAACGGAAAGAAATGACGAACGGAATGTACAAGCCCGCGAGGAGACACGGTCCACAGAGCGTTATATCCGCCCGGCGGTCAATATAATCGAGACTGAAGAGGGCCTGATATTGACCGCAGATATCCCGGGCGCTTCCAAAGAGGCTCTTGATATTAACGTAGAAAAGGGAATTCTGACCATCAGCGCCCCGGCCCAGCACACGATGCCCGGAACCTCGGCCTATCGGGAATTCGAACTGGCCAGTTACTACCGCCAGTTTACTATCCCTGAGAGCCTCGACCACGAAAAGGCCCATGCCGACTATGTTAACGGCATCCTGACCTTGCGGATACCGAAGGCAGAAATCGCCAAACCGAAACGGATTGCTGTACAGGTCAGCTGAGAAAGGAGTCTGCGTAGGAGGTGATCAACATGTCAAACCTGTTGTGACGTGTGCTGTCAATAGTGAACACCATGTGTTGAGTTGAAGTAAGCTGAAGAAAGTG
>DCNF01000001.1:0-12118 GCA_002322035.1 Geobacter sp. UBA1603
TCCTCGTAGAACTCGGCCGCCTTGCCGAGCATGTGGTCGATCGAGCCGGACTCTTCGCCGATGGCGCACATCTGCAGCACCATGTTCGGGAAGACGTTGGTGTTCTGCATCGAGGTGGTCAGCGCCGAGCCGGTGGAGACGTCCTTCTGGATCTGCTCGGTGGCCTGCGCATACACCGCATTGCCGGAGGCGCCGCCGACGGAATCCAGCGCCTCCACCAGCGGCACGCCGGCGGCGAACATGGTGGACAGCGTGCGCGTCCAGCGCGCGATGACGCTCTTGTTGATCAGCTCGCCGAAGATCGGGAACTTCAGCAGCAGCCGGTCCATCGTCATCTGCATCGCCTCCGAGCGCTTCCACGATTCGAAGAAGAAGTAGATGCCACCGCCGATGGAGCCGAAGATGGCCCACCAGTAGGCGACGAAGAACTCCGACATCGCGATCACCAGCAGCGTGGGCGCCGGCAGTTCGCCGCCGAAGTCGGCAAACATCTTGGCAAAGGTCGGGATGACGAACACCAGAATGACGCCGACAACCACCACGGCAATCGACATGATCGTCAGCGGATAGACCATGGCGCCCTTGATCTGCTTCTGCAGCTTCTGGGCTTTTTCGATGTAGGCCGCCAAGCGTGCCAGGATCGTATCGAGAATACCGCCGATCTCACCAGCAGCAACCAGGTTCACATAGAGTTGATCGAAAGCCTTGGGGTGTTTGCCGAGGGCATCAGCAAACGTCGATCCGCTCTCAACGCTCTCCTTGACCTTAAAGAGAATCTCTTGAAACGTCTTGTTTTCCTGCTGGGTCGCAAGGATTTCGAGACACTGAACCAGAGGCAGGCCAGAATCAATCATGGTGGCGAACTGGCGGGTGAAGATGACCAGGTCCTTGGTTTCAATCTTGCCGCTGCCAAATTTGGGCAGCTTCAGACTGATCCCCTTTACCTCTTCCTTGATGGTTATGTTGGTCAAACCGTATTTTTTAAGCTGTGCCTCGACCACATCACGGCTGGCCGCCTCAATGACACCTTTCTGTGCCCCGCCCGTTCTGGTACGCGCTTCCCAGGTAAATTTCGGCATGATGATTTGCTCCTTCTGTCAATCTTTCAACATCAACGGCCCGGCGGACGACGCTGCATGCCGGAATTCGGGTTGCTGAGCATCTGCTTCAGTTCGTCAGGATCCGAGGAACGCCCCAGTGCCTCTTCCAGAGAAATCAGGCGGCGCTGAAACAGGCTGCAGAGCGACTGGTTCATGGTCTGCATACCGAATTTTTCCTGCCCAACCTGCATCTGCGAATAGATCTGATGAACCTTGTCTTCGCGAATCAGATTACGGATCGCAGGGTTTGGCACCATGATCTCAAGGGCCATAATTCTCCCCTTGACACCCATTTTGGGAATCAGGGTCTGGGACATGATCCCTTCCAGAACAAATGAAAGCTGAGCCCTGATCTGGGTTTGCTGGTAGGGAGGGAACACGTCGACGATACGGTTGATCGTCTGGGCACAGGAATTGGTGTGCAGGGTCGCCAGGCAGAGGTGACCGGTTTCCGAAAGCGTAAGGGCGGCTTCGATGGTTTCCAGATCGCGCAGCTCGCCAACCAGGACGACATCGGGATCTTGACGAAGAACATATTTAAGAGCGTTCTTGAACCCTTTGGTGTCGGCCCCGACTTCGCGCTGGTTGACCAGACACCCCTTGTGCGGATGCAGGTACTCGATCGGATCCTCAATCGTGACGATATGCTCATGGCGGTTGACGTTTATGTAGTCAATGATTGAAGCCAGCGTGGTTGACTTGCCGCTACCGGTCGGTCCGGTCACCAGAATCAGGCCTCGCGGTTTGGCGGCCAGTTCAGCCACAACCGGCGGCAATCCCAACTCGTCAAAACTCAATATTTTATAGGGGATGACACGAAAAACGCCAGCCACGGCACCGCGCTGGATAAAGATATTGCCCCTGAAACGCGAGAGCCCTTTAACCCCGAACGAGAGGTCCAGCTCGTTCTCTTCTTCAAACTTGTGTTTCTGGGCATCGGTCAGAACACTGTAGCAGAGCTGTTTGGTGTCGACCTGATTGAGCGGCGGAAAATCAAGCGCCGTCATTTTACCGTCAATCCTGACCTGCGGAGGAGTATTGGTCGTGATGTGCAGGTCGGAGCCATTCATCTCGACGAGTATTTTCAGCAGTTGATGGAGGTTGACCATTACGTGTGCCCTTTCTCTAGTCGTCGGCGATGGTTACCCGCAGAACTTCCTCAAACGACGTCACGCCTTCCTTGAGCTTGGTCAGGCCGGACTGACGCATGCTCTTGATACCGAGCCGCATTGACTCGCGCTTGATTTCTGCAGTATTGGCGCCATTCAGGATCAACTCCCGGATCTCCTCCAGCATCGGCATGACCTGATAAAAGCCTACACGCCCCTTGTAGCCGGTATTGTTGCAGACCGGGCATCCCTTCCCTTTCATGCAGACGAATGAAGGCGCCTCTTCGGGGGAAACACCGGCATCGATCAAGGCTTGAACCGGGATATCCTCCGGCTGCTTGCACTCGCCGCAAACCCGGCGGGCAAGCCGCTGGGCGGTGATCAGGTTAACCGCCGAGGCGACCAGGAACGGCTCAATGCCCATATTGAGCAGGCGGTTGATGGTAGCAGGAGCATCGTTGGTATGGAGCGTTGAAAGCACCAGGTGGCCAGTGAGCGCCGCCTTTATGGCAATTTCAGCCGTCTCGAAGTCGCGGATCTCACCAATCATGATGATATCAGGGTCCTGACGCAAAAAGGAGCGCAGTGCTGCTGCGAAGTTAAGACCGATATCCTCGTGCATCTGAACCTGGTTTATGCCGGCAAAGTTGAATTCGACCGGATCTTCGGCCGTTGAAATATTTTCGGAAACCTTGTTCAACTCGGAAAGAGCCGAATAGAGCGAGACCGTCTTACCACTTCCGGTCGGACCGGTCACCAGCACCATGCCGAACGGCTTGTGGATCTCACGCAGGAAATGCGACAGCGCCTCCGGCTCATAACCAAGCTTGGTCAGGTCGGTCTGCAGATTGCTCTTATCCAGAAGGCGCAGACAGATTTTTTCTCCAAACAGGGTCGGCAGGACTGAAACCCGGAAGTCCATGTCGCGGCCACCGCCCAGCTTGATCTTGATACGGCCGTCCTGGGGCAGGCGACGCTCGGCTATATCAAGCTCTGACATGATCTTGATCCGGGAGGTAATGGCGTTTTTCAACTTGAGGGGCGGCTTCATCACCTCGTAGAGCACACCGTCAATCCGGTAGCGCACCCGGAATACCTTCTCGTAGGGTTCGATGTGAATATCGCTGGCCTTACGCCTGATGGCATCCTGAAGAATCGCGTTGACCATCTTGACAACCGGAGCATCTTCGGTTGCCCGCTCAAGCGAGTTGATATCAACGTCATCGGCATCCCCGACGACCTCCATATCCTCGACCTCGAGATCGCTCATCACGTCTGCGAGCGATGCCGACTGGTCATAGTACTTGTCAATCGCCGACTTGATATCAGTGTCGGAAGCCACAACCATTTCCACGTTGTAGCCGGTCATGAACTTGATATCTTCAATGGCAAAAAGATTTGAAGGATCGCTGACAGCGACAATCAGCGTGGCACCGGCCCGGTTGACCGGAATAAGCTGGTATTTCTGGACGACTTCCTGCGGAATTATCTTGATGACACCTGCATCGATATCGTAATCGGAAAGGTTGACGGTTGGTACGCCATACTGTTTGGAGAGAAACGAGGTGAGATCCTGCTCAGTGATCAGGTTCTGCTTGATAAGAATCGTTCCGAGACGTACCTGGCCCCCTGACATCTTCTGCTCATCAAGTGCCGCGGCAAGCTGTTCCCGGGTAATCAGATTGTTCTTGACCAGGATTTCTCCCAGTCTGCTTGACTGCATGCTTCCCCCAGCGCTGTGTTTTGTGAAATTCTAGGCGCAATACGTCCGGTTGTCAAGCTGTTAGGGTTCGCAAACTCGCGCAAGTACTGATTTCATGAGCCCGGCCGGCGCCTGGCAACCGGTCCAGATTTCAAACGCGAGTTCACCCTGGGCAGCAAGCATGCCCAACCCGTTGGCCCAGGCAATCCCGCGGGATTCTGCCTCCTGCAGCAAAGGGGTACGGGAAGGAGCATACACCATGTCGTAGACAGCTGCCGATAATGGCAGGTCAGACAGGTTAAGCCCGGGGACCGCCTCTCCCCTCATGCCAAGCGTTGTCGTATTGATCAGAAGGTCGGCAGAAGCAAGCTCCTGAGAAAAATGATCCGGCGTAACGACGGCGCCATCGACGCCAGGCCAGGTGACCGTAATCATCTCTGCAAGCAAATCCGCCCGCTCACGGCTTCGGTTGCTGATCGAAATCCTCCGGCATCCTGCGTCGCACAGGGCGGCAACGGCCCCGCGGGCAGCGCCTCCAGCGCCGATAATCATAATCCGTTTTCCGGAAACAATCACGTTCAGGTCTTCCTTCAGGGACCTGACGAGCCCCGCTCCATCAGTATTATACCCCGTCAGCACCCCCTGCTGGTTGGCGATCACATTGACCGCCCCGGCCAGTCGGGCGCTCCTGTCGAGCTGATCAAGAAACGGCATGACCGCCGTCTTATGGGGGACTGTCACATTGACCCCGAGGATGCCGAGCGCCCGCAGGGCCTGCACAGCCTGCCCGATGTGTTCCGGCGGAACGTCAAACGGGACATAGACACAATTGAGCCCACAGGCCTTCAGGGCTTCATTCTGCATCGCCGGCGAGAGTGAGTGCCCCACCGGATGTCCACATATCCCGAGTATGCCTGTTGTGCCGCTGATCATTGCCCACCCTGCCTGCCCTGGCCGTAACGACTGATTGTCTGCTGGACCGGCAGTTTCATGTCCGGTGAAATCAGCAGTGCCCGGTTGAGCATCTGCATTCCCGGTTCGATTCTGCCGATACTGAGCAAAAAGTCGCCCGCCTCCAGATAACTGTTGGCGTAAATCATGATTGCCTTGCCGGTATCCAGGTCCAGAAACGATATTTTTTCGAGGATTCCGCGGTTGTTGTAGACATCCCAGATTGAAATATCGGGCAGTCCGGCCGGTTCGTTGATCTTTCTGATGCGATAGATGATCCCTTTCTGAACAGGAACGTAATCGCTGAAGCTGACCGAATAGCGGGTTGAGAAATCGATAAACACGGGGCGCTGGTCAATAACGTCGGTAATGGCTATCCGCAGGCTTGTTTCCGGCCCCGATGACATCACATCGAACCGTTTCAGGTTGCTTTCCCGAAACAGGCGGGGCATGGAATCAAGATACCACTCGAAGACCAGATGCGGGGTGTGGGGCAGGTCAAGGTCCTCGCGCATTTTCTCGACCCCCTGCAGGTACCAGAGCGGAAACGCTCCGCTGTCACCCCAGGTGAACATGACCGCATTCTGGGGAAGCGATCGCAAGGTATTTGTTGCATAATCATATGCTATGTAATTGTTATGCTGATCATTTTCATAGTAATTCTTTGCACAGAGAACCGTTGGCAGGGAAAAAAACATGACCAGCACCAGGCCGTACACTTTAACGCCATACTGCTCGGGAAGCTGGGCCGACCGTACGGCATATCCCAGCAGATAGAAGAGCCCCATGCCGATCAGGACCGCTGTCAACAGATACAGCGGCGTAAAAAATTCTTCGGTGAGGAAGATCAGTTCCAGTTCCGTATTGAAATACCCGGCGATCACGGCAAGAAAAGAAAACACTGCTGTCAGGTAGGCAATCACGAGGTGCGGCTTCCTGCGAATGAGCAACACCAGGGCACCCAAAAGCAGAATCACACCCAGCCAGGTAAATTCGTGGGAAACATTAAACGCCTTGACCTGGGCCCAGAGCAGAGCCAGGTTTCTGGCCGGCGGTTCCGAAGGGTAGCCTTTCCGCAGAAAATGCCACATGAACTGCTCGTATGTTTTCGCATCACCCCAGTTGAGAAGCGGGTTACGGGTCGCCCGCAGCGGCAGATACAGATTGATCGCGAAGCCCGCCAGAGAGAACGCGGTAGCCAGAATCAGCTCTTTAATACGGGTTATCATCCGCCAGTCTGTCAGCACAATCAGCAGAAACCAGGCCGGCACCATGAGTACGATGGTCTGATGCAGACCGGTGGCCAGACCGGCCAGAAAGGTTGCTACATAGACATAAGCCGGCTGTTCGTCACCCTGCTGGTAGCGTTCACGCCAGCGCAAAAGCAGATACAGTATAACCGCCGTCATAAATGCCAGAAGTGGATACGGCTTGTCATGGTTTGACTGCAGCCAGAGCCGGGGAGTCACACTGAACGCCAGGGCACCGGCGAGGGCAGCCGCCCTTATGGCAAATCTGTTAAAGCGCTCGTTATCCACCAGTTTTTCTGCATTCAGCAGATGGACCGTCAGCAGATAGACTCCGAGACAGGCCAGAGACGATGAAAACGCGGTCGCCATATTGACCCGGAACGCAAGGTTGCCGATCGGAATCCAGGTAAACGGCTTTGCATACAGTAAAAACAGCGGATAAC
Organism: Geobacter sp. UBA1603; assembly: GCA_002322035.1. Taxonomy (GTDB): domain Bacteria; phylum Desulfobacterota; class Desulfuromonadia; order Geobacterales; family Pseudopelobacteraceae; genus UBA1603. Next base: position 6,556 of record DCNF01000001.1, read on the forward strand.
CGGGAGAATGGGCCGAACCGAGTGAGGCGGTTGCCGTCAGGAATTCACCGCTGTCAAAAAACGTGACTGAAGGTGCCAGGGTGGCCATGTAGATGGCAAACGGAACCAGAAATGCTGCCAGTCCATAGCCATCGAGTGTGATGGCCGGAGTCGAGGAGCTGCAGGCAGAGAGGTGTTCATTCATTGTTGAACTCCCGTGTGTGTTACCTCTGACAGACCGATACCGCCTCGCCAGAGATGATAAAAACCAGCCAAGATGACCGGGAAAAAACCGACTCCGTGAATCAGCAGGGCGATCCCCATGGCCCGCTCATCCGTGATCTGAAACACTGAAAGCCCTTTGAAACAGGCGTAATGATAGGTTCCTATATATCCGGGTGATGCCGGAACCATCACGGCAAACACCAGCAAGACCATGATAAACAGGGATGCTGCGAACGGGAGATGGATGCTGAACGCCCGCAACACCAGATCAATCGGGATGATGGCAAAAAGCCAGATCAGAAAAGAACTGGACACAATCGCCGCCAGGTGGCCGGTATGTGCTGACAGGCGAATGCCGGCAATGAACGAGCCAAGCATCGGAATCAGGCGTTCACTCCATCGCGAAGGGAACGGTTTCATCACGAATGTCACCGCGCCAATCGTTTTGACGGTACAACGCTTGAGCACTACCATAAAAAGAATAACCGCGCCGTAGGCGGTACACAGCACCATCCCGCCCGCCTTGAGCGCCGATTCGGCCTCCCGCATAGCCGGAGGGAAATCGAGGGTGAACAGGGCAATCAGCAGCACAACGATCACGCTGAAACCGTCGCACAGGCGATCAATCACAAGCGAGGCCAGCACCGACGGTGTTTCAAGCTGTTCCCGCCGCGCCAGAGTGTAGGCCCGGATCAGTTCACCCAGGCGTGCAGGGAGCAGATTGTTGGCCATGTAGCCGATAATGGTTGCCGGATACAATGAACCAAGTGGGAGCGGTCTTTCGCAGATCAGCAGGTATTTCCAACGCACCGCCCGCATGAAATAACTGGCAAATGTCAACACCACCGCACCTGCCAGGTAGGGGTAATCAACCTCTTTCAGAACAGCTGCAAGCTGCGGAAAATCAATTTTACGGAAAAGCAGGCCCATGAAAAAAAGGCTGACTCCGATTCCTCCCCAGAGGCGGACATCGAAACGGCGGGCCATCAGCGCAGCCCTCCTAATACGCCGGCTTCGGACAGGCGGGCGTAATATGAAGCCATAATCATGCGGGTCTGTTCCACATCCTGTGCAATTGCCTGAACAAGCTGGTCAGGCCCGGCAAAGGTACGCATATCACGCAGGCGTTCAACAAATCTGACTTCAAGCCGATGACCGTACAGGTCGCCGTTGAAATCCAGCATAAACACCTCACACGAACGAGCCTCATCTCCAAATGTAGGATTCGTACCGATCGTGCAGGCGCCTTCCAAAAACAGCCCATCACAAGTTACTGCCACGGCATAGACCCCATCACGCGGCATCAAACCAGACGTATCCGTGATGTTTGCCGTCGGAAAACCAAGGGCCCGGCCACGATGATGCCCATGGCTGACAGTTCCGCTGACACAGTGCAGCCGGCCGAGAATGTTCGCCGCCGCTCGGACTTCACCATCCAGAATCATCCGGCGCGCACGGCTGCTGCTGAAAACACCGCCCTGATCACCCACCGGCTCAACATCTTCAAGCGTGAATCCGAGCTCTGCGCCAAGGATTTCAAGAGTTGCGTAGCTGCCTTTCCGACCGCGTCCGAAACAATAGTCATGGCCGATAATAATATGGCGCATTCCGAGCGCCCCGCACAACGTGGCGGATACAAACTGTTCGGCAGATATGGCTGCAAAAGCCTCGTCAAAACGGATTACGGCAAGAATGTCAATGCCTGAATTTTCAATCAGCGCGACCTTCTGTCCAACATCGGTAATCAGCATCGGGGCCGCATCGGGAGCAACGACGCTCATCGGATGCGGCTCAAACGTAACCACAACGGCCGGGAGCCCCCGTTCGGCGGCACGCACGGCCAACCGTCGGAAAATCTCGGCATGACCGCGGTGAACGCCGTCAAAATTGCCTATGGTCAGCACCGAGCCGGTGAGGGCCTGTGGAACAATATCAGAGGAGGTCAGTATACGCATGGAATGCTACTGTAATTCAGTTCCCGGTAAAATACCATCTATCCGATTGATGCCAGCTCAAGCCGGCGGCCCCAGCGACGGATAAGCTCATCGTACAGGCGCACAGACGCCGGAGATGCAAGGAGCGGGTCCGCATCCAGAATACGGGAAGCCGCCTGGCGGGCCTGTTCAAGCACCACCCCGTCCTTAAGGATGTCAGCAACCCGGAAATCGGGCAGGCCAGCCTGCCGGGTCCCCAGAAAATCGCCCGGTCCGCGCAGTTCAAGATCCGCTTCGGCAATCCGGAATCCATCGGTTGTGGATTCCATGACCTGTAACCGGCGTCGTCCGTCTTCCGAAAGCTTGCCCGTCGTGATCAGCAGGCAGCGGGAGACCCCCTCCCCTCGCCCGACCCGGCCGCGAAGCTGGTGAAGCTGCGACAAGCCAAACCGCTCGGCATGTTCAATAGCCATCACGGTTGCATTCGGCACATCAATGCCGACTTCGATCACGGTGGTCGCAACAAGTACCTGGATTTGGCGTGCCTTGAATGCCGCCATCACATCCTCTTTTTCCTGGGGCGTCATCCTCCCATGCAGAAGGCCGATCGAGAAGTCAGGAAAGATCTGGCCGCCGAGCTGTTCCGCCATTTGGGTGGCAGCCTTCATGTCGCTCTTTTCGGTCTCCTCGACAAGCGGGTAGATAACATACGCCTGCCTCCCCCGCTCCACCTCGCTGCGGATGATTTCGTATACCTCGTGGCGCCGCGACTCATAGACGACCTGCGTCCTGACCGGCGTCCGCCCCGGAGGGAGTTCATCAATAACCGAAAGCGAAAGATCACCGAACAGCGTCATGGCCAGAGTACGGGGGATCGGTGTGGCCGTCATCACCAGAACATCCGGATTGTTCCCCTTCTTCTTGAGCAAGCCGCGCTGCAACACTCCAAACCGGTGCTGTTCATCTATTATTCCCAGTCCGAGCCGTAAAAATTCGACTTTTTCCTGAATCACCGCATGGGTTCCGATCACAATGTGCGCCCTGCCGGAGGCAATCCGCTCCAAAACGATTTTCTTCTCTTTACCTTTCAGGGCTGATGTGACCAGAACGGTTTCGATCCCGAGCTGGGAACACCAGCGGTGAATCGTATGCCAATGCTGCTCGGCCAGGATTTCGGTCGGGGCCATAAGAGCGACCTGGTAATCGTTCTCAACCACGATCAATGCCGCCATCAATGCCACCAGGGTTTTACCGCTTCCCACATCACCCTGCACAAGGCGGTGCATCGGGTGGGGAGACATCAAATCAGCCTTGATCTCTGTCAACACACGTCTCTGGGCTGCGGTCAGATCAAACGGCAGCAGACGGATCAGCTCTTTGGTATAGCGATGGGTAACCTGAAAAGCAATTCCCTCTTCCAGGGCCACACCGCGCTTTTTGAGGAGCAGCCCCAGTTCCCAGAAGAAAAATTCGTCAAACGCCAGAGAATGGTGCGCAACGGTCCGTCCCTGGTTCAGGTGGGCCAGCTCAACTCCAGCATCAGGACGGTGGAGCGTTACGAGGCCCTGCTGAACCGGCATATAACCGTATTCAGTAACGACTTCCAGAGGAATTGCCTGATCGACATCTGCCAGAAACCGATCCACAACATCACGCATCAGCTTACGCATCGATTTCTGGTGCAGCCCCTCTGTCAGCGGATAGACCGGCACAATCCGGCCAAAGTTGACCGCATCGGCAGCCATGTAGGCTGAAAGGTCCGTGTCACCCTCAAGCCATTCGACATCCGGATGATGCACCTCACGCTGATAGCCGAACTGGGAAACCTCGCCGGTGAAGAGCCCCCGGCGGCCGACCCTCCAGGTCCGCTGCATCCAGACCAGATTGGAGTGAAACCATTTCAGGCTGATCTGGCCGCTGCCATCGCTGACAATTACTTCAAATACCCGTCGGCCTCCCTTGGTGACAACTGCCGCAGCAGAGCTGACAGTGCCGCTGAAAACCTGACTGGCACCGGGGCGTAAACGCCCGATCGGAACCACCTCGCGCCGGTCTTCATACCGGAGCGGCAACAGGTACAGGGCATCCTCAACCGTCTCAATCCCGCGTCGTGTCAACAGATCGGCCAGCTTCGGCCCGACACCTCGAATGTGCTGCACTCCGGTTTGAAGGTTTTTACGCGATATGACCTGACGGGCACCGCCCCCCCTGTCACCGCCTGAATCTGAATCAAAGCCGGGCGGACGGGACAGCACGAGCTGCCTGTCTTTGACAAGCACGTCAAACTGCCAGCACTGTCCCCCCCCGACCTGCGTGAGCAGACCTGACGGCAGGGTAAGCGAGCCGTCATCATTCACCGACAGTCGCAATGGCGAACCGGCGGGAGTAATACTGTCACTATGACCAGCCATAATTCGTGTTCTCAAACGCAACAACCCCCGCGGATTGCTCCAGGGGGGCTGTTAGGTGTTGACTGTGAAAATTCCAACCGGCTAGCCTACTGCGGCGTTCAGGTCGGCCAGAAGCAGTTCGGGATCGATGCCGTGAGCCATGGCACCCTGTTCGAGACTCTCATTCTGAGCCCCCATGCAGCCGACACATCCGAGATTGTGTTTCTGCAACACCGCGACCGCCGCCGGGTACATGCGCATAACCTCAAAAAACGTCATATCCTTGGTGATCTTGCCTGCCATAGTGTGTCCCCCGTTATCTAGACCTGCCCTTTACAGCACTATTCATATTTGATATCGATAACTTCGTATTCCTTTGTGCCTGACGGCACCTTGACCGTCACCGAAGCATCAAGCTTATGACCGATCAGCGCCTTCCCAACCGGCGATGAGCAGGAGATCTTGCCCAATTTGATATCGGCTTCATCTTCGCCGACAATTTTATAGGTCACCTCTTCTTCGGTGGCTGTGTCATAGAGGGTCACCGTTGAACCGAACACAACCTTATCCGGCTTGAGTCCCGACAGGTCTACCACATGGGCCCGGGCCAGTTTCCCCTGGAGTTCCAGTATCCGCCCCTCGATGAAGCCCTGGCGGTTTTTCGCGGCATCATACTCGGCATTTTCCGACAGATCGCCATGGCTGCGTGCTTCAGCAATATCCTGGATTACCTTCGGACGCTCTTCGCGAATAAGCCGTTTGAGCTCTTCCTGCAGCGTCTCATAGCTCTCTCGGGTAAGAGGGATCGTGTGCGACATCGTCTGCTACTCCTCCAAAACGTAATTACGACAGATAATCCTGCAGCGCGGTAACCCGCAGTTCCTGATGCAGCAGTGACAAGATGGCTTCAGCAGCGGCATTGGCGCCGGTTACGGTTGTATAATAGGCGATGCCGTGCATCAGAGATTCACGGCGGATTGAGAACGAGTCTGCCACCGCCTGGGCCCCCTGGGTGGTGTTGACCACAAGCTGTAC
>DCNF01000001.1:12124-12294 GCA_002322035.1 Geobacter sp. UBA1603
TGGGTCGTGTTGATGACCATGGCGATCTCGCCGTTCTTGATGGCATCCACCACATGGGGACGCCCTTCCTTGACCTTGTTGACCCGCCGGACCGCAACCCCCCTGGATTCAAGGAACGAGGCGGTACCACCGGTTGCCAGCAGGCCGAAACCGGCTTTATACAATTTTTC
>DCNF01000001.1:12307-12450 GCA_002322035.1 Geobacter sp. UBA1603
ACACTGACAACATGTTTCTTGTCAATGTCCCTCACACTGATAAATGCATTGCCGGAAAGCGGCAGCTTGACATTGGCGCCCAGCTGTGATTTGGCAAATGCTTCGGCAAAGGTAACGCCGATCCCCATCACCTCGCCGGTGGA
>DCNF01000001.1:12709-12876 GCA_002322035.1 Geobacter sp. UBA1603
TCAAGGATATAGATGGTTTCCCCCTTGACCGCGTACTGGACGTTCATAAGTCCCTTGACGTTCAATTCCAGCGCCATCAGCACGGTCTGGCGCCTTATTTCGGCGACCACCCCGGGGCTGATCGAGTACGGTGGCAGCGAGCAGGCCGAATCTCCGGAGTGGATGCC
>DCNF01000033.1 GCA_002322035.1 Geobacter sp. UBA1603
AGCGGCACCTATTGGAACGAGGGTAAATATCCGGGGAAAGGCGCATTCACCGGTATGCGTCAATAACCATGCAGATACTTGGTTGTCAGGGCAACCGCCGCTTCCACACATACATTTACCGAGGAGGTTAGAACATGAGAGCATCCATCATCTCACTCACGGCAGCATTTCTGTGGATTGCAGCACATTCTTCTATGGCAGCAGATATCTCCCCGACATTTGACACTTCAGGAATTTGGAGCAACGGCCGCGACCCGGGCGGCTATGATTATTTTCAAAACGGCCTGGATGTGAAGATACTGAACGTAAACAGGGGCTTTGCTTCGTTCTATTCCGGGACATACGTCTCAAATACTGCAATTGAGGGGGTCTGGCAGAGAAAAAATCGCTCCAACGGCTGCATCACACGCATGAAGATGGATATTGTGGTTAAATCTGCCGACGAGCAGACCTGGAAATGGACCGTACTTGACTCGAATTGCGACCTTCAAAAAGGCAAATCCGGAGAAGATGCCGTGAAGAGGCTCAAATCGGTTGAATACAACCTGTGGTACTGATTTTCAGAAGGTTATTCAGGTTGTACCGATAACAGGCTATCGAGACGTTTTTGACATAAGATACGTGGCAAAATCCTCGCCGATCCGGCTGTCAACGACAGAGCAACCCAGGGAAGAATAACGGTGGACGATGTCGAACTTGTCCTGAAGCGGGATGCCGGACAGAAGGATGTGCCCCGCCGGACGGGTGAGCGCTACCAGCCGATCCGCCAGAGGCATGAGGATGTCGGCATAGATGTTGGCCATCACCAGGTCGAACGGCCGGCCGCCGACACAGACCAGTTCGCCGCAGATGCTGAACACTCGGCCCTCCAGGCTGTTCAGCGCCGCATTCTCGGCACATGAGAGCGCTGCCGGCCATTCCAGGTCAACGGCGGCAACAACCGGCGCCCCGAGCCGGGCGGCGGCCAGCGCCAGGATGCCGGTGCCGGAGCCAAGATCAAGGGCCCTGCACCGGTCGATACCGGGTACATGGGGCAACAGCTCCAGGCACGAGGCGGTGGTTTCGTGCTCGCCAGAACCGAACGCCCCCTTTTTCCCGAGGATTATCGGGATGGAGCACCCTTCCGGCAGCGGATCGCCCGACGGCACCACAGTAAATGATCCCACATGAAATGAAGTAAAGATGCGCCCTGACATGGCCCTACCCTACCCTGCCAGAGGCGATCGGTCAACCCATAACTCTCCAGAAACTGAAAGGAACCTATCCATGCGACTCACCCCTGCAACCGAACTCGAACAACGCTGCAGCAGACTTCAGGGCCAGATGGCCGATGCCGGCCTTGATGCCGTCATCATCGTTCAGAACGCCGACCTGTTCTACTTTACCGGCACCACCCAGAGCGGATGTCTCTATATCCCCGCCCAGGGGCAACCGGTCTACATGGCCCGCAAGGAATTCAGCCGGGCACGGATGGAGTCGGGGCTTAAGGAAATCGTGCCGTTCGGCTCCATGAAGGATATACCAGGCATTGTGGCGACCTACGGTTATCCGGAACCGAAGCGGATCGGCATGGAGCTGGACGTGGTCCCGGTCAGTTTTTTTGAGCGCTACCGCAAGGTTTACCCGAACGCCGAGTTTCTCGACGCCACACCACTGATCCGGAAAGTCCGGATGATCAAATCCCACTACGAAATCCACCTGATGAAGGACGCCGCCGATCAGGTGCACAAGGTTTACCTGAAGGCACAGGAGATCATCCGCGAGGGGATGACCGACCTGGACGTGGCGGCCGAACTGGAATACACAGCCCGCAGGGATGGACACCAGGGACTGGTGCGTATGCGCGGGTTCAATTCGGAGCTGTTCTACGCCCAGATCTTTTCCGGCAGCGACAGTGCCGTCCCGGCTTACGCCGATACGCCGCTGGGAGGCCTGGGCCTCAACCCCTCCTTCGGCCAGAGCGCGGGGCTTAAGGTGATTGAGCGCAACGAGCCGGTGATCATCGACTTTGCCGGCTGTGTCGATGGTTACCTGATTGATCAGACACGTGTTTTTTCGATCGGCCCGGTCTCGGACCGCTTGCGCCGGGGTTACGACGACATGCTGAAGGTCGAGGCGCTGATGAAGGAGATCGCCGTACCGGGAGCTGTCTGGGGTGATGTTTATGACCGCTGCCTCGCCCTGGCGGTAGAGATGGGCTATGCCGACAGCTTCATGGGCGCCAAAGGATCACAGGTATCCTTCATCGGCCATGGATTGGGCATCGAGATTGACGAGTATCCGTTCATTGCCCGGGGCTTCAAGGACATGACCCTGGAAATCGGCATGGCCTTCGCCTTCGAGCCGAAAGTGGTCTTCCCCGGCGAGGGGGCCATAGGCATTGAAAATACGTTCTATATCGGTGACGACGGCATTATACCGCTGACCTATTCAAGCAACGAGCTTGTCATTCTTGAGCCATGAAATTGTATACAAAATTTTTGTTGCTTTTTGCAAAACCTCTGGTATAACTACCGCACACAATTGTATACAGTATTCTAAAAATCAATTATCAACCGTTGTAACAGCCTGATTTGTCGTTGCATTTACCTCAACCCCCACAGCACGAAAGGAGAGTAAGCAGATGGCATTGAAAGACACGCTCAAGCAGAAAATCGAGGAGTTCCGTCCCCGCACCACCAAGCTGGTCAAAGAGTTCGGAAAAGTGGTCATCGACCAGGTCACCATCGACCAGTGCATCGGCGGCGCCCGCGACATCCGCGCCCTCGTCACCGACATCTCCTACCTGGATCCCCAGGAAGGCATCCGTTTCCGCGGCAAGACCATCCCCGAAACCTTCGAGGCGCTCCCCAAGGCAACCGGTTCAGCTTATCCGACCGTCGAGTCTTTCTGGCACTTCCTGCTCACCGGCGACGTCCCGACCGATGCAGAAGTGGCCGAGGCTCTGGCCGAGTGGAAAGTCCGCCAGGTCGTTCCCCAGTACGTATTCGATGCTATCCGCGCTCTGCCGCGCGACAGCCATCCGATGGTCATGCTCTCTGTCGGTATCCTGACCCTGCAGAAGGACTCCAAGTTCGCCGGTTTCTACAACTCGGGCAAGTTCAACAAGATGACCGCCTGGGAATACGTCTACGAAGATGCCTACGATCTGGTCGCCCGCATCCCGGTCATCGCCGCTTTCATCTACAACCTGAAGTATCGCAACGACGTCCAGAAGCCGATCGACCCGACCGCTGACTGCGGCGCCAACTTCGCCCGCATGATCGGCCAGTGCAA
>DCNF01000077.1:0-2188 GCA_002322035.1 Geobacter sp. UBA1603
CCGAGGAAGTAGCGCCCCTCGTAGATGGCGTTGGCGCGGAACATCGGGAAGACGAAGTCGCGGACGAACTCCTCGCGCAGGTCGTCGATGAAGATGTTCTCGGGCTTGATGCCCATCTTCAGCGCCTTGGCGCGTGCCGGTTCGACCTCCTCGCCCTGGCCGATGTCGGCGGTGAAGGTCACCACCTCGCATTGGTACTGGTCTTGGAGCCACTTCAGGATGACCGAGGTGTCCAACCCGCCGGAATAGGCAAGCACGACTTTCTTGATTTCGCTCATTACTTCATTTTTCCTAACAATAAATATTCCATCAGGGCTTTCTGCGTGTGCAGCCTGTTCTCCGCCTCATCCCAGACCACGCTCTGCGGGCCGTCGATCACCTCGGCGGTGACCTCCTCGCCGCGATGGGCCGGCAGGCAGTGGAGGACGATGGCGTCGGGCCGCGCCAGGGCCATCCCCTTGCGGTCGACGATGTAGTCGCGGAAGGCCAGGCGCCGCTCCGCCACCTCGGCCTCCTGCCCCATGCTGGCCCAGACGTCGGTGTTGACCACATCGGCACCCCGTACCGCATCCTCCGGATCTGAGGTCAGCGTGATCCTACCCGGTGCTTTTGCGTCAGCCCAGGCAAGAACCTTCGCATCAGGCTCATACCCCTTCGGGCAGGCCAGCGCCAGGTCGAAACCGAAGATGGCAGCCGCCTCAATCCAGGTGTTAGCCATATTATTGCCGTCACCGACCCAGGCGAACTTCAGCCCCTCACAACTCTTCTTGTACTCGATGACGGTCATCAGGTCGGCCATGATCTGGCAGGGGTGGAACAGGTCGGTCAGGCCGTTGATGACCGGCACATCCGAATATCGGGCAAATTCCTCGACAATCTCCTGGCCGAAGGTGCGGATCATGACGCCGTCGCAGTAGCGGGCCATGACCCGGGCCGTGTCCCTGATCGGCTCGCCGCGCCCCATCTGGGAGTTGCCGGATGACATGAACAGGCCATGACCACCGAGTTGGAACACACCGACTTCGAAAGAGACGCGAGTACGTGTTGACGCCTTCTCGAAGATCAGCGCCACGGTCTTGCCATCGAGCAGCTTGTGGGGAATGCCGCTCTTCTGTTTTTCCTTCAACTCCCGGGCCAGCGTCAGCATACCGTAAAGCTCGATTTCACTGAAATCGTGCAGCGCCAGAAAATGTGTGGTCATCGTTTACTCCTCTGCCTCGACCTCGGCAAAGATGCCGTCGAGTATCTCGATCATCCTGTTGATCTCCTGCTTGGTCACCACCAGCGGGGGCACAAACCGCAGCACCGTATCATGGGTCACGTTCAGCAGCACACCACGAGCGTGCCCCTTCTTAACGATATCTCCACCGGGCACAGAAAGCACCATACCGATCATCAGCCCGATACCGCGCACTTCTTTAACGAACGGGTATTTCCGGCCGAGCGTTTCCAACTCACCGGTCAGGTACTCGCCAAGCTCCTCACAGCGATTGAGCAGACCATCCTCAAAGATAGTCCGGATGGTCGCGATGGCTGCCGCACAAACCAATGGGTTGCCGCCGAAGGTCGAGCCGTGGGTTCCCGGCACAAATGCAGCGGCGAACTGGTCTTTCGCCAGCATGGTACCGATCGGGGCGCCGCCGGCCAGCGCCTTGGCCAGGGTCATGATGTCCGGAGTGACGCCAAAGTGTTCATAGGCGAACAACGCCCCGGTGCGCCCCATCCCGACCTGCACCTCGTCGAAGATCAGCAGCAGGCCATGGCTGTCGCAGATCTCCCGCACCGCCTGAAAATACCCGGGAGACGGGACATTGACCCCACCCTCTCCCTGGATCGGTTCCAGCATGACCGCACAGGTGTTGGGAGTGACCGCAGCCTCAAGCGCTGCGGCATCGCTGAACGGCACATGCTTGAAACCGTGCAGCAGCGGATCGAAGAAGCGCTGAACCTTTTCCTGGCCGGTGGCCGAGACGGTGGCCATGGTACGGCCGTGAAAGGATTCGGCTGCGGTTATGATCTCAAAGCGCTCCGGGCCGTAGGTATCTCGGCTGTATTTCCGGGCCAGCTTGATAGCCGCCTCGTTTGCCTCGGCCCCGCTGTTGCAGAAGAATGCCTTGTCGGCAAAGGAATGGCTGCAGAGCAGTTCCGCCAGCTCGATCTGCTGGGGGATCTGGTAGTAGTTGGAGCA
>DCNF01000077.1:2227-3840 GCA_002322035.1 Geobacter sp. UBA1603
TGGATCAGCGTTGCAGCCTGTTCCTGGAGCGCCGTGACCACCCTGGGGTGACAATGGCCGAGATTGTTGACCGCAACGCCGCCCAGGAAGTCCAGGTATTCCTTTCCATCGGCATCCCACAGGCGACAGCCCTCGCCCCGCACCGGCACGATCGGGTACCGGCCATAGGTCTTCATGATATATTTATCTGATCTTTCGACCCATTGTTCTGACGTCATTGGCATTTCCCTTCATCCGCTGGCTACTGCTTGATGACCTTGATTTTTCCGTCTGCCACATAGCCGGCCTTGCGCAATTCCTGAATATAAGCCACATCATTCTTGAAATCAAAGGTGACGTCCAGCGTGCCGCTGCCCTTTTCCGTTGCCGCCTGAAGACGGAATTCATATTCACCCGGATCAAGCTTGTAGCTCAACCCCTTGCCTGTGTCGAAATCTTCATTGAGAAAAAGAATTATATCCTTGCGCGGTTTGGAAAGTTCGGGCCTGAACACACCCTCCTGTTTGGCTTTGGACGAATAGGACGAATATGTGCCGTCAAGGCTCTTGGTCTGTTTGACGTACATGACAATCCTGAACTTCTTGCCATTGGCCGGCTGTGGGCCGACCGGGTCGGTCAGACAGACCAGCGCCCACATCGGGCCGGAAAAATCAAGTTCGCTCACCGGGGCCGGAAGAGGTCTGTCGCGATCAACCTCTTGATTGAAAAATGTTATCGTGCCAGGGGTTTTCCCTTTGCAGAGATCAGCAGCGATCGAAACCCCCGGAAGACAGGCCGCCAGCGCCAGAAGAACTGCCAGTTTTTTCATAATACCCCCCGTGCCCGGATTAGCAGGCTATGTAGTGATTTCCGTGCCGATACCGACATCGGTAAATATTTCAAGGAGCACGGCGTGGGGTACACGGCCGTCGATGATATGGGCTTTCTTGACCCCATCCTTCAAGGCGTCGGCACAACAGACCACTTTGGGAATCATGCCGCCGGTAATGGCCTCGCTTTCGATCAAACGATGCAGTTCAGCAACAGACAGACTCTCCAGCAACGTTCCGGACGTATCTTTTACCCCGTCAATGTCAGTCAAAAGTATCAGTTTTTCAGCGTTAAGCGCTGCGGCCACCCGTCCGGCCACCAGATCGGCGTTGATGTTGTAGCTTTCACCTTCCGGCCCGACGCCCACCGGCGCAATCACCGGGATGTACCTGCCCTGTTCCAGGGCCGTAATCAGATCAGTGTTGACCCTGACCACATCGCCGACATAGCCGATATCAACCATATCAAGCGTCCCGTCTTCCCCCCGGACCTCCTGGAGAAGTTTCTTCGACAAGAGCAGTGTGCCGTCCTTGCCGGACAATCCCACCGCCCGCCCGCCATGCTGGTTCAGGTAGCCGACAACCTCCTTGTTCACCTGGCCGGTCAGCACCATCTCCACCACCGGCAGNNTTCAGGTAGCCGACAACCTCTTTATTTACCTGACCAACCAGTACCATCTCGACCACAGACATGGTATCAGCGTCCGTAACCCGCATGCCTCTGACAAATTCGGATACAATCCCATAACGCTTGAGGGTTTCGTTTATTTGAGGTCCGCCGCCATGGACGATGACCGTATTGAT
>DCNF01000077.1:3950-7004 GCA_002322035.1 Geobacter sp. UBA1603
CCATACTTGATCACAAATGTTTTTCCTGAAAAGCGCCGGATGTAAGGAAGCGCCTCCATCAGGGTATTTGCCTTTTCGATCAGATGCTTCATGACACTGTCCTTTGAAAAAAATGAGACTGCCCTGAAAAGTGGCAGTCTAGCGCAACCGGGAGGAAATCACAAAAGATTATTGCAGCGGCAGCATGACCGTGACCGTCGTCCCCAAACCGGGCTCGCTGTCGATACTGATCGTACCGCCATGCTGGTGCACAAATTCACGGGCATAGAACAGACCAAGTCCGAACCCGCGAATCTGACCGGTATTGTCCGGATCAACCTGGTAAAACTTTTCAAAAACCTTCGGAATTTCAACCGGGGGAATCCCAATCCCTGAATCCCTGACCACTACATAGGCCCGGCCGGCAGCGGAGCGGATCGATACGGAAACATGACCGACCTCGCCAGAAAATTTGAAGGCGTTATCAATGACCTGCTGCAGGGCAAAGCTGATCTTACCCCGGTCGAGTAGAACCGGGGCACAACCAGAGCCGTTCAATTCAGCCTCAATACCGGGTTTCATCTGCCCCTCACGGGAGATGCCGATCAACTCGCTTGCCAGGCGCTCCAGATCACAGGGTTCACGGTTCAGTTCATCGCCACGTTCCATGACCCGGCTGAAGGTCAGCAGATCGGAAACCATCCGGCCAAGCGCATGCGCCTCATCGCTAATCATCCTGACATGGTCAGCAAAGGCTGAATCAGACGTGTCATGCACACCACGCTGAAGGTTCTGCAGAAAAAGAGAGATTGACGTGATCGGCGTACGGAATTTGTGAGAGATCAGGGAGAGAAAGTTGCTTTTCAGACGATCCAGACGCTTCAGGTTGATCAGTTCATCTTTAAGCCGTTTGCGAGCCAGCGCCTTGGCAATTGATGTTTTCAGCTGCAGCAGATTGAGCGGTTTGTTGATGAAATCGTCCGCGCCCTCTTTAAGAGCGTTGAGAATGACCTCTTTTTCGGCAAACCCGGTCATGATCACCACAACGGCGCTCGGATCAAGCTCCTTGATTTTCTTCAGCAACTCGAGGCCATTTCCGCCCGGCATCATCACATCACTCAATACCAGATCGCACGACTCCTGTTCAAAGAGCACCAACGCATCATCAATGTTGCCGGCCTGAACCACCCGGTATTCGGTCAGGGCCCGGGCACAGAGTTCCCTGATAATTTTTTCGTCGTCAACAACAAGGATCGTGACTGGCCGGTCACCCCGTGAAGAGCCGTCAATGGTCCATTTCTCTACGGACATTGGTGTCATGCCTTCCGCCACGGGACGTATTTATCCCTGTGCCAACAGGCTTGCTGCCGCCCCAAGGGCTTCGTCAATTTTCTCCGGTGAGGTGCCTCCGGCCTGGGCAAGTTCTGGCTTCCCACCCCCGGAACCGCCGATCAGCGGAGCAAGCTGCCTGACAATCTCGCCGGCCCGGAACCGGGGTGTCAGCCCCTTACTGACTGCAACCAGCAGATTGGCCTTACCGCCGATTTCGGCTCCAAGCACGAGGATACCCTCGCCGAGCCGGTCACGAAGCGAGTCGGAAAAATCACGCAACGATTTGACATCCTCAACCTGTACCCGGGCTGCCAGCAGCTTCACCCCCTTGACATCCACCGCCTTCGCCAGCAGATCGCCCGATGCCGCGGCATTAAGCCGTCCCTGCAGCGTCTCGATTTCCCGCTGCAGCTCTTTCTGGCGGGCCAGCAGTTTCTCCAGTCGGTCCACCGGGCTTCCCCCCTCGGCCTTGAGCAGGGTGGCAATGGTTTGCTGCTGGTTTTCCAGTTCGCGGATGGCAGCCAGGGAGTTGGTGCCGGTCAGTGCCTCGATTCGGCGCACACCAGCTGCAATCCCTGCTTCGGAGATGATTTTGAAGGGGCCGATGTCGCCGGCGGCCCGGACATGGGTTCCGCCGCACAGCTCCATGCTGACATCGCCGACCCGCACCACGCGTACCGTATCGCCGTACTTTTCATCAAACAGCGCCGTGGCTCCGGCCTCGACCGCCTCATTGACCGCCATCTGCTTTGTGGAGACGGGATCATTACCCATGATAAAACCATTGACCAGTTCCTCCACCTGCCGGATCTCGGCTGCGGTCATGGCTGAAAAATGGGTGAAGTCAAAACGAAGCCGATCGGGGGTCACCAGCGAGCCGGCCTGCTTGACGTGCCCGCCCAGCACTGAGCGTAATGCAGCCTGCAGCAGATGGGTGGCGGTGTGGTTACGGGCGGTGGAGATGCGGCTGTCGGGCGCAACCGCCAGCTTAACCACGTCGTTGAGCCTGATCGCTCCCTCCTTGACTATGCAGTGGTGCACGTTCAGGTCGTTGAACGGGCGGCTGGTGCCGAGGACCTCAAGCAGCGCACCGTTTGTCGTCATGGTACCAACGTCGCCGGCCTGACCGCCCGACTCTCCGTAAAACGGCGTCGTTTCAACGATCACATCAACCTGGTCGCCGGCAGCAGCCGACACCGCCTTATCGCCATTGCGTACCAGTGCCAGCACATGCGACGAACCGGTAAGGGCGTCGTAACCGATGAAATGGGAATGGATACCGCGGGTATGGATCTGCTTGTAGATTTCGGCAATGCCTGCAGCCCCGGAGCCCTTCCAGTGTTCGCGGCCCAATTCACGCTGCTTCTCCATGCAGGCCTCGAAGCCGGATTCGTCGACGGTGAATCCTTCACTGCGGACGATGTCTTCGGTCAGGTCGACCGGGAAGCCGAACGTATCGTACAGTTTAAACAGGACATCACCCGGGATGATGCTCTTTCCTGCGCTGCGCAGCGCGGTCACTTCATCGTTAAGAATGCCGAGGCCGCGGTCGAGCGTTTCGTTGAAGCGCTGTTCTTCGGCCAGGATCACCTTCTTGATGTAGTCCTCCCGCTCGGCCAGTTCCGGATAGGCATCCCCCATCATCTCCCGCACCGCTTCCACCATACGGCAGAGAAGCGGTTCGTGCACCCCGAGCATCTTGGCGTGACGGGCAGCGCGGCGCATAATACGGCGCAGGACATA
>DCNF01000077.1:7106-7264 GCA_002322035.1 Geobacter sp. UBA1603
TGGTCGGCAATGACCCGCATGGAGACACTGTCTTTTTCGTTGGCACCGTACGCCTTTCCGCTGTGGCGTTCGATGTGGCGGATGATCCCCTGGAGCAGGTCAGTATCGTAGTTGGACTGTACCCCCTGCATGACGGTGGTGATCCGCTCCAGCCCCAT
>DCNF01000053.1:0-2704 GCA_002322035.1 Geobacter sp. UBA1603
GAACTGCATGAAGACGTTGTTCCAGATCTCCATGTAGCGGTCACAGTCACATCCCACGGCACAGTCCGGGGAGCCGCAGCCGACCTGCGGGCCGTTGTCCCAGAAGATCTCGGTGCAGGGACCGCACGGGCCTGTATCACCCATGGACCAGAAGTTATCCTTTTCGCCGAAGCGGTAAATCCGCTCCCGAGGCACACCTTCCTGTTCGTGCCAGATATCGGCCGCTTCGTCGTCATCGGTATAGACGGTGACATAAAGCCGGCTCGTATCAAGCTTCAGTTCTTTGGTCAGAAACTCCCAGGCGAAGGCGATCGCCTCCTTTTTGAAATAGTCGCCGAAGGAAAAGTTGCCGAGCATCTCGAAAAAAGTATGGTGGCGGGCGGTGCGGCCCACGTTTTCCAGATCGTTGTGCTTACCACCGGCACGGACGCATTTCTGCGAACTGGCCGCCCGGTAATAGCCGCGGTCTTCCATACCGAGGAAACAGTCCTTGAACTGGTTCATGCCGGCGTTGGCGAACATCAGGGTTGGATCGTTCTGGGGGATCAGCCCGGAACTGGCAACCACCATGTGCTCCCTGTCCTCGAAATACTTCAAAAATCGTGCGCGAATCTCTTTGCCTGTCATTGGGACCTCACATCAGAAATATGTCTGATTGTATATCGTTTCAGGCCTTACAGCCCGCATGATGTCTGCCATACTGAAGCCTCTCCGCTGGAGGAAACCAGCCGCCCGGCGCTTTTCGCGAAGGTCTGCTGTTCCATCGAGCAGCCTCGGGAAGCGCCGAGATATCACGGCATTCAACCCCTCGGCCTGGCTGTCCCCCTGCCTGATATCGGCCAGCACGGCTTCAATCAGGTCCGCCGGTATGCCGCGTTTGCGCAGTTCGGCACGCAGCCTCAAACCGGTATACCGACCAGCGGCAACGGCTGCCTCGGCAAACCTGGCCGCGTAACGATGGTCGTCAAGTAAACGGCCCTGCAGCAGACGCTCGATGCCGTCATCCGTATCAGAAGGGCTGAAACCGCGCTTCAGGAGCTTTTCACGCAGGGCGGCAGCTGAATAATCGCGGGAAGCAAGCAGACGCAGTGCGTACGCGTACGGAGTGCCAGCACCGGTTTCAGAATTTTTCGATTTCAATTTTTTCCGGCTCTGCGGCCGGATCGTCCTTATTTTCGAACCCTTCCCAGGAAGCATCGGACGTGGACGAAATACCGGAAACCTTGAGTGCGAAGTCATCCGGATTGGAGCTCTGCCGCAAGGCTTCTTCATAGGTGATCAGTTTGCTGGTATAAAGCTTCATCAGCGACTGGTCAAAGGTCTGCATACCGTAAGAGACAAAACCCTGGGCAATGGCATCACCGATCTGCTTGGTCTTGTCCTTGTCGTCGATACACTCACGAATTCTGGCGGTACCGAGCATGACTTCAACCGCAGGTACGCGCCCCTTATTATCTGATTTCGGAACAAGCCGCTGTGAGACGACCCCCTTGATGACGCTGGCCAGCTGAATCCGGACCTGACGCTGATGATAGGGGGGAAAAACACCGATGATGCGGTTGATCGTTTCGGACGCATCCATGGTATGCAGGGTCGACATGACCAGGTGACCGGTTTCGGCGGCGGTCATGGCTGTTTCGATGGTCTCGTAGTCACGCATCTCACCGACCAGGATTACGTCCGGATCCTGACGCAGTGCCCCTTTGAGGGCTGATGAGAAAGTCGGGGTGTCGGTACCGACCTCGCGCTGGCTGATGATGCTCTTGTTGTCGCGATGCAGAAACTCGACCGGGTCTTCGATGGTGATGATGTTGCAGGTGCGGTTATTATTAATGAAGTCGATCATGGCCGCCAGGGTGGACGACTTGCCGGAACCGGTGGTTCCGGTCACCAGAATCAGACCGCGCTCCTCCTGGCAGAGTTTTTTGAGCACCGGAGGCAGGTTGAGCCCTTCCAGGGAAGGGATGGCAAAAGAGATGGCACGAAAGACGCACGCTACTGTCCCGCGTTGCTTGTAGACGCTGACCCTGAAGCGGCCAAGTCCCGGTACGGCATAGGCCAGATCGACCTCGGAGTTTTCTTCGAAGATCCGGCGCTGGCGCTCGTTCATCATCGACTGGGCCATGGTGCCGACATAATCGGGGGAGAGCCGCTGGGCGTTGGGGATCGGGTGCAGACGACCGTCAATGCGCACGATCGGCGGAAGACCGGTCTTGATATGGATATCCGATCCCTTGGCCTTGACCGCTATCGTGAGAATTTCGTTCAGCTCCATGGTGTCCTCCTGCTATGCCTTTGCAGCCGGGGTTTTGACCATCTCCAGCAGCCTGGTCTCAATCTCGGCCAGAGCCTCGGGATGTTCGGTCAGCCAGGTACGGGAATTTTCGCGCCCCTGGGCCATGCGTTCCTTGCCGTAGGAAAACCAGGCCCCGCTTTTTTCCACAATCCCCTTCTCCACTGCCAGATCAAGCACATCGCCGGTGCGGGAAATCCCTTCGCCATAGAGGATATCGAACTCCACCTCTTTGAAGGGGGGTGCCACCTTGTTTTTGACAACTTTGACCCGGGTACGCGAGCCGATTACCTGGTCGCCCTGCTTCAGGGTGGCAATCTTGCGGATATCCATGCGGACGGAAGCGTAGAATTTGAGGGCATTGCCGCCGGTTGTGGTTTCGGGATTGCCGAACATGACGCCGATCTTCAT
>DCNF01000053.1:2842-4546 GCA_002322035.1 Geobacter sp. UBA1603
AATGCCTGGGACATGAGCCGCGCTTGTAGCCCAACATGGGAATCGCCCATCTCGCCTTCGATTTCAGCCTTGGGCACCAGGGCCGCCACCGAGTCGATCACCAGCACGTCAATCGCCCCGCTGCGTACCAGCGTCTCGGCGATTTCAAGGGCCTGCTCACCGGTATCCGGCTGGGACACCAGCAGATCATCGGTCTTTACCCCTAGTTTACGGGCATAACCGATGTCGAGTGCGTGCTCGGCATCGACAAAAGCCGCAATACCGCCTGTCTTCTGGGCTTCGGCCACAATATGCAGGGCCAGGGTTGTTTTGCCTGATGACTCCGGCCCGTACACTTCGACAACCCTGCCACGCGGCACGCCGCCAACTCCCAGGGCCATGTCAAGCGATATGGCGCCGGTTGAAATTGCTTCAATGCCCGGCAGGACCTCGTCGTTGCCAAGGCGCATGATCGCACCCTTGCCGAACTGCTTTTCAATCTGGCTGAGAGCCAGTTCGATCGCCTTATTTTTATCGCTCATGTAAAAGCCTCCTGACGACGTGAAATACTGATACCAAGGTGCCGGAAAATAGCATATCCACCAGACCCGGGCAAGAATTTATACGGCATAAACAACGGTCTGACGACACTCGAGCGACGTATTCTGTCAGACAATCCGGGCAGAGAGATATCTGCGCAGCCAGTCAAGGGCGGTCCAGGCACTGATGATCCGGACTTCGGAACGGCTGCCGCTGAATTGAAACCGCTTGGTCCAGCACCCATCCGGGGCCGCCAGCGAGATAAATACCGTGCCGACCGGTTTTTCATCGCTCCCGCCAGCCGGGCCGGCAATCCCGGTCACCGACAGTCCGAGATCACTGCCGGACACCGTTCTCACACCCTTGGCCATGGCTGCTGCACATTCGGAACTGACCGCACCAGAGCCGCCCAGGAGTTTTTCAGAAACTCCCAGGAGCCTGGTTTTGGAAGCATTGGCATAACAGACAACTCCCTCACGAAAAAATTCAGAACTTCCCGGAACATCGGTAATCATGCTGCCAAGCAGTCCGCCGGTGCAGGACTCGGCCAGGGCAAGGGTCATCCTGGCATTCCGGAACAGATCCGCAACAACATGGGGCATTCCCAAGCCCCCTTCGGAGAAGATAAACTCACCCAAAAGTTCGCGAACCCGCCCGGATGCCATGGCCAGAAGATCTGAAGCTGCATGGGCCGTATCCGCTTCTGCCTTCAGCGTAACCCTGATCCAGGGGTAACTGACACAGATGCCGAGACTCAAGCCACGTTCCGGCCGGGCGACTCCGACCAGCAGTTCATCGATTTCAGCTTCGCAGGGCCCGAACAGATTCAGATGAACCGCCCGTATGAACTTGCGGCGCCCGGCCCGCTCCAGCAGGAACGGCAGCACCGTTTCCTTCAGCATGGCAGTCATCTCGGACGGGACGCCGGGCAGAAAGAACATGAAACACCCGTTGTGAATCAGATGAAAACCGCATGCGGTGCCATTGGGGTTGGGGATCAGGGTCGACTTACTGGGCAGCATTGCCTGTTTATCGTTCAGCGGGCACACGAGCAGATTGTCCAGCCTGCCGGACATCTCCCGCACATGAACCCGGGCGTCCTCGTTGATCACCAGGCGGCGCCCGCTAGCCCGCGAAGCGGCCCGGGCGGTCAGGTCGTCGGCGGTCGGGCCAAGCCCACCGGTT
>DCNF01000053.1:4587-4995 GCA_002322035.1 Geobacter sp. UBA1603
GACCGCATCGCTGGTCCGTCCCAGGTCGGTAAGAGCGCCGATGATGTCCGGTTCGCTGTCACCCACCGTCATATGGCGCAGCACGTTCAGGCCGTGCTCCTGGAGTTCGGCTGCGATCGTCGCTGAATTGGTATCAACGATCCGGCCGCAGATCAATTCATCACCGATACTCAAGGTGCAGATTCTCATGGTGTGATCCCCCGCTGAAGATGCTGCATCACCACCCGGCAGGGAATCCCCTCGGAGCGGGCAATCCGCCGGCAGTCATCATATTCCGGTTTTTCACCATGGGGGCCGACCTTAAAACGGACCGGCCCGTAACAGGTATCGCGCTCTTCAATTCTCCGTTCAGCAACCAGGCGCTTCCGGAGACTGTGGCGCACCCCCAGGGCACCGGTTTCGGCCATC
>DCNF01000053.1:5025-29257 GCA_002322035.1 Geobacter sp. UBA1603
GGTTTCGGCCATCACAAGATCAGCCAGCATTTCCAGATGAGGGGGTAAGCAAAGAAAGGAGAGTATCAGCCCCGGTCGCCCCTTCTTCATCTGCACCGGCACCACCCATACATCAAGCGCCCCCTTCTCGAACAGCAGTTCCTGCACGTAACCGACCACTTCCGGGGTCACATCGTCAAGGGTGCAGCTGGCCTCGACAACCTCTTCGGCTCCATCGCCGGAGGCAGCACCGAGAAAAATCCGCAGGACGTTGGGCATATCGTCAAAATCCTTAAAACCGGCACCGCAACCGACCCGTTCAATGGTCATCACCGGCGGACCACTGCATGATTCTGCCAGGGCCGCCACAATGGCCGCGCCGGTCGGGGTGACCCGCTCTCCCTCGCCGCAGCGTCCATGCACCGCCAGCCCCTTCAGCAATTCGGCGGTGGCAGGGGCCGGCACCGGCAACCGGCCGTGGGCGGTCTCGACGAAACCGCTCCCCAGCGGCAGCGCGGAACAATACACCTTTTCTATACCCAGATAATCGAGGCAGATGGCGGTTCCGACGATATCGACGATGGAGTCGATGGCGCCAACCTCATGAAAATGGACCTCCGCCACCGGCACATTATGCACCTTCGCCTCGGCTTCGGCCAGGACACGAAAGATGCGGCGAGCGGTCTCCTTCACCGCCGGAGTAAGGCAGCTTTCGGTGATCATGGCATCGATGGCGGCATAGTGGCGGTGGGTATGATGGTCGTGCACTTCCACGTCAAACGTCAGAGCCGCCACATGCTGGCGTTCGGTCCGGGCGGTCGAGAGCCGGCAGGAGTCGGCGGGCAGGCAGAGCTTGACGAGCTCCGACTGCAGGTGTTCCAGCGGCACCCCCAGGTCCAGCAGCGCGCCCACAGTCATATCGCCGGAGATACCGGCCTGACAGTCGAGATATAAGATTTTAGCTGCATTTGTCGGGGTGATCATTTTGAATTTTATCTCATTTCTTATCGTGACTAACGGTTCGGGAGAACAGCTGCAGTTTCAGGCCGCTGCTTCTGCCTGGTTGGCATTTCGTTTTTACAGGTCCCCTCTTTCACACTTTTGGCGCAAAATCAGACCAACTACAGCGTCACAACCTCCAAGCCGGGAATCTTCGTAAAGTGCCGGTCAACTGTCAATACGGCGCAACCGTTGCCCATCGCAAGCGCGGCTATCACGACATCGGACATCGGCAGGATATGCCCACCATTGCGCAGGGATGCCGACAGCCGTCCGGCAGTGATCCATAACTCCCGTGTCATCTCAAGGTGCGACAAAGCCCGCAAGGCTCCGAGCACCAGCGGCTCTTCACCGGGCTTCCTGACGCCCTGCAACAGTTCATACAGAACCACGCCGCACGTCATGACTTCGTGCTGTTGCAACGATTGGGCAAGAGACTCGGCGAGCGACGTTTGTCTCCCGTTGAAAAAATCGATCCAGGCGCAGGTATCGGGCATGATTTTATTCCGCACCATAACGCTCCCGCTCCTCCGCAGCCTTCATCTCCGCCTCTTCTTCCCGCTCCCAGTCATAGTCGATGGCGATCTTGCCGCGCAGCGCCAAAAGATCCTCCATCTTCTTGCGGCGGATATACTCCTCCATCACCGTGACAATTGCCTGAGTCTTGGTTTTTTCACCCGAAAGCCGCTGTACCTCGTCAATGAGTTCGTCGGGAATATTCAGCGTCGCACGCATACTACACACCTCCATGATATGATATAATTGTATGCCAAATACATCATACCGTCAACACACCACTACACCCTGTTGATGAGACTCGCCGCACAGGCGGCGCCGAAACCATTGTCGATGTTGACCACTGTCACTCCGGCGGCACAGGAATTGAGCATGCCCAGCAGGGCTGCGATGCCGCCGAAGGAGGCGCCGTAGCCGATCGAGGTCGGCACGGCGATCACCGGTTTATCAACCAGCCCGCCGACCACTGATGGAAGAGCCCCTTCCATGCCGGCCACCACAATGATCACCGATGCCGCAGCCAACTGGTCGCGACGGGCCAGCAACCGATGAATTCCGGCAACACCAACATCGAAGACATGGTCGACACTGTTGCCAAGAAAACGGGCCGTCACCAGCGCCTCTGATGCGACCGGTATATCGGACGTCCCGGCAGAAACCACCAGGATCGTCCCCCTGCCCCGGATATCGACAGGTTTTTGTTCCAGTGTCAGACAGCGGGCATCGCCATGGTATTCAGCCGACGGGAAATGCTGGCACAGCTCCCGGGCCTTGTCATCGGCAAGTCGAGTCACCAGAATATTGCTCCCCTTGCCGGCCATGGCGGTCATAATCCGCAACGTATGCGCCACTGTTTTTCCTTCGCCGAAAATAATCTCCGGCATTCCCTGCCGCAGGTGACGATGATGATCGACGCTGGCGCAGCCGATATCCTCGAACGGCAGATGCCGGAGCTGTTCCATCGCTTGCGCGGTCGTAACCTGCCCTGATCTGACCCTTTCAAGCAGCTCTGTAAGATAGTCATCGTTCATTGATTGTACCGGTTCCCAAAAATTGCATCCCGCTTTTTATACCATGGCTGATGGCGATTGGCACATAAAACCTTACAGTAAACCGCGCCCAAAGGACGACGTAACAATCGTTGCACCGCATCAAAATAATGTTCACCGGTTTACTTTTAACCCGGAGCTATGTTACAAGCAAACTGTATACAAGATTCCACGTGAGGTAGACAAATGGGGAAAACTACAGCGGAAAAGATATTTGAAGCCCATCTGGTTGACGAGCCGTTTCCCGGCACCAAAGTACTGAAGCTTGATGCGGCACTCTGCCATGAAATCACCACTCCGATTGCCATCGACGATCTGATACGCCGCGGGAAAGACCGGGTATTCGATCCGGCCCGAATCAAGGCGGTCATCGACCACGTCACCCCGAGCAAAGACTCAAAGACCGCAACCCAGGCCAAGATCCTGCGTGACTGGGCCCGCCGCCACGGCATCAAAGACTTCTTCGACGTTGGCCAAAACGGCGTCTGCCACGCCCTCTTTCCGGAGAAGGGCTTCATCCGCCCCGGTTATACCGTGATCATGGGAGATTCCCACACCTGCACCCACGGCGCCTTTGGAGCCTTTGCCGCCGGTATCGGCACCACCGACCTGGAAGTCGGCATCCTCAAAGGGGTCTGCGCCTTCCGGCAACCAAAGTCAATCCGCTTCAACGTCAATGGCACACTGCCGAAAGGGGTCTTCGCCAAGGATGTGATCCTGCATATCATCGGCCTGATCGGCGTCAACGGCGCTACCGACAAGGTCATGGAGTTCCACGGCACAACCATCGCAGACATGACCATGGAATCGCGCATGACACTCTGCAATATGGCAATCGAAGCCGGCGGTACATCCGGCATCTGCATGCCGGACATGACCACCGTCGAATACCTCTGGCCTTTCATCAGCGCCGAGTTCAGCTCGAAAGAGGCCGCGCTGGCCGCATACTCGCAATGGTCGGCCGATGCTGATGCCGAGTATGATCAGGTCATCGACATCAATGTCACCAACCTGAAGCCGACCGTTACGTTCGGCTATAAACCCGATCAGGTCAAACCGATTGACGAAATCGCCGGAGCACCGGTCGACCAGGTTTACATGGGTTCCTGCACCAACGGCCGCTTGGAGGACCTGCGCATTGCGGCAGCAGTTCTCAAGGGTCACAAACTGGCGCCGAACGTCCGCGGCATCCTCTCGCCGGCAACGCCGAAAATCCAGCAGGAGGCCATGAAGGAAGGCCTGATCGACATTTTCATGGAAGCCGGATTCTGCGTCACCAACCCGACCTGCGGCGCCTGTCTCGGCATGAGCAACGGTGTCCTGGCCGAAGGCGAGGTGTGCGCCTCCACCACCAACCGCAACTTCATGGGACGCATGGGCAAAGGGGGCATGGTGCACCTCATGTCGCCGGCCACGGCGGCGGCTTCGGCGATTGAGGGTAAAATAGCAGACCCCCGTAAATATCTTTAAGCCAGAGGCAATGGAACACGGATTAGGCGCATGCGACGGTTTTACGCAAACTATAGAATTATTTCGGCATTATCAGCGTTAATCCGCCAAAATCAGATGTGATCCGCGTTCTCTTATGATGACTTTTATCAATCTTGAACTTATCTTCTTGCAAGGAGTTACCATATGAAAACCTTCGGAGGGCCGGTCCTCTTTCTCGACCGTAGCGACATCAACACCGATGAGATCATCCCGGCCAAGTACCTGACCGAGATCACCAAGGAAGACCTGAAGCCCTATATTCTTGAAGACCTGAAACTGCCCGGCTTTGATCCCAAGGGGCCGAAAACAAAAACGGCGAAAGTAATCGTATCGCGTGCCAACTTTGGCTGCGGATCATCCCGCGAGCACGCCCCCTGGGTGTTTGAGGTCAACGGCATCACCGCCGTCATCGCCGAATCATTCGCCCGCATCTTCCGCCAGAACATGTTCAACTGCGGTATGGCGGCAATTGAATTGCCCGCGGCCGATATCGACCTGATCATGTCCCACGCCGGTGACGACGATGCTGCCATGACGATCGACATCGAGGCCGGCTCGCTGACCATGAGCGGCGGCGGAAAAACAAAGAGCTTCAATTTCGAGATATCGCCCTTCGACAAGGCACTGGTGCTGGCCGGCGGCTGGGTCGACTACGCCGACAGCAAGTACTGACCAGCAACCAGCGATATAACCCGATTAAAAAACCCGCGTAACATTCGCGGGTTTTTTAATGTGCCAGAAACATATCAGAAACGCTTTGAGACCCCGAGATGAAAGGTGACGTCCGGGGCCGTAGCAACCGCCACATCCTCTGATACACCAATATCGAGGAGGTACCCTCCCGGCAGCAGCAGGGCACCGCCACTGGTCAGCATAAGCGATGCTGATGACAGCTCCGTAAGGGAACTGCCCCTGTACAACGGTGTATGGCCGTTAATCTGGAATTTAAACGAGATCCAGGGGGTCGGCCCCCAGCCAAAACCGGCACCCCCCACACCGACCAGATTGTTCTGCTGGTCAGCCAGCACTGCACCGCGGCTCAAGACCATCGCCCCGGCCGAACCGAACACCCCCAGCATCCCCCATTCGGTCTGCCTGTTCATCCCGCCGCAGAGGTACAGGGTGGTATCTGTGCTGCCGCTCCCCCTAAGCTCGGTGCTGTCACCTGTGGGAAGCTTGAGCTGACCGCGCAGGACCAGGCTGTCATACTCATCTGCGGGGTGCGCTTCGTAAAGCGTAAAGGCAGCCGAAAGACTGATATCGCCGATTCCGCCTCCGGAACGCTCCATAGTCAGCCTTCGACTGCCGTCACGATCATAACGGTAGCCGAACCGGTTCCTGGGCGCGCTGTCACGCCCCCCCTGGGGCAACTGGAAGATCCGGTGCCAGTCAATTATGAAACTGTCCAGGAATCCGCCCCCCTGCTCCAGAAATGGGATTTCGATGCCGGCTTCAAGCCTGTCACGTACTCCGTACCGGGCGGCAAGCGTCCAGCGGTACGATTCGCCGTCAAGCACAATCCTCTCACGGGGGGTAGCATTGACGGTATAGGTACTGGCCAGATCCAGAGTCAGGGACAACTCCGTCCGTCCCTGGGGGACGGTTTCCGGTGATGTTTCGGACGGTATGCCGAAGATGTGTGCCTGGGGAGAACGGTTGGCGGTGCGAAAGGGAGTGACCAGCATATCGGCTGCCAGTGCCTGTTCAGCCAGGCACAGGACAAGCATCAGTACAAGAGGTATCTGCCTTCTACTCATACTGCAAGGCATCATCAGGCAGCGATTCCAGGTTTTCCTCCCGGAACTGCTGAACCAGGCGGTCCAGCGTTTTGAAGCCTTCCAGAATCTGCCGGGTTTCACCGGCATTGGCCGCAATCAGGCTGTCAACCTTACGAACCGCTGACACCGCCCGCTCGGCGACCTCAATCTGCCGAGAAGCTTCCTCTTTCAACTCTTTGGTCCGCTCGTTATCCTCCATGACACTGCGCAGATAGAGCCGGTTACCCTTGGCCTGTTCCTGGGCCGACGAATTGATCCGATGGGCCAGTTCACGCATATGCTCCAGATTTTTGACGATCTGACTGGTGCCCTGCTGCTGGTGTTCGGTACTGATTGTAATCTGCTGGACACGTTCGAGGTTTTTCTCGGCTTCTTCGGCGATCCGCTGAATTCCGGCAGCCTGTTCGCTGGTTTCGCCGGCGATCCTCGACACCATCCCGGAAGCATCCTCGGCACTGCGCTCAATTTTTACCAGAGCATCGTTGGCCAGGGCAGAGATCTTAACCCCCTCCTTGACCTTGTCTTTGCCCTGGGTGACCGAACGCTGGACCGCTGACGTCTCCTTCTGAATATTACGGACGAGGTCTTCAATCTCCCGGGTCGAGGCCGACGTACGATGGGCCAGGGAACGGACCTCTTCGGCCACAACAGCAAAGGCTCTGCCCCGCTCACCGGCCTGGGCGGCAATAATCGAAGCATTCAGCGAGAGCAGGTTGGTTTGCTCAACCACCTCCTGGATGACATTCAGGAATTCTCCCACCCGGGCAGAATACCGGGACAAACGGTTAATCGAATCGAACGATTCGTCATTGCTCTTCTCGATTTCCTGCATCGCATTCAAGGTGGCCGCCATGCTGCGCAGACCCTGCTGGGCCTGGGCCCGGACATTTTCGGAAGCAGCCGCTCCCCGCACGGCATTATCCTGGACCGTTGACTGTGATGCACTGATCAGGCTGATCGATGCCGCTGTCTGCTGGGTCGAGGCCGAAAGGCCGCGAATATTGCCGGCCGTCTCGCGGATCGCACGGGCCATTTCTTCGATAGAGCTGGACGTTTCAAGCACAAACGAGGAATACTGGTTGATATTTTCGGCAATTGCATCGGTGGTAGCACTCATCTCGGCCGAGATCGAAGCGCGTTCGTCGGTACGCCCGGAAAGGTCTTCAATTTCGGCAATCACACCGGTGAAAGCCCTGTTGAGGCCTTCCATGGCCGAAACCGCATCACGGACCTGGATAACCTCCTTTTCATCGCCGGTCATCAAGCCGTGCAGGGCAAGCCCCAAGGTCTCCTCGGCAGCGGCGATCTGTTCCAGAAGTGACCGGTATGAGGCGTTTTGTTCCTGGAGTAACGCCAACACCCGCGAGAACTGCTCCATCAGGTCCCGGAGCACATCCTGCGAATCGGAATCCGGGGCAGAGACTCCATCGCCGCAGATTTCGACCGCCCGCCGGAACTGTTCCCGCCGCAGATCATTCAGTGTGCCGGCACACATCCCGGAACAGATCAGCCCTGAAACCAGGCCGGACGCCATAATCATGCCGCAGACAACCGCCCCGGCACCTGCAGCAAAAGAGCCTGCTGACACAACGGCTGCAAGCGCCAGTGATGAAACCAGCATCCGTGATCTGAGACCCGCCATTCCCGCCTGCTGTCTGTCTGCCATAAGCGTTGGTGCCCCTTTTGTCCGGTTGATTGTGTCGCTTGTATCATGGGGGCTGTCTGGCTGTCAATCGGGCAGAGCGAATGATTTTCTGGCATGTTATGCCGATTCGGGGTACCGTGTATTTCATTCGGGCTGATCAGGGCAGGCATTGCAAACAGATCACCCGTTTCACATGCTTGATTTTTTATGTCAGCAGTGCAATACTCCGCCCACTACTCAAACAGGAGGATCCCATGTTTGGATTTGGTATGCCCGAACTGATCATAATTCTGGTCATTGTGCTGGTGGTGTTTGGCGCAGGACGCCTTCCGGAAATCGGCGGAGCACTGGGCAAGAGTATCCGGAATTTCAAGAAAGCGTCGGATGGGAAGGATGAGATCGAGATCAAGCCGAAGAGCGACGAGGGCGACAAAAAAGCCTGAACCGCTGGAGCAGGCAACAGGCCGTACACGGGGAGCGACTCTACAGCCGCTCCCCTTTTCATTGTTTTCAGGACGCCAGATACTCCCCGATCTTTTCAGTAAGCGTGCTGTAAATGCGGCGGCATTCGTTTTCATCCTTCTCCAGCAGGGTCACGCGGAATCCCTGCAACGGCGTAGAGAATGACGACAGCGGCACGATGCAGATGCCGGTGGCGGCCAGAATGTGATAGACAAAGCGCTTGTCGGGAGAAACTCCGGGAGCATTGACCAGGCCGTTCACCAGATCCCGCACTTCGGAATTAGCGATCGGGATGGACTGGCGATTGTTCAGCAGGCCGTCCCTGAAGGCAACCGCCATATAGAAAGCGCCGTTGGTGCGGTTGACCATCAACTCCGGCACCGTGCTCAGGGAGTCATATGTGATGTTGCTCATCTTTTCATAACTGGCGATCCGCTCGGCAAGATAGGCCGCATATTCGGGATGCTGGGCAATCGCCGGAATGACCGCCTGGGGCAGGGTGGTGGAACAGACCTCGTTCATCTTCTGGGTCAGGATCAGGTTGACGTACTTGCGGAACTGTTCATCGTTCTGGCCGTTGTAGACCTCGATCCAGCCGCAGCGCGACCCGGGCCAGGGAAATTCCTTGGAAATACCTTTCAGTGAAATGGCCGGCACATCGCCGATCACATCGCTGATCGGGATTGCCTTCTCGCCGTTGTAGACGATGTTGGTATACACTTCATCACAGATGATGAACAGGTCGTTCTCCCGGGCCACCGCCACAATCTCGCGCAGCATTTCCTCGGTATAGACCATCCCGGTCGGGTTGTCGGGGTTGATGATCATGATCGCGCAGATGTTGGGGTTGTAGCGGATATGCAGGCGCAGATCGTCAAGGTCGGGATACCACTTGTCCTCCGGCTTGAGCTTGAAAAGAGCAGGAGCGGCGTGGGCGTGGCCGATCTCGCCCAGGGTGTGGGTGGTGTAGGAGGGCGACGGCATCAGAACCCGGGCTTCCGGCCGCAGGCAGCCGTAGATCTTTGCAATTGCATCGCCGAGACCGTTGAAAAAAATGATGTCGTCCGGCGTGATCTGCGCTCCGCCACGTTTGTTGGTTGTTTCACAGATAAACTCGCGGGTTTCCAGCACGCCGCGGGTATGGCAGTAGCCCCAGGTGGCATTATCCATGGCTGCCTTGGCCACGATCTCCTTCATCCACTCCGGGATAATCTCTCCCTTGACGATAGGGTCACCGATGTTCTCCCAGTTGATCCTGACCCCATGTTTTTGAAGTTTCTCGGCAACATTAACGATATTGCGAATCTCGTAGGTCAATTCGCCGGTTCCGGGACGTACCAGATCTACTCTCATCTTTGAACCTCCTTGGCATCGTTTAAAAAAAGAAAAACCGCGGGCAGCAGACCCACGGCTTGTTTGAATTCGGTCGAATGACGACGGTCAGCGGGCAGCAGGTACTCGTGCGGCGTCACGCGCCGCTGCGCTGGTAGCTCGTGCTGCTGCCGATGTATGGGCGGTCGTCATCATGGGCACTCCCTATAGCACGGCCGCCGGCAGGCGTCAACGGTTTTCTGGCTCAATCGCCATGTCGAACGACACCAAAAGACGGCCATCCTCGTCCCGCCACCGGATCCATCCGATACGCATCTGTTCGGTAACAACCTGGGCCCAGTCGCCGCTCACCCGCACAGCCTTCACTAGCTGGCGCGGGGCCAGAGGTTCACCTGCTCCAGCTCCGATAACCGGGGACAACTGATAGAAGGCTTTGCGGATGCCGGGCAGCAGACGGCAGGGGTGGGTTTTGAGAAAAACCTCCCAGGGCTGATAGCGCAGGCTGCGGCGCTGCTTCAGCCAGGCTTCACGCCCGCCTTCATCGACCATAACCCGCAGCCATTCAGATTTGCGGGCGGTAACGATCAATGCCCGTAAACCGGGAGGGCCCATAAACACCTGATCATTGCTGGGCAGCCGGGCGGAATCAAGATCAGGCAGCCGACCGATACCCGGTTCACGATACAAAATAACCGGCTCGTGGCCTTCGGCATTGGCAATGGCAAGCGGAAGCACGACCACACCGATCCCCGCATAGGGGCGAACCGGGAGTAGCGGAGCCGGCCTGGGCGCACCGTTGACAGCGGTTACGCAGAGCAGCAGGATGGCGAGCAGGCTCAAGGTTTGTCTGATCATGCGGATACGGGGTGCCCGGCTAGGGGGAGCAAAGGTTCTTCAGGTGTTCCAGATAGGCAACTGCGGCGGGATCGTCATCAGCAGGAGCCCAGGAAGCTTTCTCCGACTCCAGGAGCGGGAGATAGGGCCCGGCCTTTGTTTCGTAGAAGACTGTTCCGGAGACAAGGCTCACCGCCGTATGGAACAGGCCGTGGGGGATATCAGCCGCCAGAACTCCCCGTTCGCGGCAGAGCAGAACCGTTTCGGCCACGGATCCGTCCTCTTCAAAGAGAACAATTCCGAGCCTTCCGGCCATCAGGATAAAGGCTTCATCCTTTTCCGGATCGAGATGTCGGTGAGGACGGATGTAGGAGGCCGGTTCAATGGCATTCAGCAGGCGATGGCAACGGGAACTGTCCGATGGATGGAAATTATGGTTCCTGCGCAAACGCGGGGAAACTTGTGCAGCGCCTGATACTTCCTGCAGAAGTCCGGCTGTCACACAGCGGATCCTGCTCATGCCTGCCACAGCCGGAGCTGGTTGCCGTCAGGATCAGCAACCACGGCGCTTTTTCCCCAGGGGCTAGCCTCAAAGGGCATCACGAATGTGACATTTTCTGTCGCAAGCTGGCTGCAGAGCGACTCAAGTTGATCGAATTTGAGGGTAATGCCGGTATGCCTTCCGACCATAGCCCGGGCCTCATCCTGGAGCGCCAGGGCGATCGTCATGGTTGTTGGCGCACCGGGGAAAAATTCGATCATCATCTCGTTCTCACCGGCGATCGGCAGCCCCAGGAGCTCTCCGTAAAATCTGCGGGCTCTGGAAATATCCGTGACAAAAATAAAGATATTATGAAGTGTCGCTTTCATGGCCTATACCTGTGAAAGCCTGTGCACGCACTCAACCATGAAGATTGCGTTCTCCGGCGGAACCGACGGCAGAATCCCGTGCCCAAGGTTGAAAATGTGGCCGGGACGACCGGCATTCTCATCCAGTACGCGCCGGACCTCGCGCTCGATGATCTCCCGGGAGGCAAACAGAACCGTCGGGTCAAGGTTTCCCTGCACCGCCATCGCGCTGCCAAGCTGATCCCTGGCAGCTCCCAGGCTGATGTGCCAGTCAAGGCCCATGACATCACCACCGGCCTGCTGAACAATCGGCAGCATGGTTCCGGCGCCTTTCACAAAATGGATCACCGGCGTCTGCATCCGGTTCAGACCGTTGATCAGCCTCGTGGTATAGGGAAGGACATAACGCTGGTAATCGGCCGGCGAAAGCACCCCGCCCCAGGTGTCGAAGATCTGGATCGCCTGGGCCCCGGCCTTGATCTGGGCGTTCAGGTACTCCATATCCATGGTGGTAACCTTCTCCATCAGGGCATGGTACACCTCGGGAGCCGAGTACATCATCCGCTTCATGGTGGCCCAATCCTTGGAGCCCTTGCCTTCAACCATGTAACAGGCCAGAGTGAACGGCGCGCCACCAAAACCGATCAGCGGAACCTTGGACGCCAGTTCGCGACGCAGAATTTTGATCGTATCGAGAACATAGGGCACATCCTGTTCCATATCTGGAATCCGGAGTTTTTCCACATCGGCCATACTGCGGATCGGATCTTCAAAAAGCGGCCCCGGAACGAAATCCAGCTTCATCCCCATCGGTTCGACCGGGGTCAGAATGTCAGAGAACAGGATCGCAGCGTCAACACCAAGGATGTCGACCGGCTGAATGGTTACTTCTGCTGCCAGTTCGGGGGTTTTACAGAGCTCCAGAAATGTGCATTTGGAGCGGACCGCCATATACTCCGGCAAATACCGTCCCGCCTGGCGCATAAGCCAGACCGGCGTGCGGTCAACAGGTTTGCCCCAGCAGGCATCAAGAAATCTCATATTCATTGCTATCTCCGGTCATACGCCTCAAGCGGCGCGTAATAAGGGGGCATACTAGGTTCAGCCCAGCTGAAAAGTCAATTCATTTCGTTTCGTACGGCGGGCAGAGCATGACCATCAGTTTTCCTGCCGCACTGCCCGGAATCGGCTTCAACAGACCGGGCTGTTCGGGCTTTTCCGCCCTCCCCTGGCTGGAAGCACTGATGGTAAACGCCTCGATCAGCCGGAACTCCCTGGTGGCACAATGCAGCTCAAGATGCTGCTGGATCGACTCATCCACCCCGCCGTCGGCCTTGGGCAGCTGTCCGTCTTCACGCCGGACCCATACCCTGACACGATCGCGGGCCGGGCGAACAATCCGCTGACGGTCATAGAATTGCCTTGCCGAGAGCGGCACCCAGTTCAGGCCACGCTTTTCGATCTGGGTAATGTCCCACATCCGTGAGCAAGCCAGGGCACTGCCGCCTTGACACGCGGCTGCAAAATCTTCCTTGGCGTTTTTATACTGCTCAAAAGCAAAATATGCCTCTCCCCGCTGATAGCGCGTAGTGGCGGCCAACTTGGCAAACTCGGCCGGATCGATCCGGCGGGCCGTCTTGTTCTTTTTCCTGTCGACCGGCTCGGGCCGGTAACGCTCCAGGGCCCGTTCAAACAGGTAGAGAGCCCTTCGAAAATCAGAATCGGCATCCTTTTGACGGTTGAGCGTCAGATATAATTTTGCCCGATCGGCATAGGCAAGGCCTTCGTCAGGCAGGATTTCGATCGCAGCGGTTACATCCTTAACGGCACCCTCATAATCATTGGCAAAAGCCCGGTCATAGGACTTGAGCAGCAACCGCGAGTAGTGCTTATGCTGCAGCCGGTACTCATCCCAAGGGTCAACCGGAACTTCAAGATCGTAGGCCGCCCTGGCGGCGCCACCACAAAAGAGTATCAGAACAAAAGCCCCAGCGAACACTATATCCCGGATCTTCATGCCTCACGCTCCACAATGAAAAGACTCCCGCCGCACAAAACCCGGTCACCGGGATACAACTTCCTGCCGCGGCGCAGTTCAGGCGCTCCGTTAACCTGAACCTGACCATCAGCGATCAGAATCTTTGCCTCGCCCCCGGAACTAACGGCATTGACGCCCTTCAGGAAGCTATCCAGCTTGATAAAGTCTGTCGAAATCAGCATCAATCACCCTTTCCGGAACGGCAGATTCCATCCTGCTGCCCGCGAAGCCGTTCAAGTTCTGCCTTCAGGCGCGCGTTTTCCACTTTCAGCTGTTCAAGCTCACTGGCCGGTACCACCGCAGCAACCGGAACAGGACTCCTTCCCGGCGGCATCGATGTCGCACCTGTAACAGAAGATGGCGCTTCCGAAACCGCCCTGTCAGTGCCAGAACGGGATCGGCAGGGTCCTGACTCGAATGCCTTGAGTGCCTTCCGGGCAACAAAACAGCCGCTCGGATTAAAAAAATATGACGCGCCGCTGCACTTCGACGACTGCTGGTCATTAAGCTCTTTTTCCTGGCGGGCACAGGAATCGGCACCGGTCTCGGCATTGGCAGCATACCCCGCACTTACGCAGCAGACAACGATAGCACAGAGCATAACGCGAAACTGAAGGAGTCGCTTCCCGCAATAAAAAAAGGCTGGCCCGATTGAGGCCAACCCGCTGAAAATATGGCGGAAAGGGTGAGATTCGAACTCACGGAGGCTCTTAACCTCGGCGGTTTTCAAGACCGCTGCCTTAAACCACTCGGCCACCTTTCCGTATGCATACATATGCAGAACGCTATCACATCCTGTTCAGAATTTCAAACAGAACTGCGCGCACCAATACGCTCAATCCCTCCCATGTAGGGGCGCAGTTTCTCCGGTATAAGGACAGAGCCGTCCTGCTGCTGGAAGTTTTCCAGTATCGCCACCAGCGTCCGGCCGACAGCAAGCCCGGAGCCGTTCAGGGTATGGACAAACTCCGGCTTGGCCTTATCGTCCTCGCGAAAGCGGATCCCGGCACGACGGCCCTGGAAGTCGCCGAAATTGCTGCACGAGGAGATCTCCCGGTAGCAGTTCTGCCCCGGCAGCCAGACTTCAAGGTCATAGGTTTTTGATGCCGAAAAACCGATATCCCCGCTGCAGAGCGCCATGACCCGGTAGGGCAGGCCCAGACGTTGAAGCACATTCTCGGCATGGGAGGTCAGCCGTTCCAGCACGGCATCCGATTCGGCCGGGTGGGCAAACGTGACCAGTTCAACCTTATTGAACTGGTGCTGGCGGATCAATCCGCGGGTATCCTTGCCGTAGGAACCCGCTTCGCGCCGGAAACAGGGGGTGTAGGCGGTGTAACTGATCGGCAGATCATCCCTCTTCAGGATTTCTCCCCGGTGGATGTTGGTGACCGGGACTTCGGCCGTGGGGATCAGGAAATATTCCGGATCCACCATCCTGAACAGGTCATCCTCGAATTTGGGCAATTGACCGGTGCCGGTCATGCTGTCGCGGTTGACCATGAAGGGGGGTAGCACTTCATCATAACCATGCTCTATGGTGTGAAGGTCGAGCATGAAATTGATCAGCGCCCGTTCCAGGCGGGCACCGGCACCGCGGTAAAGGGTAAAGCGGGCCCCAGCCAGCTTGGCTCCCCGCTCAAAATCAAGGATGCCAAGCTCTTCGCCCAGCTCCCAGTGAGGCTTTGCCTGAAAACTGAAGCTACGCGGCTCACCCCAGCTGCGGACCAGTACGTTATCCTGCTCGGAGCGGCCGGCCGGCGTCGATGGAGACGGCAGGTTCGGGATGGTCATCAATAAATTCTGCAACTCCTCATCAACCACTTTCAACTCATCGTCCATCCCTTTAATCTTCTGGGAGACCTCGCGCATCTCGAGAATCTTGGCCTGGGCCTGGCTTTTGTCCTTAATACGGGCTATCTCTTCCGAGACAGTATTACGCAGCGCCTTGAGGGCTTCGCTTTCGCGCAGCAGTGCACGCCGCCTGTCATCCAGTTGGCGGAATCCGTCCAGGTAGGGACCGCCGCCGCGGGTACACAGCCGACGTTCGGCCTCTTCCAGATTTTCGCGGATGTATTTCATGTCAAGCATCGGAAAACACCTTTATTTTTTAGGATTAAGGAGGTATTTAGTAACACCTGTCACCTGCTTCGTCAATTCAAAAAGAGCCGCCATGACCCGTATCTTCACGCTGATCGCAGCATTGCTCCTCATCAATCCCCTCATTTCCCATGCCGCACCGGTAGTGATCAATGCCGTTGGTGACGTCATGCTGGCCGGCCCGTGGGAGCAGTCCATCAGGAAGAAGGGGTATGATTTCCCCTTTGCCGGCGTTGCTGCCGAACTGGCCAACGGAGATATCACCATCGCCAATCTGGAAACTCCGCTTGCAACCGGTGGCACCGAGTTCACTGACAAAAGATTCCGCTTCCGGGGTGCACCGGCCATTGCTCCGGCCCTGAAAAAAGCCCGCATCAACGCCGTTACCCTGGCCAACAACCACATCATGG
This sequence comes from Geobacter sp. UBA1603, assembly GCA_002322035.1. Lineage (GTDB taxonomy): Bacteria > Desulfobacterota > Desulfuromonadia > Geobacterales > Pseudopelobacteraceae > UBA1603. The sequence continues at coordinate 20,508 of DCNF01000053.1, forward strand.
ATTTCGGCGCCGAAGCGCTTACCGATACCCTCGACTACCTTGACCGGGAGGGGATCGCCCGGATCGGAGCCGGGGGCAGTCTTGCCGAAGCCCGCCGGCCGGTGATCATGACGGTGCGGGGCACGCGGGTCGCCCTGCTCGGCTACTCCCTCACCCAGCCGCTGGAGTTCTTTGCCGCGGAGCGCCGCCCCGGTACCGCGCCGGGATACGAGAAGTTCGTCACCGCCGATATCGCGGCGGCCCGCCAGCAGGCCGATTTCGTAATCGTCAGCATCCACTGGGGCACCGAGGGAAAAACCGGGGTGCAGGAGTACCAGCGGAAAACCGCCCGCGCCGCCATCGATGCCGGCGCCGATGTGATCATCGGCCATCATCCCCACGTGCTGCGCGGCATCGAGCGCTACAGGCGGGGCATCATCTTCTACAGCCTCGGTAACTTCACGTTTGCCGGGAAAGGCACGACTGCCGACTTCAGTGCAATCATCCGCCTGCACCTTGACGACAACCGGCGGCAGGCAGAGATCATCCCGCTAGACATCCTCTACCGCAGGGTCGGATTTCAGCCGAGGGTTTTAAAAGGCCGCGAGGGAATTCGCGTAATCGAGCGGCTCAACAGATTGTCGGAGCCGCTCGGGACGCGCATTGAAACAAGGGATGGCAGGCAGGTAATAGATTTCTGAACCCGGCCCGGCCAACGCCGGGCAGAGGCCAATAAACATGCTGTGATATCAGTAGAAGCATAGCGGCCGCCACAGACAGCAGATTTAATCTCTGCTGTAGCGATTTCTCCAAATTTTTTCCCGCTGCAACTGGTCCGCCTCGAGAGGTTCCCGGCTGATGGCCGGATGGCCCACGGCGATGATCGATGCGACCCGCAGCCGATCGGGGATTCCGAGCACGCACCGAATGAATTCCTCTGACGTTGTCACAGCATCGTGTTGCCGCTTGCGGATCTGGATCCAGCAGCTGCCGAGCCCCAGCGAATGGGCGGTCATCTGCAGCAGGATGGCGGCAATCGAGCAATCCTCGACCCAGACATCACTCACGCTTTCATCGGCACAGATGACAAACCCGGCCGCAGCATCCTTGAGAAATGCCGAGCCGTGCTCCTTTGCCCGGCAGAGCGATCTGAGCTGATCACGATCATCAACAACAATAAATTCCCACGGGTTAAGGTTGCGTGATGACGGGGCCCGGAGCAGAGCTTCGGTCAGAAGCGCCATATGTTCAGGCGCAATCGGTTCACGGGAAAAACTTCTGATGCTCCTGCGGGTGCGGAGAAGGTCGATCATCGAATGCATTCAATCACCTATTGGTACTGGATATAAACCGGTTTCGGGTTCAGCTTGAGCAGGTCCTGCTGTGTCATCAACGGATCGCCCTTTTTGGTGTCGTTGTGATAGAAGAGTTTGAACCCGGTGTACTGGACCGGCTCGGCCACGATGTAATCCTTGTAGGAGTCACGCTTCAGCCAGGGCGCCCCCCATCCGTCCATGTGCATGACCATCTGCACTTCTGGGCGCAGGATGATCTTCCGTGAGTTGGTGACCCCGCCCCGCGTGAAGCGGTGAACCGTGAACACCTTGGGAGGGAGATTGTACTTTCGTACCAGATCACGCAGATAACCGCTGGCATAGTTGATATCATCAGCATCATAGGTGCCGATTTTTTTGCCCGGTTTCGCCCCCCCTTTACCCATATTGAACTCCGGATCAATGCCAAGATGAACGTCAGGATTTTTCAGTATCCACTCGAAACGGGGCAGTACGTTTCGAATATTGTCATGGCCGGTCTGAATATCGATGAACATGATCGCCCCGGCCTCCTTGGCCCAGCCGTAGACCTGCTCGACGATCCGGTCCGGCATGATCATCCGGTACATACCGTCCTTACCGGGCGCCCCCTGAGCCACCACCGCGATCAGGTGCAGAGCCGGCTGCACCGGCATCGACGGATCTGCAGCCTGCCATCTGGCCACTTCCGCCTTCAGTTTCTGCAGCATCTGATCCTTGGGAAACTCACCCAGGGCACCCATTTTCTTCGAGAGCGGATTGCCATAGTAGGCGACGATCCGCTTTTTCGGCAGGATCGAACCGGGCAGCGGCTCCGGGCAGTTGACCGGCCAGCCGCATTTTGCTGCATACTCCGGGCTTTCTCCGGCATTGTACTTTACTGTTGGTGCCGCCTTGCGCGCGCTGCTGGACTGGGCCTGCAGCGTCACTTTGCGGATTGCGGTCGAGGTTGCCGAAAAGGCTGTCTGTTCGGGACGGAGCGGCGCCGTTGTCCCGGCAGCAGTGTTACCGGCAGCCGGCTGACTGTTTTTCGTTTCAGTGCATCCGGACAGAAGTAGCAAAAGGGCAACTAGAGCAGGTGCCCTCCAATAGAATGCTGCTGCGAAACTCACAAATGTTCCTCCTGGAGTAGATAATTCGAGCAGCCGGCCCTGTCAGGGTTGTGCAGCCGGCAACAGGTAACGGCCGACAAAATTCTTGGAGAACTGGTAGGCTGTCCGGCCACAGCGCTTGCTTTTGTCATGGGACCACTGGATCGCCTCCCGTTCAACGTCCCTGGTAAACGGAATGTCGACCTTCAGCTCCCGTGCTTCGCGGGCGATCGCCAATCGGACCGCGTCAAGATAGCGGTCCTGGGAAAAGGCATAAAACGCGACCCACAGACCAAACCGGTCGGAAAGCGACACCTTCTCTTCCATTGCCTCACTCTGCTGCAACTCCCCCTTGACAAACTTGCCGCCGATATGGTCGGACTCGTACTCCGGCAGGAGATGCCGGCGGTTGGAAGTAACGTAGATCAGCACGTTTTCCGGCGGGGAGTAAACCGATCCGTCCAGGGCACTCTTCAGCATCTTGTAGCCGAGTTCGCCGACTTCGAAGGTCAGGTCATCGCAAAGCAGGATGAACCGGTAAGGCTGATCCTCAACCGCGTTGAAAATCTCGGAGAGGTAGATCAGGTCTTCTTTCTCAATCTGAATAATGCGGAGGCCGTCCGAATGGTACCTGTTCAGCAGCGCCCTGATCAGCGCAGACTTTCCCGATCCGCGGGATCCCCAGAGCAGCGCATTGTTAGCCGGAAGACCGGCCAGAAACTGGCGGGTATTGCTGATCATGGTTTCTTTCTGTTCCTCAACTCCCAGCAATTCGTCCAAGGTAGTTGTATCAGTAACCTTGACCGGCTCCAGATAACCGGAAAACGAGTGGCGGCGCCAGTTTGCCGCATAGCAGACCGACCAGTCCAGCGGTTTGGCCATCCGGGGGAGCAGCATTTCAACCGAACTGAGCACCCGCTCGAGCTGGGCGACAACTTCAGGCTTTAGATTGATCATCGAGTTTCTCTTCCTTCGTGTATTGATACCCGCCCTGCGGGCTATTGTGCAAAAATTTCCCTTAAAAACGAACGGGCCTGCCCCCACGAATCTTCATCGGCTTTTTTGTCATACGCCAGGGGAAGCTTGAATTTCAAGGCATAGGCATCGGCATCCGGATTGGTAAAACTGTGCTTCACCCCCGGATAACCAACGTAGCGGAACGATGCGCCAGCACCGGACATCTCTTTTTTAAAAGCTGCCACCTGCTCTGCGGTTACCATCTTGTCGTCTTCGCCATTGAAAACCATCACCCGGGCCTTGACGGTTCCCGGCTTTGCCGGCGTATCGCTGGCCAGACTGCCATGAAAGCTGGCTACCCCTTTCAGGTCTGCCCCGACGCGAGCCATATGCAGCACGACACCGCCGCCAAAGCAGTAACCGATTGCAGCGACACGGGAGGGGTCAACGGTTGGCTGCGCCTTGATAAATTCCAGCGCAGCGTTAAAGCGCACTTCGCCGAGCGGCTTGTTCTTCATCACCTCTCCGGCGAACTTTCCGGCATCGGCAGGGTGCTGGGCGGTCTTGCCGTCACCGAACATATCAACCGCCAGGGCCACATAGCCGTCCTCCGCCAGCATGCGGGCCCGCTTGCGGGCATATTCGTTGTGCCCCCACCATTCATGCACGACAAGAACCGCCGGCCTTTTACCGCTCGCTTCGCTGTTTTCAGCCAGGAAGGCTTTCATAACCGTTCCGCCAGACCGGTACTCGACTTCACGGGTTGTCACAGCCGCCCAGGCGGTTGCGGCAACTACCTGCAGTGCAAACGCCAGGGCCAGTATTGTACGGATTGCCATAACACAATTCTCCTTTCAGAGTAATGGCCGCTTTCGCAGCGAAAAAATCAGACAACGCCGGAGGCGGGACAACTTTAGCAGATTTTTTTCTATTCAAACACCCTTTCTTCTCTTCGACAAGTCTGGTATGGTAGCGGCCCTCAAAGCCAGTAAACAGTCCGTCGGGAGACTCCTATGGTAGATCAGTGCTGCACCTCTCATGCCCCCTCACCTTTTGAGCCGGTCGATTTGGCCGGTGATGCCGGGTGGACTGCCTTCGACGCACCGGGGCTGGTTGGCGAATCGCTCCGTTTTGTGTCGGGTGATCCTGCCGGAGAACGGTTCCGGATTCGCTATTTTCTTGACAGCGCACAGCACCTCAAGGCCCGCATCTGGTTCGGCCCGGAAACCGAGGGGCCGCCGGGGCATGCCCACGGCGGTTCCATGGCCGCCGTGTTCGATGAAGTTCTGGGGCTCTCTGCCTGGGCCGCAGGCTACCCGATCGTGGTCGGCAACCTGAATGTCAGCTTTCGGAACCTGCTGCCGCTCCGGAAAGTTGTTACGCTTGAAAGCAAAATCGTCTCGGCCGAAGGGCGCAAGGTTATGGTTCACGGCAGAATTTTCTGCGAAAAAACCACCTACGCGGTGGGAGAGTGCCTCTGCATAACCATCCCGGGCAGACAGGAAAACTGATCAAACATCCACCGCAAGGAGCGCCACCTATGACCATGTGTCCCTGCGGCAGCGGCAGAAACTATACTGACTGCTGCCAGCCGATCATCGCCAAAACCCGCAATGCCGAGACTGCCGAACAGTTGATGCGGGCACGCTATTCAGCCTATGCCAATGCCGAGATGGACTTCATCTTCGAATCGACCCACCCGGACCATCGCGCAGGCTACGACCATGAAGGCACCAGAACATGGGCTGAAGAGTCGGAGTGGCTCGGGCTCACGATACTCTCATCCCGCCGGGGCGGGGTCGATGATGCTTCCGGCGAGGTTGAGTTTGTTGCCCGTTTCAGGGAGAAAGATACGCTCCGTGAACATCATGAGAGCGGACAGTTCGAGAAGAAAGACGGCAGTTGGTTCTTCACCGAAGGGATAATGGCAAAACCGAAACCGATCATTTCCAGCAAAATCGGACGTAATGATCCCTGCACCTGCGGCAGCGGGCTGAAGTACAAGAAATGCTGCGGCCGTTAAGCGCACGCGCCACCCCGCCCTTCTCTTATCTGGGCTTGCGGGGTCCGGGTGCAGAACGGCAGCCCAGTTGCGCATCAAGCACATCAATCCAGCCGGCTTTCGCGTCAGGGAACGCATCCGCATAGGGAATGTAGGGTTTGACATCCAGCACCGGCGTGCCGTCCAGAAGATCAATCCCCCGCAGGTGCAGCGTTCTCCCGTCAACCGCCACCAGTTCCACCGCCGACAGACCGATTGCATTGGGGCGATGGGGAGAGCGGGTCGCCAGCACACCCCGTTTGGGCCCTCCTCGAGGTGGCTTGACACTGGTTTTCCATCCCTCGCTCGCATGGAAAACAAAGATCAGCCAGACTCTCTCGAAACCTTCAAGATCCTGGAGAGACTTCTCGTCAAGCCACTCGGCGATTTCCAGGCTGGCATTTGCCGCCTCGCCGGTTTGTGTGCCTTCAACCACCGTACCCTGATGGGGCGCGTCAATCCGACGGCCATAAGGGGAATAAATGACGCCGATCGGGCGGAAGGTGAAACGGGAGCTCTCGTCAGTCATGGCGGCGATGCTAACGGAAGCCGCACAATCGGGCAACACAAAATATGACACACGGAGTATGACGCGGGGCCCAGGATACCGCAAAACCGATCTTGAGCGCTTGTGCTGGCGGAGATTGCCAGCATCGTGAAGAAATGCTATATACTCAAACCTGCCATCACTGCTGATCAGGTAGCATGCTGAAACAAAAAGGGCCAAAAACCCCCATTGCTCGTGCCAAGCCTATACCTTGCACCGATCTTCCGAGAGGTTTCATGAATCGCCGTGTTGCCATAATGTGCCTTGTCATGCTCGCTTTGAATCTGCTGCCGTTTTCGGCCCAGGCCGCCAAAAAAAAGGCAAAGAAGACAACATTCTCCCAGCAAACGTCGGCCATGATCCGACCACCAGCTGTACTCAACGAAGTCAAGCACTGGTCAACCCCTGACTATACCCGCATATCCCTTGAACTGGACCGTGACACGACCTGGGAGTCCCATGAACTGAACAAGGGCAGAGACGGCAAACCGGGACGGATCTATCTTGACATTAACCGGACAAAACTCGGCACAACCGCTCGTGATATTACCATCGGTGATGGGTTGCTCAAAGGCGTCCGACTCGGGCAATACAAGGCCGAAACGGTCAGAGTGGTGCTCGATACGGAAAACATAAAAGATTACAAGGTGTTTCCCCTTTCTGACCCAGCCCGTCTGATCATCGATGTCCGCGGAGAACGCCCGCTCGAGATTTCCCGCCTCGAACCGGTAATCAGCGCCGCCAAGGAACCGCTCTCTGAATTGCGGCCCGATGAGCGGGACGCTGCGCCGGAGCGAACTGAAAAGAAACCACGCCCGGCAAAAAAAGCAGCCATATCCAAGATCCGGCGGATTGTCGTCGACCCGGGCCATGGCGGCCATGACCCGGGAGCGGTCGGCCCAAGCGGCATCCAGGAAAAGGACGTGGTACTGTCCATCAGCCTTAAATTGCGCGACCTGCTCCGTGATGAGCTGGGGCTTGACGTGGTCATGACCCGCTCCACCGATGTATTCATCCCCCTGGAGGAGCGCACCGCCATTGCCAACAAGGTCAACGCCGACCTGTTCCTGTCGGTCCATGCCAATGCCGCTCCCAACCGCCACGCTTCCGGCATTGAAACCTACTACCTCAATCTTGCCAAAACCGAAAAAGCGGCCCAGCTGGCCGCCAAGGAAAACGGCACTTCCCTGGAAAAAGTCAGCGTATTGCAGGCGATCCTGTTCGACCTGATGGCAAACTATAAACTCAACGACTCTGCCCATCTGGCCGATGAGGTCCAGAAAGCGCTCTACAGAAAAACCCGTGCCCGTCACAGTGATGTCAGGAATCTGGGGGTCAAGCAGGGTCCCTTTTATGTGCTGGTGGGGGCCACCATGCCGAGCATCCTGGTCGAAGCGGCTTTTCTTTCAAATGGCCAGGAGGAGGCACGCCTCAAGGACCCATCTTACCAGGAGATGACCGCCGGCGGGATTCTTGACGGTGTACGGGCCTACATCTCAAGCCTGAAATGAAAAACGGCACCCTCTACATCGTCGCCACCCCGATCGGAAATCTAGAAGACATGACCTACCGGGCGGTCAGGATCCTCTCCGAGGCTGATTTGATCGCAGCCGAAGATACCCGCCACTCCCTGAAACTGCTCTCCCATTTCGGCATATCAAAACCGATGACATCCTATTTTGACCACAACCAGCAGGTTAAGGGAACACGGATTCTGGAGGCGCTGCGCCAGGGGAAGACAGTGGCCCTGATTTCCGATGCCGGCACTCCCTGCGTTTCAGACCCCGGCTACAATCTCGTTCGGGATGCGGCAGCAGAGGGAATACCGGTCGTACCGATTCCAGGTGCCTGTGCCGCTGTTGCGGCAATCTCGGCGGCCGGCCTGCCCAGTGACAGTTTCAGTTTCGCCGGGTTCCCCCCCGCCCGGCACGGCAAACGCCAGGCATTTCTGGCAGACCTGGCAGCGTTGCCCGGCACCCTGGTACTCTACGAAGCTCCCCATCGTCTGGAGGCAACCCTGGCTGACATCCATGCGGTCATGGGAGATCGGCAGATTGTGGTGGCTCGCGAATTAAGCAAAATCTACGAGGAGTTCATACGCGGAAACGTATCTTCAGTGATTGCTGAAATCGCCCGCGGCAAGGCCCGCGGCGAAGTAGTGATTCTGATCGCCCCTGGAGACACCGCGATCAGGGAAACCATTCCGCTGACAGAGGTTGTTTCCGGCCTGCTCCGCCAGGGTTTGACGGTTAAAGATGCCGCCCGGGCCGCCGCAGAGTCGACCGGCTGTTCACGAAGCGAGGCGTATGAGGCTGCTCTTGCCATTCATAAAGCGGGCTGACGGCCACATTTCAATGGAATCCCGGCCGGTCATTGTGTTATAGAGATTCAAGCATGCTAACCTGCGGGAGTAAAAAAACATGAAAATCTGCGTATTCGGCGCCGGCTATGTGGGTCTGGTGGCCGCCGCCTGTTTTGCCGAGAGCGGAAACAACGTTGTTGCCGTCGATGTTGACGAAGCAAAAATCGAAGGGCTGAACCAGGGCATCATCCCGATCTACGAACCGGGCCTCAAGGAAATGGTCCTGCGCAACCATGCCGAAGGTCGCCTCTCCTTTACCACCGATGCTGTTGCTGCCATCCAGTCGTCCCTGGTAAGCTTCATCGCCGTCGGGACCCCACCCGGCGAAGACGGCTCCGCCGACCTGAAATACGTCCTCGGTGTGGCCCGTGAGATCGGCCGGGCCATGACCGGTTACAAGATTATCGTGGACAAGTCCACCGTGCCTGTGGGTACCGCCGACAAGGTCCGTGACGCCATC
>DCNF01000097.1:0-2876 GCA_002322035.1 Geobacter sp. UBA1603
TGCTGGAGATGGCTGTCTGGAACTTGACTTGATACTTTTTGCTGTTTAATAACTGCCCATGCATACGCAGTAATGACCATATAAACCAATAAGTTAAGTATTGACATCCGATTCATTACCCGCTATCCTTTAATACAGGTTTAGCGGGTTTTGTATTTATGGTCCTACCTATGGCCTACCTTGTCTGACAATCTGGTGGTGCTAGGTAGGAAAAAGGAGGGTGTCATGCCGAAACTGTTGCTCACCAAACGGAACATTGACAGCAAAAAACATATTCCACCTGTACTGGAGGAAGCGAGGCAATGTACTCAAAAAAAGCGTGATTCTCGTTTATCACATCTGATGGAATATTGCGGTACATACATCCGAAGAAGTTGAATATACTACGATAATCTTTAGCATCGGTTGTTAGGGCCGCAATATTATCTTTAGACATATCGACTCCTTTCTGGTGGCATATTGACTGATGCTTTTCCCTGTTGTGCCAGTGACCTGTTTGCAATCTCCAGCATCTTTTCAGCCTCTTCCCGGCCAAAATAGGTAATTGCCTTTGGCAGCATGGACACGGCAAGCAGCAACTCATCAGCTACGTTATCCCCGCGCTCTATAGCCGAGAAATAATCCCGGACCTGCTGCTTTTTGTCAGCCATGGCTGAATGATATTGATTCATGGTTATTCCGATCGCAGAGCCGCTGCTCCCCATTATCTTGTTGACTTCTTCCGCTGTCGCTTCCCTGCTTGGGTATCCCATAATGTTCTCCTTCCTTGGCAACGAGATCCTCATTGCCCCGTTTCCCAGATTCTCCTGGAACCACTTGTCGTTCCTGCCCATGTACGTTACCGGCATCGAATTTCCCTCCTATCACGTTTGATCCAGATCATCACCAGACCAGCTTAGGCCACGCATTAATGAATTATCTACAAGCACAGCATACTCATAGTTTTTATGATGGATATGCTCGCCTGATGGTGAAATGATTGCGGACCAGTAATCCTCGTTTAGGCTTACTGGATAATAGTGCCCGGAGTTCTGCATCGCATACCAGAAATCAAATGTCTCAGAACATGCCTTGATGGTCAGACCTGGCAACAGTTGCGGCGATAGAAAATACGGCTCAACGCTATCCAGGCCCCGCCACCACTCTATAGTTTCTTCTATGCTTCTGTCGGGCATCCAAAACCACTCACAGCATCCATGATCTTCAGTTAAAAGCAGTGTGTTAGAAGGCGTGCAGACCACGGTACTGAAGCTGCGGTAAGACTCATCATCCCGGAATGGGCGCTTCTGATACTCCTTGCAGCCGAAGTCGGCTGTCTTTATGATTTCGCCTTCTTCGCTGTACCAGATCCAAACACCGGCGCGAATACCTCTGTTGTAAAACCCTTCCGTCATTTTTTTCCCAGACGGGTAACGCCAGAATGCTGGACCATGCACAAATGGCATCCGTTTGCCTGGATAATTCCCCCTGATAATGCGGTATTGAGAATAGAAGTCAAAATACCGTTCGCACGGCGTATTGTTTTCCATAATTACATCTCCTCCTTGCAGCACACTTAACTGCGTTCATCGAATCTGAGGAACAGGTAAACATTGACTGTCACTTAACAGTATCGCTCCGGTCCCGCCCTAAAGTTACCAATCCTCATATTCAATTTTCAAAGAGCAGCAACGAAAAAACCCCTTCCGGTTGAACAGAAGGGGTCATGATCCCATTGAGGGTGATCCTGCCTTCCTTATCTTCCGGGAATACATCCCGCTGGATTTAGCACCTGCCCGTGCGGGTGGTTGCTGCGACGTCATAGGGCCAGTCCCTCGGTCGCTCTTGATAAGTGGTTATGTTTTGATTCTACTGCTGCTAACTGCCGGTGTCAATAGGGGTTACGGAACTTCCCCTGTGGGATACAAGAGAAGTCATTTTCCAGAGTGCTTTGCCAACTCTGACTTTGCAAACTCCAGATTGCTTCTCTGTTCGACGAGATCTTTACTGAACTCCTCTATCCACCGCCTAGATGTCTCAATATCATCTTCAATCTCTTTTCTTTTGCTCGCCATAGCCTCATCAGCATTGTTTCCAAATGTTATTGCCCAGTCAGCATCATCTGCGATGTCTATTGAAGCAGTTAGCCTAGTTTTTTGAATAGCCCTTTGCGCTGATCTGATCTACCATTCGTGGTGTTTTATGCGCCATTCCAGAGATTCTACCTTTTTACTCCAATATGATTTCGGAAAAATTAACTGCTGGATAAAATCTGACTTTAACAGCCTATAGCTGCCATACAATGATAAGACAATAACAATAAATATAATAACTTTTTTGTATATCAAGTAAAATAGTCCGTTAATATTAATGCTGAAATAAGCTGATATAAATTATGAACTAAATGGATCTGAATTATTCCATCTCTTGTAAGATACATATAAAATAGGGCACATACCGAGTAGTACTGCGATAACTTCATTTATTTTTGCTTCTCTGAATAGTAAATAATATCCAATAACAAATATAAAGGCGGACACAAAAACTATAATTACTAATCGCTCATATGCCATTTTGAACAGTTTAATTGATATATCTAAAGCTAAATACGATGCAAATAATCGAGCTACGACGAATTGAAACCCAAGCTGAATAAGGCCTGGCTCATCATCTGTAACTCTGGATATTATCCCCAACTTAACTAAACTTCTTGAAAATGCTAGTACGATTGGAACTGCAATATTAATGATAGCAAAAAAGATAATAAAGCAGGCTATGCAACATAAAAAAGTATGGAAAACACGCTTCATAACCGTAGAGTTCATGTAGGACTATCCTTTTAAGTGATACTACCGGTACATTGTAATATCAGATAATTATCGCAGAGGGTGCAACTT
>DCNF01000097.1:2914-22492 GCA_002322035.1 Geobacter sp. UBA1603
GTTAGCTCTCCTCAGCCTCCAGTGGCGGCACCTCGCTGAACACATCCCGGTCACTCGGAACATTCCCCAGCAGATGGGTCATAATGACCTCCCGTGCATATGCCGACATGGACATTCTGTGTTGCTCGGCCAGTTTGGTTAGGTGCCATTTCATTTTATCAGGCACCCATACCTTGAAACCAGCGATGCTCTTGATGTCGTCAGGCCGGTTGAGCGCAGCAGCGATATTCGGGAATGAGTAGCGGACACCATATTCGCGCTGGCCTGTATCCCCTGATGCTTTAAGCCTCTTCGGATCTTCGCGCTCGACCAGCCCCAGGAAATCATACCGGCCATAGAGATGAACAAATAAAATCTGTCGAATGAGATCAGACACCGAGCAGTCGAACAGGGTGGCAATCTCCTCCATCTTCTTTTCAACGGACTCCGGCAGCCATATCTTGATTGCGACATCCCTGGATATGAACTTGCGATAATCCCTGGTCAGCATGGAGATCATGTGTTCCGGGCGGTTGGATGATTTACGGGCCTCGTCTTTCTTGCGGAAAAAAAATCTCATGGCATCCCCTCAACTAATGGTTAGCAAAGAATCATCCACACAAAAACATCAAAATCAACAGAAAACAGATGTGGTTATGCGTATTCTGTCGTTCTGCCGTGAACGTAAACAGTATAGTGGATTGAGTGGGGCAAGGGGCCAATTTTGAAAAATGGCGCAACGTTAAATGGGGGGTCAGAATTAAAATAGAGGTCGCCTGGAAATAGGGGGTCTGGGGGTAGGTGCCCCCAGGGGGGGTATACCACTAATGTGGGCCGATCTTACAACTAAGTTGCATAACTTACTGATATATTTGACTATTACTTAAATATTGGTAGTCTTTTCATCAGGGCGGCAAGCCCATAACAAACCCGGAGGGAAAGACAATGACCATCACAGAACTGATCAAGAAGCTGGAAGCTGCCAGGGAGGCTATCGGGGATGTTCAGGTACACGCTCAGGCAGGCTGTATTGAAGAGCTAATAACGGATCACGGTGACGATGAGGTGAAGGCTCACGTCTATATCGACTAGCCTGGGATGATCTACAAGGGCAAGAGGCCGGGAACCCGTGACAGGGAACCCGGCTTTTTTGGTTTTCAACCGGTGGGGTTTATGGCATAGTTCCACGCCAACAGTCGGCAGGTAGCAAGGTTCTGAAATGCGTTTTGTTCCTACCTATGGCCTACCTAATATGATACTTTCCTGTGTAAGGTATTAAAAATATATGGATATATGTTGTTATGACATGTTTGTCTGGAACCTGACTTGATGAACCCGGCTGACCTGTGCTGACCATACGCCCCATGCAGGATTCGGATCTTTCAGCGGTGCTTGAAATAGAGCGCCGTTCGTATCCACATCCCTGGAAGCGCGATCACTTTCTGCATGAATTGTCGGCACCCCATTCGTTTCCTTTCGTGGCGTTCGATGAATCCGGAGCGGTAGTCGGCTATCTGTGCCTGATGTCGCTTTTCGAGGAGGCCCAGGTGCTTAATCTGGCCGTTGCTCCGGAGCAGCGGGGCAGAGGGGTGGGGCGGCTCTTGATGGAGCGTGCGGTTGAGCTCGCCCGGGAAAAGGGTGCCGGGTATCTGGCGCTGGAGGTCAGGTCTTCCAATGTCGCTGCCATCGGCCTCTATGAGTCTTTCGGGTTCATTCGCTGCGGACTTCGCCCCTGCTATTACGAAGGTGTCGAGGATGCCGTCCTGATGGAGAAACCACTGCAAGGAGCCAACGGATGCAGTTTACCTCAATGATCCTTTCCAATGTTGAAGTTTCGCCCGGTTACTGGCGGATGCGGATGACCGCTCCCCAGGAGTTCACGGAAGCCCGGCCCGGCCAGTTTGTGATGGTGCGGGTCAGTGGAGCCATCGACCCGTTATTGCGCCGCCCCTTCGGCGTCTTCGATGTGGGAATCCATATCCCGTCCCATAGTGGTGCTGCTCCGCAGCCGTATTTTGAAATGCTCTACCGGGTTGTCGGCAAGGGGACGGCAATGCTTTCGGCTCTCCATGAAACCGACCTGCTCGATGTTCTCGGCCCGCTTGGCAAAGGGTTCGACCTGGGCGAACCGGGAGAAGAGAAACTGATCGTCGGCGGCGGGGTTGGCCTGGCGCCGCTTTACCTCTTGGCGAAGGAACTGGTAAAGAATTCGCCGGTGCGTCTGTTTGCCGGAGGAAGAACCCGTGACGACGTGCTCTGTATTACCGAATTCGAGCGCCTTGGGGTAGAGTGCTATTCCGCCACCGAGGACGGATCTCTCGGTGAACGGGGCTTTGTGACAAAGGTGCTGGAGCAGCGCCTTGACCAGACCGCCAACAGGGGCGCAATGTTTGCCTGCGGTCCCCATGGTATGCTCGAGGCGGTGGCTGCCATCGCTGCGGCCCGGGGTATCTCCTGCCAGGTGTCGCTGGAAGGCTATATGGCCTGCGGCGTCGGCGCCTGTCTCGGCTGTGTGGCCCCCGGCCGCAACCACTCGCCGGAGACCCCCGACTTCCGCTGCGTCTGCGCCGAGGGCCCGGTGTTTGAAGCGGGCGAGTTGAAGTGGGGAGGTGCGGCATGAAACCGTACATGGGAGTGAAAATTGCCGGTCTCGACCTGCGCAACCCTGTCATGACCGCCTCGGGGACCTTCGGCTACGGCGCCGAGTTCGCAGAGTATGTCAATCTCGAAACCATCGGTGCTTTTGTCACAAAAGGGCTGTCACTCAAACCGCGGGCCGGCAACCCGACCCCGCGCATCGTCGAGACTCCTGGCGGGATGCTCAACGCCATCGGCCTTCAGAACGTAGGCATCGACGCCTTCATCGAAAAGAAGACCCCTTTTCTGCGCAGCATCGACACCCCGGTGTTCGCCAACTTCTTCGGCAACACCATCGACGAATACGCAGAACTGGCCCGCCGCCTTGACCATGTGCCCGAGGTGGCAGGCCTGGAAGTCAACATTTCCTGCCCCAATGTCAAACAGGGCGGGATTGTCTTTGGTACCGACCCAGCCTGCGCCCGTGACGTGGTTTCGGCTTGCCGGGCTGCCACCCGCAAGCCACTGATCGTTAAGCTCTCTCCCAATGTCACCGATATTGTTGCCATGGCGAGAGCCTGCGAGGATGCAGGCGCCGATGCCCTTTCCGTGATTAATACGCTGACCGGTATGGCAATCGATCTCAAGAGCCGCAGGCCGGTGCTGGCAAATGTCACCGGTGGCCTCTCCGGTCCGGCAATCAAGCCGGTCGCTTTGAGAATGGTCTGGCAGGTGGCGCGTTCCGTCAGGATCCCGGTGATCGGGATCGGCGGGATCATGACCGCGACCGATGCGCTCGAATTTATCCTGGCGGGAGCCACGGCCGTCCAGGTTGGAACCGCCAGCTTCATCAATCCCGGAGCGGCCGGAGACATTGCGGCAGGTATTGAGGAGTGGCTTGCCGCTCACGGCGTATCCGATGTCAACAGTCTGATCGGAGCGCTGGAAGCCTGATGGTCGAGCTCTGGCTGGCCTTTTCCGCAGGATTGGCCGGCAGTCTGCACTGTCTCGGCATGTGCGGCGGGATAGTCAGCGCTCTGTCATTTGGCGCGTCTCCGAGGGGCTCCCGGCTGTCGGGAGCACTGTGGTACCACAGCGGCCGGATCATGACCTACACCCTTATCGGCGGAGCTGCTGCCGCCCTTTCGGGGGCGGGCCTGATGACACCGGCCGGTGCCGGGCTGCGCTGGATATTTTTGTCCGCCAATCTGGTTGTCGTTGCCCTGGGGGTGATGACACTCTGCGGCCGTTCTGGCAGAGGGCTGGAATTGCTTGACGGCAGCGGGGGGCGCTTGCTGGAGCGTATGATATCCGGCCCGGGGGGCGCATTCCGCACGCACAGGGCGCTGTTTCCGCTCGGGCTGGCAATGGGCCTGATCCCCTGCGGCATGGTCTATGGGGTCATGATTGCTTCAGCTGCTGCAGATTCATGGCTCCTGGGGGGCGGGATGATGCTTGCTTTCGGCGCCGGGACGCTTCCCGCCCTGTTGACCTGGGGGCATGCGTCGTCAGCCCTGACGGAAATCGCCGGTACCGGCACCGCCCGCAGGCTGATGGGTGCGGCGGTAGCCCTGCTGGCAGGGTTTTCCTGCTGGAAAATGCTGAATGTCTGGTATCGATGATCATACTGCTGTACGAGTTGCCGAGGAGTTCCCATGCCGTCCGGTTCGCTGACGACACAGATTGACACAAACTTCATCCTGATCAACAAGCTTGCAGTGCTGGTGCTGACCCTGCTGTTTTTCAGTGCGATGCTGCTCAAGAATCGTTCCTGCAAAGAAACCGCCCGTAGCCTGATGGCTCCGATCAATCTTTCCCTGCTCGGCCTGATTCTGCTCTATGCCGAATATTCCCTGAAAGAAATTCCGCGCTACCACGATGTTGTGTCCGGGCTCCAGACAGTGGTTGTCCTGCTCTGTCTGGCAAAGCTTGTAATTTATCTGATCATCGACCTGTACCTCCCGTTCCGGTCCAAGCGTGAGCCCCCCGGTTTCCTGCGTGACACGATCCGGTTGGTTGTGTACCTGCTGATCGGGGTGGTTTCCCTGCGGGTGGTTTTTGATGTCAACCTTTCGGCGGTGGTGACCACGACAACGGTATTGACCGCCATGATCGCCTTTGCACTGCAGAACTCCCTGACGAACGCCCTTTCGGGATTTGCGATCCAGAGCGAAAAGCTGCTTGACCGCCACAACTGGATATCGATCAAGGAGAAGAATATCTTCGGCGAGATCGTTAATGTCGGGTTCCGCTATACGACACTGCGCAACCCGGACAACAATCTGGTGATGGTTCCCAACAGCGCCATTATCCAGAATGTCGTCACCATTTACGGCACCAGCGAGAGCGAGGACCGCCCGGCGGTTCTGCTTGATGTCATGCTCGAATACTGCCTGCCGCCGGAGACCGCACGGGAGTTGCTGCTGACGGTCCTTAAGAATGAGCCGATGGTGCTGCCCGAGCCGTCGCCGATGGTCAGGCTGCTGACGCTGGGTGACAGCGGCATTGTGTATCAAATGAAATTCTGGATCGGGCATCCCGGACAGAAGGTGCCTGCGGCTGACCGCATTTATACCCAGATATGGTATGCCGCCACCCGTGCCGGATACTCGTTTCCTTTCCCGCACCGCCAGGTTATCACTGCAGAACAGAAAGAGCCCTTTGCATTTTCGCGGTCACTGGTCCTCAGGGAGCTGCAGCAGATGGACCTGTTTGCCGGGCTCGCTCCGGAGCAGCTTGAGTCCATGGCCGAAAACGCTCCCGTTCGGGTATTCGGGCCGGGTGAAGTCGTTGTCAGCCAAGGAGATTCGGGCAGTTCGCTCTTCATTGTCCTGAAAGGAAGCCTTGATGTGCTGGTTGACCGGGTCAAAGTCGGAGGGCTGGCAGAGGATTCTTTCTTTGGGGAGATGTCGCTTTTGACCGGGGCGCCCCGTGCCGCCACGGTGCGCGCCGGCAGCGAAGTGTGGCTGGTTGAAGTGACAAAAAATCTGATGGAGCCGATTCTGCGGCACAATCCCGGGATCATGGAAACGTTGAGCGCGATTCTCGAGGAACGCGGCAAGGCTAACCTGGTGACGAGGCAAACGGCCGGCAGGCAGCAGGAACCGATCTCGCTGCGGGATGATTATCTTAAGCGCCTCAAGTCGTTTTTCGGTCTGTAATTTCATCTTCAGATCGCGTATGATTTCAGGCGATCCTGGAGAAAGCCCTGAGCGCTGATCGGGAATGGGTATATTTCGGAGGTACGTCGGTCGCTGGTGGGCCGCCTAGTCTTCAAAACTAGTGGGGGGGATGAGAAATCTCCCCGGTGGGTTCGATTCCCATGTACCTCCGCCAATAACAGTCCGGCATAGTTCGCCGGAGTACAGAATCCCGCTAGAAATAGCGGGTTTTTTGTTGCCTGTTGTCCCACATAGCACTGATTATGTTTACGCATAATACCATGATGGCATCAGCTGTATTTTAGTAGGTTAAAGGTGCTTTTTACCCGAAACGCAATAAAAAAAACAGGTGGTTAACCCGAATCGGTTAGCCACCTGTTTCTGTCTCATCCTGCCCTTCGTATCATATCAAGTCATACGCTTACTTTCTTACAAAGTCAGGCCGGGCAAAGGAATATTCAAACTGCATGTGATCGGTGTAGGTCCCGTTCAGGATAGCGACCACATCTTCGGTAAAGACCAGTTCCTCGTCGGTTGGGATAACATAAACCTTGACTGGTGAATCATCGCTGGTGATCAGGCTTTCACGTTTACGGGTCATGGCATTCTTGTTGCGTTCGCGGTCGAGGTGGATTCCCAGGTGTTCAAGGCCTTCGATGGCCCGCTCGCGGATTGCGGCTCCCATCTCGCCCACGCCGGCTGTGAAGACAACCGCATCAAGTCTGCCAACAGCTGCCATGAAGGCGCCGATGTATTTCTTGAGGCGGTAGGCCTCGATATCGAGGGAAAGCTGACAGCGTTTGTCACCGGAATCAGCATTCTCAATTACGTCGCGCCGGTCGGTGAAGCGGCCGGTAATACCAAGAACGCCGCTTTTCTTGTTCAGGATGCTGTCGATTTCCTTGGCGGAGAGGTTTTCTTTCTGCATCATGAAAGCCGGGATGGCCGGATCGATGTCGCCGCTGCGGGTCCCCATGACGGCACCTTCGAGCGGGGTGAGGCCCATGGTCGTGTCAACGGATACGCCGTTTTTGATGGCGCAGTGGGACACGCCGTTGCCGATATGCATCGTGATGATATTGGTTTCTCTGGAGGACTTCCCAAGCAGGACGGCGGCCCGTTTTGAAACGTAGAGATGCGAAGTGCCGTGGAATCCGTAGCGGCGGACACCATGTTTTTCATACCATTCGTAGGGTACCGGGTAGATGTAGGCATGCTCGGGCATGGTCTGGTGGAACGCGGTATCGAAAATCGCCACATGGGGAACAGTGGGCAGCAGTGCCTGGGCAGCCTCAATGCCTTCGATGTTGGGGGGGTTGTGCAGCGGCGCCAGGTGCTGGACCTCCTTGACGGCGTCAAGGACAGACTCGTCGATCATGACTGAACAGGTAAATTTTTCACCACCGTGGACAACGCGGTGCCCGACGGCGGAGATTTCATCTACTGTTTTCAGGACGCCGTGCACCGGATCGGTGACGGTTTTGATGACCAGATCGATGGCAGCCTGATGGTTGGGGCAGTCCTGCTCGTGGCGATGGGTTTCACGGCCGGGGACTTCGTGCATGATGAATGAGTCACCGATGATAACCCGCTCCACCATTCCCTTGGCAACCACCTCTTTCTTTGACCAGTCGAAAAGCTGGTACTTAACCGATGAGCTGCCACAGTTGAGTGCCATGATAATCATGTGTGCCTCCCCCTAAATAAACAGAGATTTAGTTATAATTTCAATAAAAAGCAAATACTCACACTAAAATATGCGTATGAAATAAAACTGTTTTTGATATATACAGGAGAGTCAGAACGAATTCAACACATTTTGTCGTGCGGCCGGACCCCTACAGCCATATTCTTTGCTGGACATGTGGTATACGCTTGTGATAGTGATTGGAAAAATTCCGTCAGGAAAACCAATTTTAGAAGGAGGATAAACCGTGGCTCACTCAATTACCGACGATTGCACCAACTGTGCAGCATGTGAGGACTCCTGTCCTGTCAACGCCATCAGCGAGCAGGGCAGCAAGCGCGTTATCGATGCTGACACCTGCATCGACTGCGGCGCCTGCGTGGACACCTGCCCCGTTAGTGCGATTCATGCCTGATCCGGTGCACACTGCACAAAAAAAGCCCGTGGCGACACGGGCTTTTTTTGTGCCTCGGGTACCGGGCTTCAGCGCCGGAAAAGCCACATGATCAGTGATAGTGCCACCGAAATCAGCAGGCTGGTGGCCAGCGGGATGTGGATGCTGAAATTTTCACGGCGGATGCTGATGTCACCTGGCAACCGTCCAAGCCAGGATGTCAGCCGCGGGGCGTAGCTGATCAGCAGGCCGGCTGTCAGGAGCAGCAGTCCGAGTATGATCAGTGAGCGCCCGACGCCGTTCACGCTGGCGCCCCTTTGGGCAGATAGCGCTCTTTTTCACTGTAGATGCATCCGCAGTACTGTTGTCGATAGAGCCCCATCTCCTTTGATACCCGAATGCCTTCCTGCCAGCCGGGCCTGAAATCCTGGTAGTGGAACGGGATGCCATACTCGCGGGCTGCGGCCTCTCCCGCCAGGCGGATCGCTTCGTGGTTCTGGAAGCGGCTGTAGAGCAGCGAGGTGCTGAACGCCTCAAACCCTTCTTCAGCGGCAGCTCTGGCAGTGGCCCAAAGCCGTGAGGAATAGCAGTAACTGCAGCGGGATGACGGGTCGGCGGCCACATTGGCCAGAAAACCCTCCAGGTCATAGTCGTCACGGATGACCAACTGCATTGATGAAACCCGGGCCATCTGGGCTGCCGTATCACGTCGCCGGACGTATTCCTGGTAGGGGTGGATATTATGATTGTAGAACAGTCCGGTTACCTGATGGCCGGTGTTCTGCAGGGCCCGCAGCGGGTATACCGCACAGGGGCCGCAGCATATGTGGAGCAGGATTCTCATTGTTACCCCCTTTGCGCATGTATTGTAACGGCAAGAGGCGTCAGAGTTCAAAGAAAAATTGCCGGGCCGGACCCGGGGTGACCGGTTGCTATTTTTGCCGATTTGGTATTTACTGGCCCGTGACGCTGGCCGTGAGTGCCTGGCTTTATTATTGCGGTACGGGGATCGAATTCATGAGCATAGATGTTGCGCGGCGGGTAATCGCTATCGAAGCCGAGGCGCTTTCGGCGCTGGCCGAACGGATTGACCGGCGGATGGACCAGGCGGTTGACCTGATACTGAAGAGTTCCGGGCGGGTTATCGTCAGCGGGATGGGCAAGTCAGGGCTGATCGGCCAGAAGATCGCCTCGACTATGGCCTCAACCGGGACCCCGGCCTTTTTTCTCCATCCGGCAGAGGGAATCCATGGCGATCTGGGGATGATTATGACTGGTGATGTGGTGATCGCCATCTCGAACAGCGGTGAGACCGAGGAGGTTCTGCGGATTCTGCCGGTGATCAAGCGGCTGGGGGCCAGCCTGATCGCCATGAGTGGAAATGAATCCTCAAATCTGGCTCGGAGCAGCGATGTTTTTCTGGATGTTTCCGTGCGTGAGGAGGCCTGTCCGCTCGGTCTCGCGCCGACCGCCTCCACAACGGCAACGCTTGCCATGGGCGATGCCCTTGCCGTGGCGCTGCTGGTCAAACGTGGGTTTCGTGCCGAGGATTTCGCCATCTTTCATCCGGGTGGTTCGCTGGGTAAAAAGCTGCTGCTGCGGGTCGAAGATCTGATGCATACCGGCGATGCGCTGCCGCTGGTTGACCAGCAGATGCTGATGAAGGATGCCCTGTTCGTTATTACTGCCAAGGGGCTGGGGATTACCGGGGTGACCGGAGCCGAAGGTGCGCTTCAAGGGGTGATTACCGATGGAGATCTGCGCCGGGCACTGGAGGGGGGCTACGACATCCTTGGCCGCCGGGCGGGTGAGTTGATGCGGCCCGATCCTAAACGCATCAGGCGTGCCGAGTTGGCTGCAGCAGCGCTCCAGCTGATGGAGCGCCATTCGATTACGTCGCTGTTCGTTTTTGACGACGATCATGCCGTATGCCCGTGCGGCATCATCCATCTGCATGACATTCTTCGGGCCGGGATCGCATAAATGAGTTATGCACTGAAACAGATCAGGCTGCTTCTGCTTGATGTCGACGGGGTAATGACAGACGGCGGTATTATTTACGACGGCAACGGGCTGGAGACAAAGGTCTTCAACGTCAAGGACGGCCATGGGATCAAAATGCTGCAACGGGCGGGAATCCAGGTGGGAATCATAACCGGCCGAACGTCAGCAGTGGTTGATATCCGCGCCCGGGAACTCGGTATCGACCTGCTCTACCAGGGGGCTCTCCGCAAACTGGAAAGCTATGAGGATATCAAGTGCCGTACCGGTTTGAATGACCATCAGATCGCCTACATGGGGGACGATGTCATCGATGTGCCGGTCATGCGCCGGGTCGGTTTTTCAGCGGCTCCTGCCGATGCGCTTCCCGAGGCGCTGGCTGCGGCGGGATATGTAAGCACCCGTGCCGGGGGGAAAGGGGCGGTTCGCGAGGTGTGCGACCTGATTCTGAAAGGAGTCGGCGCCTGGGATGAGGTGACTGCCCGCTACGAGTTGTAAGCTTATTCAATCTTTGTGCCAAAGGACGGCCTGCCGTCAGCTTTTGCTGGACATGGCCAGGGGGGCAGTGCTATATTTCCACCCCGTATGCTATCGTCCGGAAACATCAGGTTTGTCATGGCTGTCCTTGTCACGACCGCTCTGATCGGCATCGTGGCCGCAGTTGCCCGGAACTCATCGCGGCAGCCTGCCACGCCCGAGCAGGTTATGCCGGAACTCTCCGCACATATTGATGTTGCACTTCACAAGGCCCGTTTTGTTGAGATGCGGAACGGCTCTGTCCTGTGGGATCTTGTTGCTGACCGTGCCGAGTACGACCGTGCCGGTGAACTGGTTCACCTGACCGGGCTCACCATGACCTTTGATCGTTCTCCGGCTTCAGAACCGCTTACGCTGACGGCGGATCGCGGCCAGTACGCCGAGCGGAGCCGGCGGCTTGCGCTGCGCGGCCGTATCCATGTGAAAACCGGAACCGGGGCCAGCTTCGACACGGATTCGATCGAATACCGAGCTGACCGGTCGCTGCTTGCAACCGATGCGCCGGTCTCGTTCCGGCATCAGCGATTGTCGCTCCAGGCCACGGGTATGGAATTCGATGTTGAGCGCCAAAAGGGGCGTTTCAAAAGTGAGGTCACTGCCGCAGTGGCCGGCTTCGGCCGTGTTGCCAGGTAATTCGATGACGACCGGAAGGTTTACCCGACGATGAACATGAGCGCTGTTTCAATCCTGCTGGTCTGTCTGACACTGTCTGCCATGAATGCCGGCGCAGCACCGGTTCGTGGCGACCGGTCAGCCTTACCGATCACGATCAAGTCGAACGAACTTTCGGCCGACAACAAGGGCAAGATCGCGGTGTTCAGCGGAAAGGTCGTTGCCAGGCAGGGCGATCTGACGATTTTTGCCGATACTCTGACCGTTAACTACGGTGAGAAAAAAGGCGAGGTCGAAAAGATCGAAGCATCCGGCAATGTGCGGATCATCCAGGAAAACCGTACCGGAAGCGCTTTCCATGCGGTCTACGACAGCCGTGTCGGCCGAATTGTCCTGACCGGCAATCCGCGGGTTTCCCAGGGGGGAGACGTCATTTCGGGAAAATCGATCACGTATTTCATCGATGAGGATCGCAGTATCGTCTCCGGTGGCGAAGGGGGGCGGGTAGAGGCGACCATCACCCCGCCGGCCCGTTCGCCCGGCGTGCCGCCCCGCTGAATATGAAAACCCTGCGCACCAGCGGTCTGAAAAAACAGTACGGAGGCCGTCAGGTCGTGCGTGGTGTTGATCTTTCTATTCCGGCCGGTCGGGTAGTTGGCCTGCTCGGCCCGAACGGAGCCGGCAAGACCACCACGTTCTACATGGTTGTGGGTCTGGCGAGGCCCGATGAAGGCCAGGTCTTTATCGGTGATGAGGAGATCACCCGCCTGCCCATGTGTCAGCGGGCCCGGCGCGGCATCAGTTATCTCCCGCAGGAAGCGTCGGTATTCCGGAAACTTTCGGTTGAGGACAATCTCTTGGCTATTCTGGAAACGGTCGAACCGGACCGGGAGCAGCAGCGTCACCGGATGGAGCAGCTGCTGGATGAGTTTGGTATCAGCCACATCGCCCGGGCCAAAGGGTATGCCCTTTCCGGGGGCGAGCGGAGACGGGTTGAGATCGCCCGGGCCCTGATCACCAGGCCGTCCTTCATCCTGCTCGATGAGCCCTTTGCCGGTATTGATCCAATTGCGGTGGCCGATATCCAAAACCTGATTGTCTCCCTGCGCAACCGCTCGATCGGCGTCCTGATTTCCGATCACAACGTGAGAGAGACACTTGGAGTGTGTGATCAGGCATACATACTCTCTTCGGGCCAGGTGCTTGAATGTGGCACCCCGGATGAAATCGCCAGCAGTCCGGTTGCCCGGGAAATTTACCTGGGGGATGATTTCCGTCTGTAGCGTATGAGTGTTTGATTCAGCAGGTTCAAGGAGTTTTCGTGGCACTTGAGATGCGGCAACAACTGAAGATGTCCCAGCAGCTGGTGATGACGCCCCAGCTGCAGCAGGCCATCAAGCTTCTGCAGCTGACGCGCATGGAGCTTCAGGATGTTGTCCGTCAGGAGTTGGAGGAGAATCCGCTTCTTGAGGAAACCCAGGAGGCGGATGACATCCGGGAGCCGGAAACACCTGAAGCCGATGAGATAGAGCATGAGGCTGAAGCGGCTCCGGAGGAGTTCCGCGAAGTTGAGGCCGGCGAGGAGACCCTGCGGGACTGGGACAGCTACCTGGACGGCTACAACTACAGCTCCGGCGAACAGTACAGCGGTGAGGATGAACGGCCGTCCTTCGAGAATCTGCTGACCCGCAAAGGGACCCTGGTGGACCATCTGCTCTGGCAGCTGCACATGGGACCCTTCTCGGAACGTGACGTGCAGATCGGGGAAGAAATCATCGGCAATATCGATGAGCAGGGTTATCTGCGCGCCTCACTTGATGACATTGCCCGGGCCTGCGGGGTGGAAGAGCCGGATGCCGCCCATGTGCTGGAGCAGATTCAATGTTTTGATCCCAGCGGCATCGCCGCCCGCGACCTTGGGGAGTGTCTGCTGATCCAGGCCCGCTTCATGGGGATGCAGGGCAGTCTGGTCGAGAAGATTCTGGTTTCACATCTGAAAGACCTGGAAACCCGCAAATACAAGCAGATTGCTCGTGATCTGAATGCCGATATCAACCAGATTCTGATGGCGGCAAAAATCATCGCCGGTTTTGATCCCCGGCCCGGCAGATTGTACAGCTCCGAAGAGATCCACTACATCTCGCCCGATATTTTTGTCAGCAAGGTCGGTGACGAGTACGTCGTCATGCTGAATGACGAGGGTCTGCCCAGTCTGCGGGTCAGTCCCTACTATGCGGAAGCCCGCAGCAGCGGAAAGGTTGATGCCAAGGCCGACGAATACATCAGCGACAAGATGCGTTCCGCCGTCTGGCTGATCAAGAGCATCCAGCAGCGCCAGCGCACGATCTACAAAGTGGCTAAAAGCATTGTCCGCTTTCAGCGCGATTTTCTCGACCGGGGAATAGAATTTCTACGGCCCTTGGTGCTGCGCGACGTGGCTGAGGATATCGGCATGCACGAATCGACCATCAGCCGGGTTACCACGAACAAGTATATGCAGACGCCCCAGGGCCTGTTTGAGTTGAAGTACTTCTTCAACAGCGGGCTCTCGACCAGCGAGGGCGATTTTGTCGCTTCGGAGAGCGTGAAAAACCGGATTCGCGAGATCATCGAGAAGGAAGACCAGCGCAAGCCGCTTTCCGATCAGAAAATCGCGGAGATGCTCTCAAACGAGACCGTTAACATCGCCCGCCGCACGGTAACCAAATACCGCGAATTGCTGCGGCTCGGCTCATCATCCGAGCGCAGGAGACATTTCTGAACCCGTGCAGCGGCACCGTGCCGCCGGAGGGATATTTCACACAACAGCCGCTTCCGGCCTGAACACATTCAGAGCCGAACGGCAATTTACGAGGAGGAAGTGTATGCAGGTAACCACCACATTCAGACACATGGAACAGAGCGATGCCCTCAAGGCTTACGCTGAAGAGAAGCTTGAGCGGGTAACAAAATATATCGACGAGCCGGTTACTGTTCAGGTCTATTTTGCCGTTGAGAAGAAGATCCGTCATATCGTCGAAATCGTCATCAGCGCCAAGGGCGTCAACACCAAGGCCTCTGAGGCCACCAATGACATGTATGCGGCAATCGACGCCGTCATTGACAAAATCGAGCGTCAGCTGAAACGCTACAAAGAAAAAATCAAGGCCCATAAGCCCAGTGGTGACGAGCGCGGCCGGCAGCTCTCCAAGAAAATTTTCGAGGCCGGCAGCATCGAGGCCAGCGACGAGCCGGTCGTGATCAAGACCAAGACCGAGACCGCCAAGCCGATGTCGGTTGAAGAGGCCGTCATGCAGATGGATCTGCTGCACAAGGACTTCATTGTGTTTATCGACTCCACCAGTAACGAGATCAACGTGCTGTACCGCCGCAAAGACGGCAATTTCGGCCTGATTGAGCCGGAACGCGGCTGAGCCGGGCCAGGCCGGAATCGAAATGGACGGCATCAGCCTCTCCATCAAAGAAATACTGGATGACCTTGAGTATGGTCTCGGTCTGCAGCTGTTTGCCGGCGGCAGCGGCTCGGACCACCGTGTCTTCAGCCCCCGCATCCAGAAGCCCGGCCTTGCCCTGACCGGTTATACCGAACACCTGCATCCCGAGCGGATTCAGGTGCTCGGTAATACTGAAATTTCATATTTGTATCAGGCTGACGGTGAACACGCCCGTACCAGCATTAACAGGCTCTGCAGCTTCCCCATTTCCTGCTTCATTATCACCAAGGGGCTGACCCCGCCCGACTTTTTGCTTGAGTCAGCAGACAAGGCTGGCATTCCGGTTCTTGGAACCCACCACCAGTCATCGACATTCATTTCCCTGATCACCAAGTTCCTTGAAGAGCGTCTGCTGCCGACAACCCATCTGCATGGGGTGCTCATAGATGTTCTGGGAGTCGGTGTGCTTTTGACCGGCAAGAGCGGGATCGGGAAAAGCGAGTGCGCTCTTGATCTGGTGATCCGCGGTCATCGGCTCGTGGCGGATGATATGGTCTTCATAAAGAAAAAAATGCCGGCAGCCCTTGTTGGGCAGGCTGAAGAAACCATCCAGCACCTGATGGAAATCCGCGGGCTTGGTATAATCAACATCAAAGACCTCTACGGGGTTTCTTCGATCCGCGAAAAAAAGATCATCGACATGGTGCTTGAACTGGTGGAGTGGAATCCTGATCAGGAGTACGACCGTCTGGGGGTGGATGACCGCCGGACCACTATTCTGGGGGTGGATGTTCCCCATATCTGCATCCCGGTCCGCCCGGGGCGCAACCTCGGCTCAATCATTGAAGTGGCGGCCCGCAACTTCCTGCTGAAAGGGATGGGCTACCACTCGGCCCGCGATTTCCAGGAGCGGCTTCTGACCCGGCTGGAAGTGCAGCCGCTCGGCGATGAGGTTGAATAGCCGATGCAGGTGATTGTGATCACCGGTATGTCCGGATCAGGTAAATCAACGGCGGTGCGGGCCCTGGAGGACGAAGGCTTCTATTGTATCGACAATCTTCCGGTCAGACTGTTCAAACAGTTTGTGGACCTGATCGGCAAATCAGGTGAGG
This sequence comes from Geobacter sp. UBA1603, assembly GCA_002322035.1. Taxonomy (GTDB): domain Bacteria; phylum Desulfobacterota; class Desulfuromonadia; order Geobacterales; family Pseudopelobacteraceae; genus UBA1603. The sequence continues at coordinate 18,409 of DCNF01000097.1, forward strand.
CTTTCAAGGGGATCTGCCTGGTGGCTGATATCCGCGGCCGGGAATTTTTGAAGGGGTACCAGAGCGCATTCCGTCGTATCAGGAATGCCGGGCACCAGGTTGAGGTTTTTTTCTTTGACGCTTCGGATGAAGTGCTGTTGCGCCGGTTCTCTGAAACCCGCCGTCGCCACCCGGCTGAAGGGCAGTGTACCGTATCCGACGGAATCCGCTTCGAGCGGGATCATCTGACCGGACTGCGCGAGATGGCAACGCGGGTGATTGACACCTCCGAATTCAATGTTCACCAATTAAAGGAATTCGTGCTGCGGATTATCCGGGGCGAAGAAGGGGCCCAGCCGTTAATGATCGAGGTGCAGTCGTTCGGCTACCGTTACGGGATACCGCTGGAATCGAGCCTGGTCATGGATGTGCGCTTCATTGCCAACCCCTATTTCGTGCCGGAGCTGAAAAACGGGTCAGGGCTTGACGATGCTGTCCGGGAGTATGTGCTGGACAACCGGACAACCGCCGAATTTCTGGATACATTTTTTCCTCTGCTTGATATGCTGCTGGATGCCAGCAGGCGGGAAGGGAAGGCCTATATGACCGTGTCGATTGGCTGCACCGGTGGCCGTCACCGTTCTGTTGCTATTGCCGAGGCGACCGGTATGCATCTCCGCCAACTCTGGCCGGCGGTGCGGATTACCCACAGAGACATTGAAAAGGGGCACACATGACAGGATTGATCGTGGTAACCCATGCCGGACTGGCGAGCGCGCTGATCCGATCGGCAGAGATGATCGTCGGCCCGGTGCAGGGGTGTGAACTTGTGGAGGTCGCTCCCGATGAAAAGGCCGATGAAATCATGTCCAGGGTTGTTGCGGCTGTTGAGCGCCAGAGTGCAGCCGGTGCTATAATCATGACCGATCTGTTCGGGGGGACTCCATCAAACATGGCCATGTCATTCCTCAAGGAGGGGCAGATAGAGGTGCTGACCGGCGTCAATCTGCCGATGATCATCGAGTTTATTTCCCGTCGCGACCGACTGCCGGTTGCTGAACTTGCCGCTGCACTCCAGCGCTGTGGCCGCGAGGGAATCATTGTAGCCGGAGAGTTTCTCAAATAGCCATTGTCAAGGAATTGCGCCGCCCATGCTTCAAAAGGAATTTATCATCGTAAACAAGCTCGGCCTTCATGCCCGGGCGTCCGCCCTGTTTGTGAAAACCGCCAGCAGGTTCCAGTCTGAAATAAAACTGGCCAAGGAGGGGGTGGAGGTCAATGGCAAAAGCATCATGGGGATCATGATGCTGGCAGCATCCAAGGGGACTTCGGTCCGACTCTCGGTCGTCGGCCCGGATCAGGATCAGGCCATGCAGGCGATGGGTGAGCTGATCGAACATGGATTCGGCGAGGAGTAACATGCGCATCTGCTCCGGGCTGGCCGCATCACCCGGCATTGCCGTCGGTCACCTGCAGGTGATTGACCGTCGCCGCCTGGCGATTGATGAATATCCGGTGGGCCGCGACGACGTCGGCGAACAAATCAGCCGCCTCCAGTCAGCAATTTCCGAAACCCGCGCAGAGCTTGAATCGCTGCGGGAACACCTTACCTCCCAATCTGGCGAAGAACATCTGTTCTTTATCGATACTCATCTGCTGATTATTTCCGACGACCGCCTGCTGACAGAAACCATATCTATTATTGAAAACGCTCTTATCAATGCTGAAGGCGCCCTGCACCGGGTTCTGCAGCGTTACCGCGACCTTTTTGCCTCGATCGAGGATGACTATCTGCGCGAGCGAATCAACGATATTGAAATCGTGGTCGATAAAATACTGTGCAACATGACCGGCACCGTTGATCAGCCGATTGTCTACCATGAAGGCAAGACAATTATTGTCGCCCACGACCTGACTCCGGCTGATATCCTGCAGATGGACCGCTCCCGGATCATCGGCATTGCAACAGAGGTTGGCGGTACGACTTCCCACGCTTCGATCCTGGCCCGGGCCTTCGAGATTCCGGCGGTTGTCGGTATCGAAACAATCGTCGACAAAGCCCTTGACGGCCACCCGGCAATCCTTGACGGCATTGGCGGTCGATTAATTATAAACCCGGACAGTGAGACATTTCGGGACTACCTGCGCCGCAAACAGTACTATACATACACCGAGCTTGAACTGCTCAAACAGGTTGAGTTGCCGTCGATTACCCCGGACGGGCACCGCCTGTCCCTCAAGGGGAATGTTGAAATTCCGGAAGAGGGGGCCTCGGTGCTCCGCCATGGCGGGGAGGGGGTCGGACTCTACCGCACCGAAATGCTGTTCATGGGGCGCCGTGATATGCCGTCCGAGCATGAGCAGTATCAGGTCTACCGTGCCATGCAGCAGGCGATCGCCCCGCATGGGCTGACCATCAGAACTCTTGATGCCGGCGGTGACAAGTTTCTGGATGGAACCGCCCGGTCCGTTGAGCAGAATCCTGCCCTCGGTGTTCGGGCCATCCGGCTCGCCCTGGGCATCCCGCAGGAGTTCATAAAGCAGTTGCGGGCGATTCTGCGGGTCAGTGCCCACGGACCGGTCCGAATCATGTTCCCGATGATATCGGGTCTTGAGGAACTGCGACAGGCCCGGTCGCTTCTGCAGCAGGCCATGCAGGAACTCGATTCCGAGGAGATACCCTATGACCGTCAGGTGCCGGTCGGGATTATGATTGAAGTCCCCTCGGCTGTTCAGATCGCTGACCTGCTGGCCCGGGAGGCTGATTTTTTCAGTGTCGGCACCAACGACCTGATTCAGTACTCGCTGGCAATCGATCGCTCCAGCGAACAGCTGGCCCCCATGTTTCAGCCGCTCCATCCGGCAGTGCTCCGCTCGCTTGTGCGGGTCGTTGAGGCGGCCCGCGTTGCAGGCATACCAACCTCGATCTGTGGCGAAATGGCCGGTAATCCGCTCTATCTACCGATTCTGCTTGGGATTGGGTTTGAAGAGCTATCCATGAGTGCCGGGTCGATCCCCCGGGTCAAACAGGTGCTCCGCCGCTGCCCCTACCAGCGTGCGGTCGAGGTTGCCCGGGCCTGTTTGTCCTATGACACGGCAGCCGATGTTGAACTCTTTCTGAAGCGTTCGATCACCCGTGACATTGCGGAAAGCTGCGACTGATGGTGCCGCCCGCCATATGGCTTTTCTTCTCCTTTATTTTCGGGGCGGTCATAGGCTCGTTTCTGAATGTCTGCATCTGCCGGATGCCTGAAGACAAATCGGTGGTTTCTCCACCATCCCACTGTCCACGTTGCGCCTACCAGATCCGCTGGTACGACAACATTCCCCTGTTAAGCTACCTGCTGCTTGGCGGCCGCTGCCGGGGCTGCGGCCGCCGAATCTCGCCCCAGTACCCGCTGGTCGAGTTGCTGAATGCCCTTCTCTCCCTGGCGCTTTTTTACCGTTTCGGGCCGTCCCTGACGTTCCTGGCCCTGCTTGTCTTCTGCTCGGCCCTGGTGGTGGTCACCTTCATCGACATTGAACACCAGATCATCCCTGATGAAATCTCGCTCTCCGGTATCCCGATCGGCTTTCTGTGCTCGTTTTTTCTCCCCTGGCACAGCTGGTGGAGTTCGCTGCTCGGTATCCTGCTCGGCGGGGGGAGCCTCCTGCTGGTTGCCTACGGATACCAGCGCCTGACCGGCAAGGACGGCATGGGAGGGGGCGATATCAAGCTGCTGGCCATGATCGGGGCCTTCCTGGGATGGAAATCCATTCCGTTTGTTATTTTTGCCAGTTCACTGGTCGGTTCGGTGATCGGTGTGGCGATGATGGCCCTGCAGAAAAAGGATTCCAAGCTGGCCATACCGTTTGGCCCCTATCTGGCATTTGGTGCGGTGCTCTACATCTTTTACGGCCGTCAGCTCATCCAGTGGTATCTCCACCTGGGGGCCGGCGGCAGGGGGTGATTGCCCATGAAGCGCTTTCGCCCCGGCCTGACAGTTTCGATCCTGGCCTTTGTGAGCTGCCTGTTGCTTTCGGCCTGGCTCCTGTTCAGCTTTCTGGCATTCAAGACAGCCGCCAACGACCTCTATGCCCAGAAGGGTGATCATGCCCGCCTCCC
>DCNF01000097.1:22718-22957 GCA_002322035.1 Geobacter sp. UBA1603
CAGAAATATACCTCCCCTTCGAAGGGAAAAACCCTCTTGGCCAGGGTGTGTTCGTTCTGGATGGTGAACGGGGGATCGCCTGCGTCGCGCCGGTTATCCGCGGCGGACTGGCGGTCGGCAAAGCCGGTCTGCTCCTGTCGCTGGATGCCGAGAAACAGCGCCTGAAACGCTCCCGGCAGCTGTTTGCCGCCTACTTCGCGATCGATTTTTTCCTGCTGGTGGGCTGCGGGGCCTATGTG
>DCNF01000098.1:0-2318 GCA_002322035.1 Geobacter sp. UBA1603
CGCCAGTAGGCCCCGGCAATCGAAAGCAGCTTGAAGGCTTTAATCCTGGAGGTCGAAGGAACATGCGGCCCGCGACAGAGGTCGGCAAAACCTCCCTGAGTATAGATGGACACCGTTTCGGCGCCGATCCCCTCGATCAGTTCGCGCTTATAGGGCTCGCCCATGGCCTCGAACTTTGCAATAGCCTCGGCACTTGACAGCAGCGACCGCTCAAGTTTGATATCGGACTTTGCCAGATCGGCCATGCGGGCCTCGATCTTTTCGAGGTCATCCGGCGTGAATGGCTGATCCATATCAAAGTCGTAATAAAAGCCGTTTTCAACGGCGGGGCCGATGGTCACCTTGGCCGCCGGAAAGAGCTCCTTAACCGCCTGTGCCATCAGATGCGATGCAGAATGACGGATGATTTCAAGCGCTTCGGGGCTCTTCTCGGTTATGATCTCGACAGTTGCACCATCAGTGAGTGGAGCTGCCAGATCGACCAGTTCGCCGTTTACGCGCCCGGCAAGAGCNNGCCTTGGCAAGACCAGCACCAATAGAGGCTGCCAGGTCAAACACCGTGGAGCCTGCAGCCAGCTCGCGGGTCGAATTATCGGGAAGCTTTACCGTAATGGCAGGCATGTAAACCATCTCCTCGCTATCTACTAAACAGAAAAGGCATCGAGACATCGATGCCTGCTTCCTGACCGCTTATAATGCTTTTCAATGGTAGGCCGCGGGCGGTCTCGAACCGCCGACGTCTACCGTGTCAAAAGGCAGTGAATACCGAGCCGATTTTATTATCATCGTTTTTAAATTGTGTCAACATTTTGATTTTACCCGATTAACAGCACTCTTTATCCCTCCTGAAAGCTGCCTGACCTCTCACCACAGACATCAATAAATCAGCTCCCGCTTTCTCCAGTTATCGCTTCGTTTTTACCTTCTTTTTCTTACGATAGCCGGCTTCCTTGAGACGCAGGCCTGCCCGTTCGATCATCATCCGATGGGTTCCGGCCTGATCCTTGGCCGTTGGTTTACGTTGCACATAGCTGCCGTCAGGCTGCATTTCCCAGGCACTGCGCCGGTCAAGGGCATGAATTTCAAAGATCGCGTTCAGCTCTTTGGTGAGAGTCGCTGATTCCACTGGACAGAGGACCTCGACCCGCGCCTCAAGGTTGCGCTTCATAGCATCAGCCGAAGCAATAAAATAGCGATCGTCACCACCATTGCGGAAGTGATAAATCCTGGCATGCTCCAGAAATCTCCCGACAATGCTGATTACCTGGATCGTATCTGAAAGCCCGGGAATACCCGGCCGCAGACGGCATGTGTCGCGGACATACAGCTCAATCCTGACTCCGGCCATGGAGGCACGGTACAGGGCCCTTACGATATCCCCGTCATCCAGTGCGTTCATCTTGAAACGTATCAGGCCTCCGCCCTTTTCGGTCTGGAGAGCAATCTCCCGCTCGATCTCTGCAAGAAGCGCCTTTTTGAGAAGCCTCGGCGCCGGAGCGATTTTCCGGTAATTGCGTTTGATCATGAACCCGGTCGTCAGGTAATTGAACAGTTCGGTCACATCCTCGGCAATAACCTGATCACAGGTCAGCATCCCGACGTCGCTGTAAATCCGGGCTGTATCGGCGTGGTAGTTGCCGGTGCCGATGTGCACATAGGTGCGCAGTCCCTTCTTTTCGCGGCGCACTACCACGGCCGCCTTGCAATGCGTCTTGTGGCCGACCATGCCGTACACCACGTGCACGCCGGCGCGCTCGAGGGCGCGGGCCCAGATGATGTTGTTCTCCTCGTCGAAGCGCGCCTTCAGCTCCACCAGCACCGCNNGCGTGGTAGTTGCCGGTGCCGATATGAACATAGCGTCGCAGCCCGTTATAATCCTGGCGCACCACCATGATTACCTTGCAATGCGTTTTCAGCCCGACAACCCCATAGGTGACGTGAATCCCCGATTCTTCCATTCGTTCGGCCAGCCTAATATTGGCCGCTTCGTCAAAACGGGCCTTCAGTTCAACCACGACCGCGACCTGCTTGCCGTTCTGGGCTGCCAGCATCAGTGACTCGATGATCCTGCTGTCGGAACCGGTCCGNNTAGAGGGTCATTTTTATGCCGCGTACCTTGGGGTCCTGGGCCGCCTCTTTCAGAAAGCGTTCGACCGAGGTCGAAAAAGACTCGTAGGGATGCTGGAGCAGAATCGCACCGGTATCACGCATGACATGGAAAATATTACGGGTGGCAGGGAGCGTCGGGTGGTCGATCGGGTGATGGGGCGGATCATGCAGCCGCGGGTAATCGAGCCGGGCAATCTCGAACAGGTCAC
>DCNF01000098.1:2481-11799 GCA_002322035.1 Geobacter sp. UBA1603
TTGCGCTCCTTCAGCTCCGACTCGATCATGGCCATCAGATCGTCAGCCTCTTCCTCGTCCTTTTCGGTATTGGCATTGCGGGTGACCCGGAAGAGCGTGCAGGAGACCACGTCCATCCCGGGAAACAAAAGATCCATATTGCTGATCATCACGTCCTCGAGCCGGACAAAATGGTCTCCCTTGCCGATTCGTATAAAGCGGGGGGTTCCAAGCCCAACCGGCACCTTGACGCGGGCCAGGAAAACCTGGCGGCTGCGGGGGTAGCGCAGCGACACCAGCAGGTTCAGCGAAAGATTTGAGATGAACGGGAACGGGTGGGCCGGGTCGATCGACTGGGGAGTCAACAGAGGAAAGATTGTTGAGTAGTAGTGTTCCCGGAGGCTTTTTTTCTCTTTTGCAGTAATCTCATCATAGGTTTCAATCAGGATATTCTTCTCTTGCAGGAGCTTGAACACCGCCCGAAACGCCTGCTCCTTGCGCAGTTCAAGCTCACGAATCACGGAGTGGCACTCCCTAACCTGCTGACGGGCAGTACGCCCGTCAAGGGTCAGTTCNNCGCATGCCTGCTCCGATCTGCTGTTTGAGCCCGCCAATCCGCTTCATGAAGAACTCATCAAGGTTGGCACTGACAATCGCCAGAAACTTGACCCGCTCGAGAAGGGGGGTACGCTCATCCTCGGCTTCATGCAATACCCGCTTGTTGAATTCAAGCCAGGTCAGCTCCCGGTTGAGAAACCACTGACTGTCGCTTAAATCGAATTCCGGGGTGGCCCCGCCAGCAGGAGCGACAGCCGGTGCCGGCTTTTTGCCCCCCTTCCTGACAGACTTGACCGGACTGGCACCAGCCTGATCGACGGTAACCGCTGCCATGACTTTTTTGGCCGAACGCTTTTTCTTAAGGGAGGCTCCGGACACCGATCATTCTCCTACAGACGCGAAATTTTCTACAGCCTTGCATTACTTTACCATGTAACCGGTAGATTGCAACCAATCTGCCGGCAGCAGACAGATCAAACCAGCCAGGTGAGTTCTCAGTTGAACCGACCGGTTCAGTCGTGGTACCACACAAATACCATGAAACGACTCAATCCCCCCCAGCAGCGCGCCGTCAACACCACCGAAGGTGCCCTGCTGATCCTTGCCGGGGCCGGCTCCGGCAAAACCCAGGTTGTCACAACCCGCATCGTGCATCTTCTGAAGGCAAAGCGTATTCCGGCCAGCGCTATTCTGGCGGTGACCTTCACCAACAAGGCCGCCCGCGAAATGAACGAGCGAGTTGCCGGCATGGCCGGCAGCCTTGCCGACGGAATCGTCATCTCGACCTTTCATTCCCTCGGCGTACGGATTCTGCGCCGCGACATCCGTGCTCTCGGATTCAAACCCAATTTTTCGATCTACTCGACATCAGACCAGGCCGGCGTGCTGCGCCAGGCGCTGCGTGAACGGGGCATTGACCCGAAACAGGTCGATCCTGACCTGATCCTCTGGAAGATATCCGGCCTTAAGAACCGACTGATCCATCCCGAAGAATTCACACCTTCCGGTGTCGACCGCCTTGATCTGGCAACGGCTGCAGCCTACCCGCGCTACCAGGAATTGCTAAAAGCGTTCAATGCGATTGATTTTGACGATATAATAATGATGACGGTACGTTTACTGCAGTCATCCCGCATAATCCGGGAGTATTGGCAGGACCGGTTCCGCTACATTATGGTTGATGAATACCAGGATACCAACGCATCCCAGTACCTTTTGATCTCACTTCTAGCGCAGCGGCACGGCAACATCTGCGTCGTAGGTGACGACGACCAGTCAATTTATGGCTGGCGGGGGGCCGAGGTACAGAATATCCTCAATTTCGAGCACGACTACCCCGGGTGTACCGTTATCAAGCTTGAACAGAACTACCGCTCGACCGGCACCATCCTGGATGCCGCCAATGCCGTAATCCGCAACAACGCCGTGCGCAGCGACAAAGCACTCTGGAGCGATGCGGGACGTGGCCGCCAGATCGATCTGATTGTCGCTGACAACGAGGAGGATGAAGCCGCCCGTGTTGTCGATGCCATGATCTTCGAGCAATACAGCGGCAGACTGTCATGGTCGGACTGTGCCGTACTCTACCGCTCCAACTCCCAAAGCCGGGCCTTTGAGGAAAAGCTGCGCATGGAACGCATCCCCTTTGTTGTTGTGGGTGGCCAGCAGTTTTACGAACGCAAGGAGGTTAAAGACGCCATCGCCTACCTGCGGGTGATCGACAACCCGGGTGACGAAGCGTCTTGGCTGCGGATCATCAATTTTCCCCGTCGCGGCATCGGTGACACCACACTGGTACATCTGAACCAGTGGTCAATGGAGCATGACATTCCGCTCTTCGAAGCCATGGGCAGGCTTCAGGATATCGATGGAATGTCGGAATCGTCAAAAAAGACCGTGGCGGCTTTCCATCGTATGATGACTGAAATTATCACCGCATTCGACCAGCGCCGCCGGCTGGGTGAGCAGACCAATGCCCTGTTCAACCGCCTGCGCATCGAAGACGAAATTTACCGGACCCTGAATGACCCGGCCCAGGCTCGCAAAAGGATCGAGAACATCGAACAGGTGGTCAACTCGCTGGCGCTGTTCGAGGAGCGAAATCCCGCTGCCGGCCTGGCAGGGTTTCTGGAGCGGATTACCCTGATGGACAATCAGGACGGAGACGACAAGGAACATGGTACAAACGCCGTCACCCTGATGTCGCTCCATTCGAGCAAGGGATTGGAGTTCGAGCATGTCTGGCTGGTGGGGATGGAAGAGGAACTGCTTCCCCACAAACGCTCTCTGGAGGAGGATCCTGGCTGCGCGGAAGAGCGGAGGCTTTGCTACGTTGGCATCACCCGGGCCCGCCGGCACCTGACGATTTCACGCTGCCTGACCCGCAGAAAGTATGGCACGGTTGAAGAGCGTCACCCGAGCAGATTTCTGGCCGAGATTCCGGAAGAACTGCTCAGCGATACTTCAAGCGAAAACAGATGTAGTGAATCAAAATCCGCCGATCTTGCTGCTGATTTTTTTGCTAGAATGCTGGGCGAGGAATAATAACATGAAATATAACGACAGCGGTGCCTATCTGAAATCCCTGCAGCAGGTCGATCGCTCGAGCCTGCCGGAAGATGGTGGAGAGCGGTTCAACCGACTGATATTCTCCAGCAGCCCCTACCTGCTTCAGCATGCCGAGAACCCGGTCCGCTGGTATGAGTGGGGTGAGCAGGCCTTTACCGCCGCCCGCGATGGCAGTCTGCCGGTTCTGGTATCGGTCGGCTATGCCACCTGCCACTGGTGCCACGTCATGGCCGGCGAATCCTTCGAGGACCGGGAGGTGGCCGATCTGCTCAATCGCCACTTCATCTGCATCAAGGTTGACCGCGAAGAGCGACCGGATATCGATGATTTCTGCATGGCCGTGTCACAGGTTATGACCGGCAGCGGCGGCTGGCCGCTGAACGTCTTCATGACTCCCGAGAAAAGGCCCTTCTTCGCCATGACCTACCTGCCGAAACGGGGACGGGACGGCATGACCGGCCTTCTGGACCTGCTGGCCGGCATTGCGGCGCTCTGGCACCAGCAGCCGGATCGCATCGAAGCCAACTGCTCAGGAATCATCGAAGCCCTTGCCCGGGTATCGGCCCCAAAGCGTCACGACACGCCACCAGACGCAAACCTCACATTTCTTTCAGCTGAAGCTCTTCAGCAGTTGAGCGGGAGCTTCGATCAGCACTTCGGCGGTTTTGGCAATGCCCCAAAGTTTCCGATGCCGATCAATCTGACTTGGCTTATACGGAACAAACAGCCGGAAGCCCGCGCCATGGCGCTGCAAACCCTCCATATTATGAGGGCGGGCGGCATCTGGGATCACCTGGGAGGCGGCTTGCACCGCTATGCAACCGACCGGCAGTGGCGTGTCCCCCATTTTGAAAAAATGCTCTACGACCAGGCCATGGTTGCCCATGCAGCACTCGACGCCTATTGCCTCACCGGAGACCAGTGCTACCGGGAGATGGTGGAAAACATCCTTACCTTTGTCGGCCGTGATCTCTCGAATTGGCAGGGCGGCTTCTACTCGGCACTCGACGCCGACTCGGAAAATCGCGAAGGAGCCTGCTATCTCTGGCGCAGGGAAGAGATTGAAACGCTTCTGGGTGACGAGGCCGATCTCTTCTGCCGACTGTACGACATCAGCGAAACCGGCAATTTTGAGGGGGGGGAGAACATCCTGCACATGCCGCTGCCGCTGGACCGGTTTTCAGCACAGGAAGGGCTCGATGCGGCAGAACTCGCACATCGGATCGGGCAGTGCCGATCAATCCTTTTGACTGCCCGCAGGGCAAGGATTCAGCCACTACGTGACGAAAAGATCATCACCGCCTGGAACGGCCTGATGATCGCGGCCTATGCCCGCAGCAGCGCTGTTCTTGACATACCGGAGCATCGTGACCAGGCCACATCTGCCGCTGATTTCATTCTCACCCGCCTGCGCCGCGCCGACGGCCGACTTTTACGCAGCTTCCTGAATGGCCCGTCCAAAGCCCCTGCATTCCTTGAGGATTATTCTGCCCTTATGTTCGGCTTGATCGAACTGTACAACGCAACCCTTGATACCTCACGCCGTGATCAGGCACTGTTGCTGGCCGATGAGACCGTGCGTCTGTTCTGGGACCAGGAAGCCGGGGTTATGCGCAAAACTGGTTTTGATGCCGAAGCAATGCCCCACCCTGCTTCTCTTGACCACGACGGCGTCATGCCGTCTCCCCTCTCCCAGACCGCCTGGTGTCTGGAACGACTTTCGCGTCTGATCGGCAGGCAGGACCTGCGTGAATCTGCATCGCGGGCTGTTGAGCGCCCACTGGCAGATGCCCAAAGGCATGCAGCATCCCAGCTTCTGGCATTGACAGTAGCCAATGCTCTTAATGAAGAACCGCCTGTTTTCAATTTTTCCGGGCCGGTCGGAACGCAGGGGTTTCGGGCGCTGATGACAACGGCCGCCAAAAGCGGGCTGTTTTCCGCTGTATATCGCCATTCAGGAAACACAAACGCAGTTCCTAGCGTTTCGGTCTGCGCCTACGGAACCTGCCATCGCCCCATGACAGATCCTGAAGAGCTGGCTCAACTTCTTTCGACACTGGCATAACCGGGTTACGTCCTGTTGCATTCCTGAAACTTTCTGATACAAAGGAGAATCATGACCAGAACAGATGACAACCCCCCCGAAATGCTCTGCAAGTGTGGAGAACTGCACAAGGGACATATCTGCTGGCTCACCCACATGGGGCTTTTACACGAAGTTCAGCACCTGTCGTCAGATCCCGCTGTAACATGCCTGAAATGCGGCGCCCGCGCCAATCAGGCTCATAACGTCTGTTTTCCTCAAACAGCATGCGAGGTTAACGACACACCGTAATTGCCAGACAAGGGGGGGGAACGGATCATGGTATTACACGACGTCCGGGGGTACTTCAGAGTATGGCTGTATCCGGCACTGCTGTTCGCAGCGTTCGTCTTTTCGGGATGCACCAAAGTCTATCATTTCAACACCCCCGATTATGTGCCTGCCTATCCCAAACCCGAAAACACAATCCCACTCAAAGTCGCTCTGCATATTCCTGAAGAAAGCCGCGAGTTCGCTTATTCGTTTGTGTACAAACGGTGGGCGCTTGGAGAGGCACTTGAAAGCCACATGCTTAATGGATTGAAGGCCGCTTTCGGTGATGCGGCCATCACCTCCGAACCCAGCGTTCCTTCAGGATTTGACAGGGTCGCGGTCTGCACCCTTGAAAAATCGACTGATATAAAAATCGGCACCGTCGGTTCTGACAAGATCGCCACCATTGGACTGGTCTGCCGCATTGAAGATGCAACGAAATCAGTCCGCTGGGAGGGCCGGGTTAACCGAACCGAAACCTTCAACGCCGGTATCGTCGGCACGATGCTCCGGGTAACTGCCTTTGCGTCGGTTTTCATTCGCAGTGTCGATGTGGCCGGTGCGGAGGAGATGTATGATGCCATGATTACCAGTGGATCAAACAATACACTGATTCTCACGGTTGATGAGATGATAAATAAAATCGTCAAGGACGGGAGAACGAGAATCTGTCCCGGATGCCGATAGTAATCAAGAAGACGCCGACAAGCCTCGGCTATAGCCCTTCCCCGCCCATAACCCAATCAATCAGTAAGTGGGGGAAACTGCCACGATTGGTTGACAGATCCGCTTTCCGCACTGTATTGTAAGTTTTTCATTTTTGCTGATATCCCCTCTCCGGGAGAACATCGGTCATGGCATACCAACCAGTCCAGTTACTCACGCTTTTCTGTATCTGTGCGCTTATTTCCGGTGTGGCACCGAGTGCTCTGGCTACTGAACCGGACAATGACCTGACCGCCATTCCGCTCGAATCACTGATTGACCTGAAGGTCACTTCGGTTTCTAAAAAATCGCAGCTTGTTAACGACGCCGCGGCAGCTGTTTTTGTCATCACCCAGGAAGATATCCGACGGTCCGGTGTCACCTCAATCCCCGACGCGCTGCGAATGGTGCCCGGCCTGCAGGTTGCCCGGATCGACAGCAGCAAGTGGGCCATCTCGGCCCGCGGCTTCAATGGCAGATTTGCCAACAAGCTGCTTGTGCTGATGGACGGCCGCAGCCTTTATACGCCTTTTTTCCTCGGCGTCTACTGGGAGGTCCAGGATACCGCCCTTGAAGACATCGAGCGGATCGAGGTTATCCGCGGCCCCGGCGCGGCCCTGTGGGGTTCAAATGCCGTCAATGGCGTGATCAATATCATCACCAAATCGGCCAATGACACGACCGGAGGTTTTATCAGCAGCGGCGGCGGATCATACGAAAAGGTCTTTGCGACAGCCCGCTATTCATCACGGTTAAGTGACTCAACGTCATTGAGGCTCTATACAAAACACCTTGAGCGGGGACGCTTCAGCGACTCATCGGGCAATGCGGCCAACGATGCCTGGGAGATGACCAGGGGCGGATTCCGGCTCGACTCGCACCCCTCTTCCCGCGACACCATCACGCTCCAGGGGGATTACTACAGGGGCGGCATCAACGAAACATACCGTATCTACAATCTGAACCCCACACCCCCTAATGTGTCAGATATACCTTCCAACTCGAGCGTCAGTGGCGGCAACCTGCTTACCCGCTGGCAGCGGAGCCTGGCCGGCAGCGACTCCCTTTCACTGCAGATCTATTACGATCACAGCGAGCGGGACATGCACGTGGCCCCCCAGAAATTCAACATGGTCGACATGGATCTGCATCACCGGGCCGGCTTCGGGCGCCATGACCTGATCTGGGGAGCCGGATACCGCTACAGTCAGTACCGGACGACTAATACCCCGATCCTCACGTTTGACCGGACCGATGTTGTCAATAACCTCTTCAGCGCATTCATCCATGATGAGATCACGCTCATGCCGGACACTCTTTTGCTGGTGCTCGGCTCACGCTTCGAGCAGAGCAGCGTTGCCGGGTTCGATGTGCAGCCCACCGGGCGACTGATCTGGAAACCGGATCCGCTGCATACGTTCTGGACCGCCGTATCCCGGGCGGTGCGCGCCAAAACCCGTGGTGAAGAGGATATACACTATTTTTACCGGACTGTAGTTCCGGCAGGTCAGCCTATCCCGGTCACCATACACGGAAACAGGCAGTTCAAGTCAGAGGAGGTGCTCTCCTGTGAAGCCGGTTACCGGACAGAGTTTGCGAACCGCGCGTCAATCGACATCGCCACCTATTACAACGATTACCGGAACCTGCGGGTGCTATCGGTGCCGACTCCATCGGTAACGGGTATTGACTCCTACCTAGTCAATGCCATGCGCGGCCATTCCTATGGTGCTGAACTGGCCTTTGACTGGACCCCCCTCGAATGGCTGCGCCTGCAGGCAGCCTACAGCTACGAGCGGTTTGCCATGGTTCTCGACCGGACCAGCACTGACGCGATCAACAAAGGAAATGCAGAAGGAGACACGCCGCGGCATCAGTTCAGCATCCGTTCAGGATTCAATCTTACGCGCCGTCTTTCGCTCGACCTCTGGCTGCGCGGCACCAACACCATTGATTCGATCGACGGCATTTCGATCCCCGGATACACCACGCTTGATGCCCGACTGGCCTGGAACCCGCACCGTTCCCTTGAGCTTTCGCTGGTCGGGCAGAACCTTCTCGACAATCGCCACCAGGAATTCATCCCCGAATACATCAATACGCTCCCGTCCGAAGTTGTCCGCAGCATCTACGGCAAAGTGACCTGGAAGTTCTGATGCTCAAAACACGAAACAATACCGGCATATCCCGACCGTACCGGCAGATTCCCTTTGTGTTGACATTGCTACTCATGTTCATGGCGGTCATGTTTTCTAACAGCCACGCCACCGTACTCCCCTCGATGACCGATGGGCAGATCAAAGCCGCCTTTGTCAGCAACGTAATCCGATACGTCACCTGGCCGGCAAACGCCACTGCCGCTGATAATGAGATATGTATCGGTGTGCTCGGCAGGAGCACCCCGGGCAATGCCTGGCAGTCCCTGAACGGCAGGGCTGTCAACGGCAAGAAGCTGCGCCTGCGTATTTCCACCGACATTCAGGATCTGGATAACTGTCAGGTGGTTTTCATTGATACCAGCGAACGCAAGTCAACCGTCCGGGCAATCAGTCATCTGGGAAACGACCCGGTATTGACCATCGGCGACAGCGAAGGCTTCATCAGCCACGACGGAGGAATGATAAAGGTCGTAAGCGGTGGAGGCAGGCTTTCCTTTTCAATCAGCCTGAGACGTGCCCGTAATGCAGGACTGACCATCAGCAGCCATCTGCTCAAACTGGCAACCGAGGTGTATCAGTAATGCCGGCCCTTACTCGTGCCTCACTGCGGGAGCGTTTCGGCAACATCCCCTTCCGCTCCAAACTGATGATGTTGACCATCAGCCAGAGTTTTATTGTTCTGTCGCTGGTGACGCTCGCATTCTTCATCTGTGAGTTGTCCATAAAAGTCCGTGAAATCAAGAGCGAGCTGCGGACGTATTCCGAAATTATCGCCAGGAACTCGACGGCACCCCTGCTTTTCAATGACAGAACAGCAGCAGATGAAACCCTGAAGAGCTTCCAGGATCATCGCCAGATCATTTCCGCCTACATCCTCGATGCCAATGGGGCCATTTTTGCCAGATATACAGGATCTGAAGCAAGGAACGGGACTCTGGCAAAACCGCCGCAGCAGATTATTGAAGAAATCGGCCGGCGTTCCGGGTGGTGGTT
>DCNF01000098.1:11936-12258 GCA_002322035.1 Geobacter sp. UBA1603
AGATGGTGAGCTATCTAACGGCCATCGCTTTTCTCGTCTTCATTTCGGCAATGTTTTTGACCTACCTGTTGGCCCGACGTTTCGAACGGATGGTGACCGAGCCGGTCACATCCCTGGCATCGGCGATGCAGCAGATCAGCAGTTCCCGTGACTACTCTCTGCGGCTACCGCAGACCTCGCGTGATGAAGTCGGCACGCTGATCGAAGGCTTCAACACTATGCTGACCGGTATCCAGGAACGCGATAACCAGCTTGAATCATATAACCAGACCCTTGAGGAGCGGATCCAGGAACGGACCGAAGAGCTCTCCTCAAGCAATGC
>DCNF01000098.1:12389-14299 GCA_002322035.1 Geobacter sp. UBA1603
TGAGCCATGAAATCCGCACGCCGATGAACGGCATTACCGGGATGGCGGAACTGCTGCTGCACACCCCGCTCACCGAAAAGCAGGTGCATTACGCGTCAACGATCCGTAACTCAACGACCAGCCTTTTATCAGTAATCAACGATATCCTTGATTTTTCCAAAATCGAGGCGGGAAAACTTGACCTCGAACTGTGTCCGTTTTACCTGCTTGATCTGATACATGATGTCAGAACGGTTTTCTCACAGGCGGCGGCTGATAAAAAGCTCACCTTCGATGTTTCCCATTCCGGTGGCCTGCCCGATGTTGTCGAGGGCGACCCGGGCCGTCTGCGCCAGGTGCTGAACAATCTGGTCAGCAATGCCATAAAATTTACCGATCATGGTATGGTACGGATCACCGTTGCGCCCGATCCGGAATACCAGCACAACGGACTGATCCGGTTTGATGTTTCCGACACCGGCATCGGCATTTCTCCGGATGCTCTTTCAATGATCTTTGACCGGTTTTCCCAGGCCGACAGCTCCACAACCCGGCGCTTCGGCGGCACCGGTCTCGGCCTGGCTATAGCCAGACAGCTGACCGAACTGATGGGCGGCACCGTAACCGTTGAGAGTTCGCCCGGTACCGGCTCCACGTTCAGCTTTACGGCGCACCTGATCCCATCCCGGAGGGTTCCGGTCACAGCCGCTTCGTTCGCATCTGATCAGGAGGCACACCAGACCCTTGAAGGGAGCCGAATCCTGGTTGTTGAGGACAGTGCCGTCAACCGGGACGTCTGCTGCGAACTTCTTCACCTGCTCGGCTGCACTACAACCTGTGCCGAAGACGGTCAGGCAGCCCTTGACCTGCTGATGCATCAGGAGTTCGATCTCGTGCTGATGGACTGTCAGATGCCTCGCATGGACGGATACCAGGCCACCCGCTTTTTCCGGGAATGGGAGCATACCCAGAGCGGCCGCCAGAAGCGCACGCCGGTGATCGCCCTGACCGGAAACGCACTGGAACAGGATCGTCTGCGCTGCCTGAGCGTCGGGATGGACGATGTGATCCTCAAACCCTTCAAACTTGACCAACTGGTCGCGGGTATCGGACGATTCCTGGCTGATCCGGCGGGACCCCTTGCGGAGCTGGCATCAACCATGCCTGCGGAGAACGGAAAAGTCACACCGCGCGAGCTTCACCAGCAGGCCCTTGACGAATTGCGCCAGCTCGAACAGTCTATTGATCCGTACATACTGGAGAGGATCGTCGGCCACTATCTGGAGGACGCGCCGCAGCTGCTTGAAGATATGAAACTCGGCTGGTATACCAGGGACAGGGAAAGTCTGGCCATGGCGGCCCACAAGCTCAAAACGTCAAGCGCAATCGTCGGGGCCCAGGAGTTGTCCGACCTGTGTGACAGTATCGAGCGGAGCATCCGAATTCAGGGCGTATATCCGCTCCTTGACGTGATCGGTTCAGCCGAACGGCTTTTTGAATCCTATCGCGAGCTTCTCACACTGTACTGCACCACCCAGGCGACCGGCCCCATATACCCATAAGTTAAGAATCACGAAGGAGATTCCCGCACCATGAATTCAGACCTTACCTGGAACACCGCCCTGCTGTACCAATCCCCGGACAGCCCCGGGCTTGAAGCCGATCTGAAACACTTTGAAACTGACGCCGCAACATTCCGCCATAAATACTTCGAGAAAGTTTCCGGGCTGCCTACGGAACTTCTGCTGGCTTCAATCCGCGAATACGAAGCACTGCAGCAGCAGATGAGCGCAGCCTTCTGTTATGCCCACCTGCTGTTTGCCCAGGATTCGGGCAACGAGACCAACCGCTCCCTGTCGCAGCGCTGCTCCGAACTGGGCAGCCGACTTTCGCAGCAGCTGCTTTTCTTTGATCTGGAACTGATGGAACTT
>DCNF01000098.1:14384-16465 GCA_002322035.1 Geobacter sp. UBA1603
GGGAATCCGCAAATTTCGACCCTACACGCTGAAAGAGAATGAAGAGCGGCTGCTGACCCGTAAGAATCTTACCGGCATCAGGGCCTTCACCACGCTGTTCGACGAGCTGTCAGCCTCCCTGAAATACCGGATGGAGCTGAACGGCGAAGAAAAGGACTTTACCGGGGAAGAACTGCTTTCACTGCTGCACAACACCTCGCCTGACATTCGCTTCCGCGCGTTTTCCACGTTTCTGGAAAAGCATGCCGAACAGGGAATCGTGTTCAACACGGTCTTTAACACCATGGCGCTGGATCATGGCCAGGAGATGGAACTGCGCGGCTACGGTTCGCCGATCCAGCCGACCAACATCGGCAATGAAATTCCGGATCAGGCGGTTGAGCACCTGATGTCGGTCACCGAAGCCAACTACGGCCTGGCGCAGCAGTATTTCCGGATTAAAGCCGGCATGCTCGGCATGCAAAAAATTCGCAACTGCGATATCTATGCGCCGGTTGCCGAATCGGGCAAACAGTATAGCTTTGATGAAGCCAGACAACTGACCGTTGAAGCCTATCAGGGTTTTGATCCTGACTTCGGCCGGATCATTCAGGCCTTTTTCGACGAACGGCGGGTGGATGTCATGCCGCGGGCCGGCAAATCGGGCGGAGCCTTCGCCATGGGAATCTCTCCGGCAGCGCCCCCTTTTCTGCTGCTCAACTACACCGGGACCCTGCGCGATATTGCCACTATCGCCCATGAAGCCGGCCATGGCCTGCACTTTGTCCTGTCCCAAAAGCAGACGATGCTCAATTACCACGCCCCGCTCCCCCTGGCCGAGACTGCATCGGTTTTCGGGGAAATGCTTCTGACCCGTATGCTGCTTGACCGCGAACAGGACCCAGCCGTTCGCCGGTCGCTTTTATGTGCCAAAATCGAGGACATAATCGCTACCACCTTTCGTCAGACGGTCCTGACACGCTTCGAGTTAAGGCTGCATGAAGAGCGTAAAAACGGACTTCTCTCAAACGACCGGATCGGCCAGATCTGGCTTGAGGAAAACGCCCGGCTGTTTGGGGATGCGGTTGATATGATACCGTCCTACCGCTGGGGCTGGAGTTACATCAGCCACTTCATCCACAGCCGATTTTACTGCTACTCCTACACCTTTGCCGAACTGCTCGTACTGGCGCTGTACCGCAAATACCGTGAACAGGGCGACGGTTTCAAGGCGGGCTACCGGCGCCTGCTGGAATCGGGCGGTTCACTGTCTCCGGCCGATACCGCCGCCCTGGCAGGTATTGACATTACGGAAGCGGGATTCTGGCAGAAGGGATACGATTTCCTTGGGGAACTGATTGAGGAACTGAAGACGGCAATCTGAAGGCAGTACGTTACAGGACAACACCACACCGGAGGCGCGAGCGATATGAACAATTCATTTGATCGTTTTTGTAACTACAATCTATTTTTCAAAGAGATCAACCTCTGGCTCGACATAAGCCGCATGGATTTTGATGATTCGTTTCTACAACGGATGGAGCCGGCCATGCAGGGAGCTTTTGCAGCCATGGCCGCTCTGGAGGGGGGGGCTATTGCCAATCCCGACGAGGGACGGATGGTTGGCCATTACTGGCTGCGCACCCCGGCCCTGGCACCTGAAGAGGATCTGGCCCGCGAGATAGAGACTACCGTTTCCGCGATCAAGGAGTGTGCCGGCAGCATCCATGCCGGCAGCATTGCTGCGGCCAATGGCAGAAAATTCGATCGCTTCCTGGTTATCGGGATCGGCGGGTCGGCGCTTGGACCGCAGTTCGTTGCCGATGCCCTCTGGTCGGAACACGACACCATGACACCGTATTTCCTCGACAACACCGACCCGGACGGCATGGATCGGGTCTTCAGCCAGATCGGTGCCGGGCTTGCCACGACCCTGGCCATCGTCATATCCAAAAGCGGTTCCACCAAGGAGACCCGTAACGGCATGCTGGAGACCCGGGAGGCCTACCGGAAAGCCGGACTTGATTTTGCTC
Organism: Geobacter sp. UBA1603; assembly: GCA_002322035.1. Lineage (GTDB taxonomy): Bacteria > Desulfobacterota > Desulfuromonadia > Geobacterales > Pseudopelobacteraceae > UBA1603. The sequence goes on from DCNF01000098.1 coordinate 16,397, forward strand.
TCCACGCCGTGGCAGTGACCGGCGCAGGAAGCGAACTCGACCGCCTCGCCGCAACCGAGGGGTGGATCT
>DCNF01000103.1:0-4253 GCA_002322035.1 Geobacter sp. UBA1603
GCGGGGGGATCGTTCCGAGGACGTAGTCGCTGGTGTCGCCATGCTGCGGTTTGCCGATGCCGATCCGCAGACGGATGAAGTCGCCTTTGCCGAGCTGTTCCATGATCGAGCGCAGGCCGTTGTGCCCGCCATGCCCCCCTCCCTGCTTGAAGCGTACCGTGCCGTAGGGGAGGTCAAGCTCATCGTGGACCACGATCAGCTGCGAAAGCGGCAGCTTGTGGAACTGGAGTGCCGGCATGACCGAAAGGCCGGAGCGGTTCATGAAGGTCTGCGGTTTAAGCAGGATCAGGCGATGTCCGCCGTAGCTCCATTCTCCGGTGATGCCGGAGAAATTCTTGCGGTTGATGGACTGGTTCTCGCTGGCTGCCAGGCGATCCAAAAAAAGGAAACCCGCGTTGTGGCGGGTCCATTGATACCGGGGGCCGGGATTTCCCAGCCCCGCTATGACAAAAGTGCTCATTGGCTGTTCAGGCGGCTCAGGACGCGGCCGGAGCTTCTTCCTTGGCCCTGCCCAGGACGCTGACCACCGGGGTTTTGGGGTTGTCGAGCAGCTTGACTCCTTCGGGAACAGCGATCTCGTTGACGTGGATCGAGTGCGCAATCTTCAGTTGGCTGATGTCGATCACGATATGGTCGGGAATGTTGCCCGGCAGGCACTCCACGTGCAGTTCGTGGTGGGCCAGGTCGAGCAGGCCGCCTTCCTTGACGCCGATGGCGGTACCTTTCAACTGCACCGGAACAGTCACGCGCAGTTTTTCATTCATGTTGATGCGGTGCAGGTCAACGTGTTTGTAAGTGCCCTTGACGGCATCGCGCTGGATATCGGCGATAATGGCCATTGTCTGGTCGAGGCTGCCGCCTCCGATCAGGGTGATCAGGTTGTTGATGCCACCTTCGCCTGAAATGGCTGCCTGCAGGTCACGATAGCCGATGCTGATCGGCATCGGATCCATTCCCTTGCCGTACACGACTGCCGGAACCTTCTCGGCGTTGCGCAGTCTGCGGCTGACACCTTTACCGGTTCCGGAGCGCAATTCAATGTTCATCTGTTTCTGTTGCATGGTGTTCCTCCAATCGTAGTGGCGGTTGCATGCCGCCGTGTATCTGGCTGATGTGGCTTATGTTACACAAAAAGTGAGCTGACCGATTCGTCCTCATGGATCCGGCGAATTGCCTCACCCAATAATTCGGCAACAGAAAGCATACGGACTCGTGTGGTCTGTTCGGCTTTTGCCCCAAGCGGAATGGTGTCGGTCAGCACGACCTCCTCGATGACCGATGCGTTGATCCGTTCGATGGCCGGACCGGAGAGCACGCCGTGGGTGGCACAGGCATAAATATGGCTCGCACCATTCTCCTTGAGAGCTTTGGCGGCCTGGGTCAGGGTGCCAGCCGTGTCGATCATGTCATCAAGGATAATGGCGATCTTGCTGCGTACATCACCGATCAGGTGCATGACTTCGGCTACGTTGGGGCCGGTACGGCGTTTGTCGATAACAGCCAGGGTGCAGCCGAGGCGCTTGGCAAAGGCGCGGGCGCGTTCGGTTCCACCGGCATCGGGGGTGACCATGACCACCTCCTGGCCGGCAAAACGATCTTTCAGGTAGTTGAGAATAACCGGAGCCGCATAGAGGTTGTCGACCGGTATATTGAAAAAGCCCTGGATCTGGCCGGCGTGCAGGTCGGTCGTCACCACCCGGTCGATGCCGGCAGTGGTAATCAGATCGGCCACCAGCTTGGCAGTGATCGGTGTGCGCGGCGCGGCCTTGCGGTCCTGGCGGGCATAGCCGTAGTAGGGGATGACGGCGGTGATGGTGGCTGCCGATGCCCGCTTGAGGGCGTCGGTCATGACCAGTAGTTCCATCAGGTTGTCGTTGGTCGGGGCACAGGTTGATTGAATGACGTAAACATCACGACCGCGGACATTTTCCTGAATCTCGACCATGACCTCACCGTCGGAAAAGCGGCGGACTCGGGCGGCCCCAAGGGGGACTCCCAGGTTTTCACAAATTTTCTGGGCGAGCTCTGGATTTGAATTGCCGGAAAAAATCCTGATCTTATCGTGCATGACGGGGCTTCCCCTGTAGGTTTTTCCTCTGTCTTGGCGCATGTCTGCTGCGATTGCTGGCAAGCACGGCCACTCATGGAACCATGAGCGGAACACTATATATCAACAGCTTCAGAAACGTCAAGCGACAAGTTGCTGTTTTGCCGGAAGTTCCTGATTCAGCGCGGGGCGAGGGGGCAGGCGGCGGCGCACAGGCCACACGAAGTGCATGATTCCGGGGTGCAGAGGACGGAGCGCTTGCGCCGGCCCTGCTGCCTCAGTCCGATGAGTCTGAGCGGACAGGCGCAGACGCAGCGTCCGCATCCTGAACAGCGCGATGACTCTGCTGCGGGGATTGGGGGAGGCGTGTCGTTCAGATCCCGAGTTCCAACTGTTTCCAGGTGAATTCGCCCGGTGGCGCCGGTTTGTATTTAAAGGGGTAGTAGCGCGGGCATTTTGCAACCACGGAGTTTGCAGCCTGTTTACAGGTCCTGCGGCATGATGTGCAGAGCTTGTTCGGAGCCTTGGACCGGGATGTGTCGATTTTTTTGCGGGGCATAGGGCCTTGCTTCAGGGGCACGCCATGCGGCGGCCCCCAAGGGAGCGTTTATGGTGCCACAAAGCGTACCCAGCCGGACTCGTCGGCTGTTCTGCCGGTCTGGATGCCGGTCAGGGTGTCATACAGCTTCCGGGTGATGCTGCCGACCTGACCACCGGTCAGTTGCAGGCGCTCATCCTTGTAGCCCAGTGTGCCGACCGGGGTGATGACGGCGGCGGTGCCGCTGCCGAATGCTTCAGTCACCCTGCCGGCTTTGATGTCGGCAAAGAGATCGTTGATGTCGATCATCCGCTCCTCGACGGTGTAGCCGAGTTTCACCGCCAGTTTCAACGCCGAGTCGCGGGTGACGCCGGAAAGGATCGAGCCGGTCAGGGGCGAGGTCACGATATGGCTGCCGTAGGCAAAGAACATATTCATGGCGCCGACCTCCTCGATGAAGCGCCGCTCGCGGCCGTCCAGCCAGAGCACCTGGTCGTAGCCTTTTTTCTTGGCGACCTGGGCTGCCATCAGGGATGAGGCGTAGTTGCCGCCGGTTTTGGCTTCTCCGGTTCCGCCGGCCACAGCGCGGACAAAGACGTCCTCAACCATGATGCTGACCGGGTTGAAGCCGGCGGCGTAGTAAGCGCCGACCGGGGAGAGGATCACGAAGAACAGGTAGTGGTCCGACGGTTTGACGCCCAGGTAAGGGTCGACGGCGATCATGGCCGGACGAATGTAGAGGGAGGTCTCCGGGGCGGTCGGGATCCACTCCTTCTCAAGGGCCACCAGCTGTTCGATGCCGCCCAGGAAGAGCTCTTCCGGGACTTCTGGCATACACATCCGGCTGGCCGACTGGTTGAAGCGGCGGGCGTTCATCTCGGGCCGGAAGAGGGCGATCCGTCCGTCGGACCATTTGTAGGCTTTCAAACCCTCGAAGATCTCCTGGGAGTAATGCAGAACGGCGCAGGCCGGGTCGAGCGGGAACGGGCCATAGGGTTCGATACGGGCGTTATGCCATCCCTGGCCTGTCTTCCATTCGGCGACCAGCATCCGGTCGGTAAAGAGTTTACCGAAGCCGAGCTGGGACTCATCGCTGCATTTGGCCTTCATTTTTTCTGGTGGAAGCGGGAGTGTGTCGATAAGCATTACGTCCTCCGGGATGTTTCGGCTGCCGGTGGCTGCCGGGGAGATGTGAACACTATAGCCAACCGGCGGGGCGCTGGCAAGCCCTTTTGGAATAACGGTTATGCCTTGACAGTGGCCGGTGCCCACTGGTACTGTGGTCACGAAAGGCGTATTTCACGGAAAACTCGATAATCGACAGCCCCGGAACCATCTCGGGGCTTTTTTCGTTCGCCGAAATTACAGAAGGCAGGCCCGGAAGGGCTCGTGCCCGAAGAAATGAAGGATAATTATGATGTTTCAGGAGTTTCAGTTTAATCCCCATGTGGCCGCCGGTGTCAACGCCGCCGGGTACACGATCCCGACACCGATCCAGCAGCAGGCGATTCCCGTCGTCATGCAGGGCCGTGATGTCATGGGCCTGGCCCAGACCGGAACCGGTAAAACCGCCGCTTTTGCCCTGCCGATCCTGCACCGCCTGACCAGCGGTCCGCGGGGCAGGGTGCGGGCCCTGGTCATCGCACCGACCCGCGAACTGGCCGAGCA
>DCNF01000103.1:4311-4582 GCA_002322035.1 Geobacter sp. UBA1603
TGGGCCGCCAGACCCGGCTGCGAAGCATCACCGTCTACGGCGGCGTGGGGGTGAACCCGCAGATAGAAAAACTGAAGCGCGGCGTCGAGATCGTCGTGGCCTGCCCGGGGCGCCTGCTTGATCATATGGCGCAAGGAACCATCGATCTCACGCAGCTTGAAGTGCTTGTTCTGGATGAGGCCGATCAGATGTTCGACATGGGGTTCCTTCCCGACATCAGGCGCATCCTCAAACAGTTGCCTCCCCGGCGGCAGACCCTGCTCTTCTCGGC
>DCNF01000103.1:4723-4998 GCA_002322035.1 Geobacter sp. UBA1603
GTTACCGTCACCCATGCGCTCTATCCGGTGTCCCAGCATCTGAAGACACCGCTGCTGCTGGAGCTGCTCCGCCATACCGACACCGAGTCGGTACTGGTGTTTACCCGCACCAAGCACCGGGCAAAACGCCTCGGCGAACAGTTGGAAAAGGCCGGGTATACGGCCGCCTCGCTGCAGGGGAATCTCTCCCAGAACCGCAGGCAGGCCGCCCTGGATGGATTTCGAGACGGCACGTTCCAGATTCTGGTGGCAACCGATATCGCCGCCCGCGGCAT
>DCNF01000103.1:5148-7900 GCA_002322035.1 Geobacter sp. UBA1603
CATGGTGACCACGGAGGATGGTGTTATGGTGCGCACCATCGAGAAAAAGCTTGGGGCAACCCTGGAACGCAGGACTCTGGAAGGTTTCGATTACAGCGTCCCCGCTCCCCAGAAGGATCAGGAGTTTGCCCGCCCCCCGCGGCAGCCCCAGCAGCGCCGTACACCGTCCGCAGCGAAAAGCGGAGGGCAGCCCGCACCCGCCCGGCAACCTGTAGGTCAGAAACCGGCTCCCCGCCCCGGAGAGCATCCCCACGTTCGCCCCTCATCGCCGTCTTCCGGTGCTGCTGCCCGGCACCCCCGCCGTGCTCCCCGCGCCCGTTGATGCCGCACGGGGCTGTTTGACAACCGGTCGGAGGCTGCTCTATACTCCCTGAACTTTCCTCGACAGGAGCAGGCATGGACAAGCGCATTTACGTCATCGGTCACAGAAACCCTGATACGGACTCGATCGCCTCGGCCATCGCCTATGCCGAGCTGAAAAAGATTCAGGGGGACAGCGGGGTTCTGGCGGCAATGGCCGGCATGCCCAACCCCCAGACCCGCTACATCCTCGAGCGACTCTCGATCGAACCGCCCCGCTATCTGGCGGATGTGCACCCGAAAGTCAGGGACATCGTCACGCGCCGGCCGGTAACCGCCCAGGCCTCCATGTCGCTGAAAGACGCTCTCGAACTGTTCCACCGGCATACCATCAGGATACTGCCGGTCGTCGATGGGGAGAGTCATCCGATCGGCGTGGTTTCTTTGCTGAAGCTCTCCGAAAAATACCTGGTGGCCGGAAGCGACCGCACACGCGGCGTCGATACGTCGATCAGCTCCCTTGCCGCCAGCATTGGCGGGACAATCCTTGCCGGATTTCCGTCCGAAGGAATCGAGCACTTGCACCTGTTCATCGGTGCCATGCGCGAGGAGTCCTTCTCCGGCAGGATCGATGGTTATGATCCCCGCTCGCTGGTGGTGGTTACCGGCGACCGGCCGTCCATCCACCAGGCGGCAGTGGAGCGTGGTGTCCGGCTACTGGTGGTCACCGGCGGGTTTTCTCCCTCCGATGAGCTTGTCGACCAGGCGGCCCGGCAGGGGGTGACCATTGTTTCAACCCCCTGCGACACAGCCTCCGCATCATGGCTGATCCGTCTCTCCACCCCCCTTTCCTGTTTTGTCGAACAGAAATTCGAGAAGATCGGCATGGCTGAATCCCTGGAACACCTGCGGATGAAACTGCTTCATTCCGGGGAATCGGCGGTCATTGCCATCGAGGAGGACGGCTCCATTGCCGGAATAGCGACCAAATCATCCCTCCTGGCACCCTTGCCCTACGGGCTGATTCTGGTGGATCATAATGAGCTTGCCCAGGCGGTTCCGGGGGCGGAATCGGTTGAGATCCTCGAGGTGATAGATCACCACAAGCTCGGCAATTCCCCCACCAGCCAGCCGATCACCTTCATGGCGGTACCGGTCGGCAGTACCTGCACCGTGGTGGCATCACTCTACCGGGAACGGGGGCTTGAGCCGGAGCAAAAGATCGCGGCTCTGCTTCTGGCCGGAATCATGTCCGACACGGTCATCCTCAAGTCGCCGACCACCACGGGGCGTGACCGGGAAATGGCGGCCTGGTTGGAGACGTTGTCCGGCCTTGACCATGCGGAGTTCGGCCGGGAGATCTTCTCTTCCTGCAGTGGTTTCCGTTCCCACGTTTCTCTGGAGGATGCGGTGCGGTCCGATTTCAAGCGGTTTTCAGCCGGGGAGGTGGACTTCGGAGTGGGGCAGGTGGAGGTTGTCGGTTTCGACGAGTTTCACGAACATATCGCTGCGCTGCGCTCCGTGCTTCAGAATGTCCGGGGGAGGGAAGGGCTTGATCTTGCCGGACTGATGGTGACTGACATCTACAGCGAGACCACGCTCTTTCTGGCAGAGGGGCTGCACCAATTGGGCCATGTTATGGGATATCCGCAGCTTGAGCCGAACCTCTACGAGTTGAAAGGGTTCATGTCGCGCAAGAAGCAGATGGTGCCACATCTGCTCAAGGTTCTGGGGGCGCTGCAATAAAAACGGGGGCGCCAGTCGGCCGCCCCCGTTTTCCTTCCGGTTATCATGTCCCGTTATTTCTGAACATCCACCAGTTCAACATCAAACAACAGCGTCGCATTGGGCGGGATGTCGGGCGGGGCCCCTGCCGCCCCGTAGCCCAGCTTTGCCGGGATAACCAGCTTCCGCTTGCCGCCGACTTTCATCCCGGTCAACCCCTCATCCCACCCAGGGATCACCTGCCCGACGCCGAATACAAAGGCGATCGGTTCGCGACGGTCATAGGAACTGTCGAACTTTTTGCCGTTTTCCAGGGTTCCGGTGTAGTGAACCTTGACCATCTTTCCCTTGGCCGGTGATGCCCCGCTGCCGACCTTGACATCGACATATTTCAAACCGGATGCCGTGGTAACCTGCTTGGCGGCCGGCTTTTTCGCCGGCTCGGCTGCCATTGCCGGCAGGGCGGTGACCATGACGGCAAGTATGAGTGCTGCGAGCAGTTTCATGGTGTGCCCTTTCCCTACAGCCCGAGCTGCTTGAAGAAATCATTCCCCTTGTCATCCACCAGGATGAAGGCCGGGAAATTCTCCACCTCGATCTTCCAGACCGCTTCCATACCCAGTTCCGGGAAATCGATGCATTCGACCTTCTTGATGTTCTCTTCGGCCAGAACGGCAGCCGGGCCGCCGATTGAACCGAGGTAGAAGCCGCCGTATTTCTTGCAGGC